>JBOHIG010000378.1:0-15246 GCA_050725815.1 Xanthobacteraceae bacterium
CCCCAACCCTCTCCCCTCCGGGGAGAGGGAGCACGCCGAGTTCGTGGCACCGACTCGCGCTCCAGACAATCAGCAGACATCGCGGATCAGCATTTCTAGTCATCCCGTCGCGATGGATTGCCGGAAGCCCGGTAATGACGCTGCGGGTGTGGCGTGGCCATCAGTCTCGGTCGGGATCGCCGTCACCGGCGCGCCCGGGCGCACCACCGGCGGGTGGCGGCGGTCGAAGCCGCTGTCCTTCATGTCCTCGGCGAAATTCTTCGAGCGCGTCACCAGGAAGTCGATGATGTGGTTGCGCACGCCGTAATAGAGCGGGTGGCGGTGGAAGTCGTTGCGCTTCCTATCCTTCGGCAGCGGGTTCTCGACGATCTCGGCCAGCACGGCGTCCGGGCCGTTCGACATCATCACGATGCGGTCGGCGAGGTAGATCGCCTCGTCGACGTCGTGCGTGATCATGAACACGGTCTGCCCGGTGGTGGTGCAGATGCGGCGCACCTCGTCCTGCAGCGTGCCGCGGGTGAGCGCGTCGAGCGCGGAGAACGGCTCGTCCATCAGCATGATCTTGGGCTCGATCGAGAGCGCGCGCGCGATGCCGACGCGCTGTTTCATGCCGCCGGAGAGCTCGGCCGGGCGCTTCCCCTCGGCGCCGGAGAGGCCGACGAGGTCGATGAACTTTTTCGCCTGCGCCTCCTGCGCGGCGCGCGACCGGCGCGGCCATTTCGACGACACCGCGTAGACGACGTTGCCGAGCACCGTGCGCCACGGCAACAGCGCGTGGCTCTGGAAGATGACGGCGCGGTCGATCGAGGGGCCCTCGATGCCCTGCCCGTCGACGATCACGGCGCCTTCCGACGGCGCGTCGAGGCCGGCGAGGATGTTGAGCACGGTGGTCTTGCCGCAGCCGGAATGGCCGATGATGCAGGTGAACTCGCCGCGCTGCATCGACAGCCACAGGTCCTGGAACACCGTGGTCGCGCCGCCGCCCGGCGCCGGGAAGCGCTTGGTGATGCCTTCGATGGAGATGAATTTGTCGGCAGGCTTGGTCATTGGCGCCTCACTCCGGGAAGGTGACCATGCGGGCGAGGCGCGCCAGCATCTGGTCGAGCACCATGCCGACCAGGCCGATCAGCAGGATCGCGGTAATCACATTCGTTATCGACAAATTATTCCATTCATTCCAGACGAAGTAGCCAATGCCGGTTCCGCCCACGAGCATTTCGGCCGCCACGATCACCAGCCAGGCGATGCCGATGGAGATGCGCATACCGGTGAGGATGGTCGGCGCCGCCGCGGGCAGAATGATGGTGAAAGCGCGACGGACGGTGCCGACTTCGAGCGTGCGCGCGACGTTGAGCCATTCGCGGCGCACGGAGGCGACGCCGAAAGCCGTGTTGACCATCATCGGCCAGACCGCGCAGATGAAGATCACGAAGATCGACGACAGCGTCGAATCCCGGATGGTGTAGAGCGCGAGCGGCATCCAGGCGAGCGGCGAGATCGGCTTGAGCACCTGGATGAACGGATCAAGCGCCCGGCTCATCAACGGCGACATGCCGATGAGGAAGCCGATCGGGATCGCAAAGGCGACCGCCAGCAGGTAGCCAACCGCGACGCGAGCGATGGAATAGCCGAGCTGAATGCCGACGCCCTTGTCGTTCGGGCCTCTGTCGTAGAACGGCTGCCGGACATGCTCCCAGACCTTCGCGCCGACCTCAAGCGGGCCGGGCATCGCCGATTTGCCCTGCGTCGCCTGCGCGCCGAGGAGCTTGGCGTATTCCGGGTCCATCTGCGCCACCTGTCCGGCGCCGCGGGTGGCGACGTGCCAGGCCAGCGCGAACGCGATGAAGATCGCGACCGAGACGACAGCCGCGCGGGCTGTGATAGAGAGGTTCATGATACGCGCTCCCGGCCTCCCCCCGGCAGGGGGGAGGATGAAGGGAGTGCGTGTGGTGGATGGTGGACGCCCGGCGCGTGCATCATCGTTATGCCGTCTTCTTGATCTTGAAGCTCTTGACGTAGTCCTCGGGCTTTGCGGGATCGAAGGGCTTGCCCATCACCACGAAGCTCTTTGACGTCTCATTCGGTGGAGTGAGGCCGAGCTCCTGCATCAGCTTGGCGGTGCCGGTCGCGAGATAGACGTCCTTGGCGACCTTGGCGTAGTTGACCTCGCCCTTGATCTGGCCCCAGCGCTTCATCTGGGTCATGATCCAGACCGCGAACGACTCCCAGGGGAACGGATCGAAATCGATACGGTCGGGGACCCGCTGCACCTTGCCAAGACCGTCGGCGAAGGTGCCGCTCAGCACCTGCTCCACCACCGTCACCGGTTGGTTGAGGTAGTTCGCCGGCGCGATCGCGGCCGCGATCTGCTTGCGGTTCTCCGGCTTGTGCGCAAAGGCGGCCGCGTCGACGATGGACTTCACGAGCGCGGCGTAGGTGTTCGGCATCTCGGTGACGAACTCGCGCGAGATCGCGAACGCGCAGCATGGATGTCGCTCGAAGATGTTCTTCGACAGGATGTGGATGAACCCGACGCCGTCATAGACGGCGCGCTGGTTCATCGGATCGGGTCCGAGATAGCCATCGAGATTGCCGGCGCGCAGGTTCGCCACCATCTCCGCCGGCGGCACGGATCGGATCTGGATATCCTTGTCGGGATCGATGCCATGCTCGGCAACGTAGTAGCGCAACAGGTAATTGTGCATCGAGTAGTCGAACGGCACCGCGAACTTGAATCCCTTCCAGGATTTCGGGTCGCGCTTGTCCTTGTGCTTCATGGCAAGCGTGATCGCCTGACCGTTGATGTTCTCCACCGCCGGCATCGTGTAGGGGATCGGGCGCGAGCCAGCACCCATGCTGATCGCGATCGGCATCGGCGAGAGCATGTGGGCGGCGTCGTATTCCTTGTTGATGGTCTTGTCGCGGATCACCGCCCACCCGGAGGTCTTGATCACGTCGACGTTGAGGCCGTGCCGGGCGTAGAAGCCCATCGGCTGCGCCATGATGATCGGCGTGCCGCAGGTGATCGGGATGAAGCCGACCTTGAGGTCCTTCTTCTCGATTTTGCTGCCTTGCGCGAATACGTCGGTCGCTGTTGCGAGCGGGAAGAACTGCGAGATCGCCGCCAGCGCGGTCGAGGCGCCGACGGATTGCAGGAAGGCGCGGCGCGCGGCGTCCTTCGGAAACACCGCCCGCATCACCGCTGAAGCGACGACGCCTTCATAACGCTTGTCCTCGCCGTCGATTGCCGCACATTCGAGCTGCGCGGTCGATGCGCGGTCGTGATCATCCTGACTGGCATGAAAGCCACAGCTGCAGCCCGACCGGTTCAGACGGCGCTTCGGGTCGAAAGGATTGGCGAACATTGACATGGTGGCGCACTCCATCGTTGTGCCGGGGCCCGGACCGGCAGGCGCGATGGAGTTTGCAATGGCCGTGCCAACAGCCGCGCCGCTCCACAGACTGTGATTTATGCTTTGTTTGTCAGCATATTGTCGATTGACGACGAGGCGCGGCCGCCTGTTTGTTGGGCAGGCGCTGAAGATTCAATCAAACCGCAACAGCGACGTGATGAATTTCTCATCATGCGTGGCTGCAAATGCATGCGGCAGGTCCGCCAGCGCAGCGCAAGCGACGCGCTGCGCATATCTTAACCCGGACCGACGCCCGCTTTGACGTAACCGCTGTCGTTCAGTTCGGTCGAATGTCGCCACGGCCGACATTGACGCGCGACGCTTCCAGCGAGCCATCGGGCATCTTCAGCGCTCTGGTGATGGCGACGTAGGCGCCAGGCTTGAGCTCGCTGCGGGCACCGACGACATACGCCATGATCACGGCATCCTGGCCGATGACGATCCGCTGCTCGCCGGCCTTATATTTGACGCGCACCACGTGACCCTCAACGCCGGCCACCGTGGTCGCAACCGTTGCGTTGGTCATGGTGGTGCCGGGCCTGTTCCATGGCCGGTGGCCTTCGCCGGTGCCGCGCTGGGTCTCAGCAAAGATCATGACGCGGATCGCTTTCTGGCTACCGTCGGCCTGCGGCATCGCGCCTACACCGATGAAGGAGCCCGGCCTGATGTCGGCCAGCGTCGCACGGACGACCCCGAAGATGCTGGCCTTCGGCCTGAGTATCACCTTGGCGTCGCCACCCTTGGCCTGCTTGACAATGATCGTTGCGCCGTCGACGCTCGCGATCTGCCCGACCACCCGGACCGTCTGCTTCTGCTCGGCGTGTGCCGACACGATTGCAAGCGCGCCCGCGGCGACCGCGGCGGTGAGAAGCCTCGTCATTGATTATCCTCCCAAAAAACTCCGTGCGCCTTGCAGCGCCTGCATGCTCGCCCGGGAATGGTCAGGGGATGTAATCGCCACGACCAATATTGACGCGAGCGGTCTCCAGCATTCCGTCGGCCGATTTCTTCGCCGCCGGAATCGTGATTGCTGCGCCGACCTT
This sequence comes from Xanthobacteraceae bacterium, assembly GCA_050725815.1. Taxonomy (GTDB): domain Bacteria; phylum Pseudomonadota; class Alphaproteobacteria; order Rhizobiales; family Xanthobacteraceae; genus VAZQ01. The sequence goes on from JBOHIG010000378.1 coordinate 4,457, forward strand.
CAGGTCGGTTTTACTGCCCGGAATGTTGGCGAGGATGAGCGCGTCGGGCCCGATGATGATCTTTTGCGTGCCGCCCTTGTATTTGACCGTCAAGACCTGGCCGTCGACGCTCTTGACCTGGGTATCGACGGTCGCATTGGTCATGGTAGTGCCGGGCTTATTCCAGGGCCGATGGCCTTCGCCGGTGCCGCGCTGAATTTCCGGGAAGATCATGACGCGGATCGCCTTCTGGCTGCCGTCGGCCTGCGGCATCGCGCCAACGCCGATGAAGGAGCCCGGCCTGATGTCGGCCAGCGTCGCCTTGCCGACTGTCATGATCACAGCTTTGAGCGTCAGATTGACTTTGACTTTGCCGCCGCCCTTGGCCTGGGCGACGATGACGGCCGAGCTCTCGACCCCATCGATCTTGCCTTTGACGAGTTGCGTCTGCGGCTTTTGCGCCAGCGCCGACGACAGTACGATCGTCGCAGCGAAGGTCGCAGTGATCACTGTCCTCAACATGATGCTTCCTCCCGAATACTGGTTGGCGATGTTCACATCGGTGGCACGACCCCGTCGCGTCCGTAACTAACGGTCGGGGCATTAATCGTGCCGTCGGGGTTCTTGGTGGCGTTGTTCAGCATGACGCGCAGCCCGGACTTGAGCTCCTTGCGGTCGCCGGGGAGATACCGGACGATAACGGTCCTCGCCGTCACGATGACCTTCTTCTGGTCGATCTTGTCGCCTTGCTTGTAACGAACCGTTATGACCTGCCCGTCGGTGCCGGCGACCGTCGTCTCGATGGCGGCATTGGTCATGGTGCTGCCAGGCTGCAGGTCCCACGGCCGGTGGCCCTCACCGGTGCCGCGCTGCTTGGGCTGGAAGATGTGGATCGCAACCGCGCGCTGGCCGCCGTCGGCCTGCGGCATGGCGGTAACGCCAATATAGGTGTCGGGCTTGAGATCGGCGAGCGACGCTTTCACCATCGCGGTCAGCCGTACCTTGTCTGCCATCTTGACCTTCAGATTGGCGCCTTCACGCGACTTCACGTCGAGCATCTGACCGTCGATCTTCTCGATCGTACCACGGATGCGGATTTTCTGCTGCGTCCCTTTCTGCGCCGCAGCGGCGATGGATGCCGCCGCGACGATTGTGACCCCGACGGCCACAAACACGTAGCGTGATAACGTCCTCATCGGCTTCCTCCCAGAAATGCGGCGGTGACGATCGGCCGGCGGTCCCATGTTAAACCCTCCGCCCGCAATGGTATTCCCAAAACAGAGCCTAGATACGCGCGAGATCGGCCTCGACCAGTCCTCGCAATTCCGCCGTTACCATCGGCCGCGCGCCGAACCAGCGCTCGAATCCGCCGACCGCCTGATGCAGCAACATCCCGAGACCGTCGACGGTGCGCAGGCCGCGCTCCCTGGCCGCAGCCAGCAGCGGGGTCTCCAGCGGCGCATAGACGATGTCGGCGACGACCGCGCTTGCCGGCAGGCGGCCAACGTTGATCTCAAGCGGTGAATGCCCGGTCATGCCGAGCGAGGTCGCATTCACCAGCAGACCCGCCGACGCCAGTAGTCCGCCGACCTCTTCCCAACGCAGCGGATGGATCCGCGCGCCAAATTGCTTGCGCAACGCCTGCGCGCGCTCGAAGCTGCGATTGGCGACATGGATGCGCTCGGTGCCACGCTCGATCAGCCCGAACACGATCGAACGCGCGGCCCCGCCCGCGCCCAGCACAGTCGCGGTTTGCAGCCCGCGGTCCCAGCCTGGCGCAGCCGCGTCGAGATTGTGCAGGAATCCATCGCAATCGGTATTGGTCGAACGCAGCGTGCGCCCATCGAGCCAAAAGGTATTCGCAGCGCCCACGGCCTTGGCGCGGGCGTCCGGATCGGACAGTTGCAGCGCGGCCTCCTTGTGTGGAACGGTGACGTTGGCGCCGACATAGCCGTGCTCGGCAAGGCGGGAAACGAAGTCCGCGAATTGTTGCGGTGGCACTGCTTCGCGCCGGTATTCGGCATCGAGGCCAAGCTGCTTGATCCAATAGTTGTGAATCAGCGGTGAGCGGGAATGCTCGACCGGCCAACCGATGACACACGCTGACTTCCGACCTGATGCCATAGCTTCTTGAACGGTTTGCGGGCCGCGTCCTTAGCATAGCTTGGCGTATCGTGCAGAAGTTAAAGGCGCTTCAGCGGTGAAACTTTCGGCTTGATCATTCGTTGAGTCACGGCGCCGGGGATTCTCATGTCCGAACAAGCCACCAGCTTGCCAGCACTGCCGGTCCATGGGGGCAAACGCCTGCCGTCCGTGGAAGTCGACAGCTACAACCTTGAAACCAAGGACGACGAGGGCTTCCTCGGAGACCGGGTCACCAGGAGCGCGTTCCGCGACATCCTGGAAAACTTGCGCAAACCGCTGCGCAAGACCGGAGATGACCCGTTCGGCGACAAGCCAAGCGAGGAGCTCGACAAGAAGGACCTCGACGACCTCCTCGCAGAAGGGAACCCCGAGGCCGCCGGCGTCCTCCACGGAACGATCGAGGACTTCGCCCAGGAGCTCGCGCTGGTCATTCGCCGCTTCCTCAAGCTCAAGGCCTGGCAGGATACGGAGCGCATCGTGGTGGGCGGCGGCTTCCGCGCGAGCCGTGTCGGCGAAGTGGCGATCGGCCGCGCCACCGTGATCCTGAAGGCTGATAAGATCGACGTCGACCTCCTGCCGATCCGCAACGATCCGGACGAGGCCGGCTTGATTGGCTCGGTCCATCTCGTGCCGCCATGGATGCTCAAAGGGCACGATTCCATCCTGGCGGTCGACATCGGGGGCAGCAACATTCGCGCCGGCGTGGTCGATCTCAACCTCAAGCGAGCGCGCGATCTATCGAAAGCCGGTGTCTGGAAATTCGAGCTCTGGCGGCATGCGGACGAGAAAAAAGTCACCCGCAACCAGGCTGTCGAACGCCTTGCCGAGATGCTGGACAAGCTGATCGCCAAAGCGAAGAAGGAAGACCGCAAGCTCACGCCGTTCATCGGTATCGGCTGTCCGGGACTTGTCCAGGAGGATGGCGACATCGAGCGGGGCGCACAGAACCTTCCGGGCAATTGGGAAAGCAGCCGCTTCAACCTGCCGTCGCGCCTCTGCGAGGCAATCCCGAAGATTGGCGGCGACGACACCGTGATCCTGTTACACAACGACGCCGTGGTTCAAGGCTTGAGCGAGTTGCCAGCGATGCGCGACATCGCACGCTGGGGGGCGCTCACCATCGGAACCGGCCTCGGCAACGCGCGCTTCACCAACCGGGCGACCGAAGAGTAACGACAATCCTCCGCTCGTCCCCGCGAAAGCGGGGGACCCAGAGCAAGCGACCCTTGGATTCCCGCTTCAGTAATAGCCCACCGTCGCTCCGCCATCGACCGCGATGGCAGTGCCCTGAATGTGGCGCGCCCGCTCCGAGCACAGGAACAGCGCCAGCGCGGCAACGTCCTCGACCTCGCCGACACGGCGAATGCCGCTTCGCGCCAGCGCCTGGGCACGCAATTCCTCCGGCGTCTTGCCGGCGGCCTGCGCGCGCTGCGCCAGCAACTCCTCCGACCGCTCGGTGCGGGTATTGCCGGGATGAATCACGTTGACGTTGACACCGTCACGCATGCCAAGCTTGGAGAGTCCCTTGGAGGCGTTCGCCAGCGCGGCATTGACCGAGCTGCCGATCGTGAACTCCGGCTCCGGCGAGCGAGCGGCGCCACCGACGATATTGACCACGTGGCCCTGAACCGCCTTCAGCATCGGCCAGAACAGCCGCGTGAGGCGCATGGCGGCGTGATACTTCAGCGCGAAGCCGTCGAAGAACGCGTCGTCCGGCAGATCGAGGAAATTACCGGCGCGGGTGCGGCCGGCGTTGTTGATCAGGATGTCGCAACGGTCGAAGCGCTCTCGCACCCGCGCGTAAAGTTGCTCGCATTCCGCGAGCTCGCGCAGATCGCCCGCGACCGTCAGTGGCTCCGGTCCGACCGCGGCGATCGACTTGGCGGCGGCGGCAAGGTTGTCTGCCGAGGATGACGCGATCACCGTCTGCGCGCCTTCACGCGCGAAAGCCGTCGCGATCCCACGGCCGATCCCGCGACTGCCACCGGTCACGACCACGATTTTCCCTGCAAATTCTCCCGGCATGCGATCCCCCCAAAGTTGTTGCGTGCGCCGATCCGGAGGGGCGCGCGCGGCGCTACCAATAGCCTCAGTCGTCATCGTCCACAAATCCCCCCGCGCCGTAGTCGCGAATTCTATCGCGCGCGTGCCGACAATACTTATGTGCCATGGACGCAGGCGAAACGGCGGGCCACAATCGTCGCCTATGGGGCTCGCGTCGAACTGGTCCCCACACGGCTGGCCAAAAAGATCAGGGCGGAACGACATGGACATCAAGATGGGGCGGCAAGCCATTCAGGAGGCCACCGACAAGCTCAGGAACTGGGGCCGGTGGGGCAAGGATGACCAGATCGGTACGCTCAATCACGTTCAGCCCGAGGACACGTCCGCGCCGCGGGCCTGATCCGCACCGGCAACGCGTTCGCGCTCGGCATCCCGCTCGACTCCAACGGTCCGCAGACCGGTCTGTTCGGGGGGCGGTTCAATCCGATCCACCAGATGCTCGCAACCGGCACCGACGCCATCGCCGGACAGCAGGACTGGAACAAGATCCGCTACGCCGACGACACGCTCAACCTGTGCGTCCAGGGCGCGACCCACGGGGATGCGCTCGGCCACATCTTCTACGAAGACAAGGTCTATAACGGCTACGACGCCAAGCTGATCGATTCCCGCGGCCTGTCCGTGCTCGGCATCGAGCATTCCCGCAATCGCATGATCGGGCGCGGCGTGCTGCTCGACGTCGCACGCCACCGCGGCGTCGACTGGCTGAAGGACGGCGAAGGAATTTCCAACGACGAACTCGACAAGTGCGCCAAGGACCAGAACGTCGCGATCGGGCGCGGCGATTTCGTCATTGTCCGCACCGGCCAGATGGAACGCTGCCTGTCGGAGAAGAAATGGGGCGGCTATGCCGGCGGCGACGCGCCGGGCGTAAAATTCGAGAACTGCTACTGGTGCCAGGACAAGCAGGTCGCCGCAATCTGCTCCGATACCTGGGGCGTCGAGGTTCGCCCGAATGAGACCACCGAGGTGAACCAGCCCTGGCATTGGGTCGTGATCCCGGCCATGGGCCTGTGCATGGGCGAAATCTTCTACCTCAAGGAACTCGCCGACGACTGCGACGCCGATGGCATCTATGAGTTCTTCTTCTGCGGCCCGCCTCTGATCATCACCGGCGGCACCGGCTCGCCAATCAATCCGCAGGCGATCAAATGACCTTCACCGGATAGACCGGCTTCTCTCCGCTCAGCACGCGCGCCACGTCGCTTGCACACTTCGTCTGCAATTCCTCCAGCGCCTCGACCGAATAGAACGCCGTATGCGGGGTGAGGATCACGTTGTCGCGGCCGACCAGGGGCGACTCCTTCGCCAACGGCTCGGCCTCGACCACGTCGAGCGCGGCGCCGCCGAGCTGGCCGGCGTCCAGCGCCGAGATTAGAGCCTTCTCGTCGATCAGCGGCCCACGCGCGGTGTTCACGACCAGCGCGCCCTTCTTCATCTTGGCGAAGGCGGCAGTATTGAGCAGCCCGCGCGTCGCCGGCGTCAGCGGCGCGTGCACCGAGATGAAATCCGAGCGCGCCAGCAGATCGTCGAAGCTCACCCCCTCGACGCCAAGCGCCGCGAACGCGTCCTTTGTTACAAAGGGATCGTGTGCGATCACGGCAAGCCCGAACACCTTCGCCTTCGGCGCCACCGCGCGCGGGATGTTGCCGAAGCCGAGCAGGCCGAGCACCTGTCCTTCCAGGCGGCGCAGCGGTACCACCGCCGGCATCTCCCAGCGTCCGGCCTGCACCAGCGTGTTCGACAGCGGAATCTTGCGCGCCAGCGCCAGCAGCAGCGCCATCGCGTGGTCGGAGACTTCGCGCAGGCAATAGTCCGGTACATAGGTGACGGTGATGCCGCGCTCGGCCGCAGCCTTGATATCGATGTTGTCGACGCCGAGCCCGAAGCGGCCGATCGCCTTGCAGCGTGTAAGCTGGCGCAGCAGGTCGCCGTCGAGCTTGGCATAGGTCACGAGAATGGCATCGGCGTCGCGCGCGACCGCCAGGATGTCGTCGGCAGACGCACTCTTTGCCATTCGCACTTCCGGATCGACGCGCTTGAGCGCGGCAAGCGCCGGCGCGAGCGACGGAAACACGCTGTCGGTGACGGCAATCAGGGAGCGGCTCATGTGAAAACCTCCGGATTGACGCAGTCCGGCGGCTGCCTGCCCTCAACGATCGCCAGGATATTGTCGACGACCACGTTCGCCATCGGCTCGCGCACCTCCGGCACGGCGCTGCCGAGATGCGGCGCTAACACCACGTTGGGCATCGTCTTCAGCGCGGCATCGACCTTGGGTTCGTGCTCGAACACGTCGAGACCGGCGCCGGCGATCCTGCCCGCCTTCAACGCACGCACCAGGGCCTTCTCGTCCACGATCGCGCCGCGCGCGGTATTGATCAGGAACGCGCTCTTCTTCATCAATGACAGCTCGCGCGCGGCGATCTGGTGGCGGGTCTTGGGATTCAGCGGAGTGTGCAGCGATACGAAATCGGACTCGCGCAGCAAGTCCTCGAGCGATGCATAAGTGAGACCCGCCTCACGCTCTTCGGCTTCCGGCTTGCGCCGCGGCGTCCAGTACAGCACTCGCATGGAGAAGCCATGCGCGCGCTTCGCCACCGCCTTGCCGATGCGCCCTCCCCCGCCGACCAAGCCGATCGTCTTGCCGTGCACCAGCGCGCCGAGGAAATGGCGCGACTGCGCGCCCGGAAACTTGCCCTTGCGAACGCCGCGATCGGCTTCGACCACACGGCGCCCCGCCGCCATCATCAGGGCAAAGGCCATATCGGCGGTCGCCTCGGTGGTCAACGCCGGCACGCAGGTTACCGGAATACCGCGCGCAGTGGCGGCGGCGACGTCGATGTTCGATGGAGTGATCGATTGCGCGCAGATCGCGCGCAGCTTCGGATTGGCGGCGATCACCGCGCGGTCGATTTGATCGTGCAGTAGGCAGAACAGGATGTCGGCCTTGCGCAGCGCCGCGATCAGCGCGCGCTTGGGCACGATCTTGCTGGAGTCGGCGTGGACCTTCACGCTTGCCACTGCGCGCAGCCGCTTGAGCGCGCTCTCGGCAACCGGCTGCGTCACGAAAATTCGTGGGCGCGTCGTCATCAGCGCAGCCACCGCACGATGCCAGAGACGCCATCGACCGCAACTTGAGTGCCGTCGGGAATGTGCACGGTCGCGTCGAGCACGCCGAGCACCATCGGAATACCGCGCTCGCGCGCCAACGAGGCGAGGTGCGATGTGGACCCGCCGAGTTCCGCCACCACGCCGGCCACCCGCGGCAGGATGTGGCTCAGCGCCGGCCCGGCAACCTTCGTCACCAGCACGTCGCCCGGCGCCACGCGCGCCAATTCGCACTCGCAGTTCACCACCACCGCGCGGCCCGAGCCCCAGCCGATGCCGGCGGGATGGCCGTTCAAGCCCGGATGTTGCAGCCAGATATCCTCCGGCACATAGGCGGGCTCGACATGCAGCGGGCGCGCTTGCAGCAACGTGAATCCATTGTCGTCGAGCGCCCATTCGATCTCGACCGGCATTCCCATCACAGCTTCCGCCTTGCGCAGCATGCGCCCGAGCATCACCGCCTGCCCGGCATCGAGGCAGGGCTCCTGTGCAAGCTCTTTCGGCACCGCCTGGGTCGCCGTCCCGTTGTGGCCGCAGGTGTCGCGATGGTCCTTGCGCCCGGCCTCGATCTTGCGCACGAAACCTTGCCGGCTGAGCACGATCCGGTCGGGGACCACCTCGCCCTGCGCGATCGCGGAGCCCAGGCCCCAGGTGGCGCTGATGAGCATCTGGCCTTCCGCGGTCTCGCTCAGGCCGCCGCCGGAGGCGCGCGCGGCGACGGTCGACTGTATCAACACCGCCATCGCGGTGTCGGCCGGATTGAGGCCATGGTTCTCCATGTAGCGGCGCGCATTCGAGGTCCAGAGCGCGGCCCAGCAGGCGCGCACGGCGGTGAGGAACTCGGCTTCCTCGCTGATCCCGAGGAAACTCTCGAACTGACCGGCGAAATTGGCGTCGGCGCGATCCTCGATCAGCGCCGAGGAACGAACGGCGCCCGGCAACCCGCTCTCTGCGCGCTGTGCGCGCCACGCAGCGAGCAACGGTTGGAGAATCTCCGGCGCAATCGGCTCCTGATAGAGTTTGAGCCTGATCTCGACCGACAGCTTCCGCTGCTGCGGCAGTGACGCCGCCGCATATCCATCAACCAGATCGAGAACACCGAGATGCGCGAGCTGGCGCCGGTACGCTGCCGCGGTCAAGCAAAAGCCCCCAGGCGTAGGCAAGCCGGCGCGCAACAGCGCGGCGAGATTCGCCGCCTTCGGCCCGACCTGTTCGGGGTCGCTCGCCGCCTGCGCGTGCAATAAGACGATCCAGTCGCCCGTAATATCTGCGTCCTTCCACGCCGTGGTTGCGTCGCCGCTCATGCCCGCGCACCGGCGCCGGATTCGACTTCCTGGGAACCGAGCAGCTTCTTGATCATGCGCCGCTTGTCGTCGGCCTGCTCAATGCGTCCGGCGCGCCGGGTCTGGCCGCACTCGTGCAGCCAGCGACCGCACCAATGAATGCTGTCATGCACCGGATCGGCGCCCGGCCGGTACGGCTCGAAATGGTTGGGTGTGAATTCGAGTTGCGCGCGGTCGAGCCGGCAATAGAGCGAACGCCAGTTGCCGCCGCCGGTATCAAGTCCTTTGAACCAGTCCTGCCCGAAATCGAGCTTCGCATCCTTCACCGCGTCGAAGCGGAACAGGCAGAAGCCCGCCCACAGGAACCAGCGCTCGCCGGCCTCCCGCAGCACGCCATAGACCGGCTGCCGGTCCAGCATTTCGAAGGGATCGTCCGCTGTGGTCGGAAACAGGTCGTCGTCGAGAAATCCGAACGCGTCCGGCTCGCCCGGGCGCATGACGTTGCGCCACGTCCAATTCAGCGCCAACCCGTGCGAGCGGCTGCCCTCGTTCTCCGACGGCCGCGGCAACCGGACATAGGGAACGCTGTGGCGCGCGGCGACAGCCACGATCTGGCGCGCCGCCTCGTCGTCCGACGAATTGTCGGCGACGATATACAGCGCGTTCGGCACGAACCGCTTCATCGCCTGCGCCTGCATGTCGATCGCTTCCGGATCGTCGTATGCAATGGTGACCAGGACGCGCTGCCCGCGGATGCGGCCCGCCAAGGCGGTGTCGCCGTCCCGCTGGTGACGGCGCACGTGGATTTCCCGCATGGCGTTGTAGCGCAATGTCTTCAGCCAATGCGTCACCGGGCGAAGGCGCTTCCAGTCATTCCGGTCGTATTCGCGGAGTGGTTTCATCAAGCGATCGGTTTCGCCTCACGTCATTTCACGTGGTCGCCATAGCCCGGAATCGGATCCACCACCGTGATCTGCTTCACCGGGAAGTTGGAGACGATCTCGATCTCCTTCTCGTGCACGATCAGCATCTCCTCGATGCGCACGCCGTAGCGGAAGCGCTTGCCGTGCTGGGTCTCCAGCGCGAAGGTCATGCCGGCCTTGATGTAGATCGGATGATCGAGCGACCAGATTCGCGAGATCACCGGCGGATCGTATTGAGCGAGACCGAGGCCGTGGCCCCACAGGTTGGCGGCGGCCTGGTCCTCGTCCTCATAGCCCCAGGTCTCCATCGCCGAAGGCCACTTGAGTGCGATGTCGCGCGTGGTGGCGCCGACTTTCACCGCGCCAATCGAATCGTAGAGCCACTCGAGCGCGGTCGCGTAGGTATCCTTCTGCTCCTGGGAGGGCTCCTTGCCGACGCAATAGGTGCGGTAATAGCAGGACTTGTAGCCGTTCCACGTCAGCGCGGCCAAATCCATGAACACGATGTCGCCCGGCTGGATGATGCGGTCGGAGAAATTGCGCCAGTTCGGCCAGGTATTGGGGCCGGACGACACAATGACGTCCTCGACGTCCTCCATGCCTGGGATATTATAAAGATACTGCATCAGGTGCGCTGTGACCTGGTTCTCGGTGATGCCGGGGCGCAGGAACTTCATGCACTCCCAGTGCGTGGCGTCGCCGATCGCGCCGACGATGCGGAAGCATTCCTGCTCGTCGACGTTCTTGACGGCGCGCGCTTCCATCATCGGGGTCATGCCGTCGACCCAGGTGATGTTGTTCTCCCTGAAGATGTTGATCATGTTGATGTCGATGAAGTCGACACCGAGCTTCTGCCCGGCGACGCCGTTGTCCTTCATCGCCTGCAACACCGCCTTGGTGAACTTGTTCACTTGCTGGGTCGAAGCCGGTCCGGCCGCGCCCTTGATCCAGGCGAAGGAATGGCGGACGTTCTCCTTCGGGATCCAGGGCGAATGCCGCTCGATCTGGAAGCCGAGATCGCCCTGCTCGAACAGCACCGGCGCGCCGTCGCCGCACAGCATCGCATAGCGCAACCCGGGCTTAAGCCGGTTCCAGCCCGGCGTCAGCGTGCCAGTGAGATAGCGCACGTTCTCGTCGTACATGCACAGCATGGCGCCGAGCCCGTGCTTCTTCATCATCTCGCGCGCGCGCTCGGTGCGATAGGTGCGCAGGCGGTCCCAATTGATGCGCTGCTGCCAATCCATACCGGCGATGCCGAAATTCGCTCCCATGGGCGTCCTCCACC
>JBOHIG010000379.1:0-7510 GCA_050725815.1 Xanthobacteraceae bacterium
GCGCCACACATATGCGATGGCCCTGGCACATTCAGGGGCTCGCGGGCGCGCCCGGCACAGGCTGTGCAAGCTTCGGGTCCGGGCCATCAGCCTCGCGCCGGAACGGATAAAACATCTGCGCGCCGAAGGTGGACGGGAACGCCGGATCGGCGACGCCATACGCATTGGGCATTTCGGTCTTCGGCATGTAATAGGTGCCGAATATCAGATCCAGCACCGGGAATGTGCCGGCGAAATTCTTCTCGCCGCCGCGCGCAGCGGCGGTGTGGTGCCAACGGTGGAAGACCGGGCCTGCCAGCACGTATCTGAACGGGCCGAGCGTCCATTTGAGATTGGCGTGCACGAAAGCCGAATGCGCGATCGTGAACGGACCGAGGAACACCAGCACGTTCGGCGAAATGCCGGCGAGCAGCAGCACGACGTCGGTCGCGACGCTGCCGAGGAAGATGTTGACCGGATGGAAGCGCGCCGCCGAGATCCAGTCGAGCTCCTCGGAGGAATGGTGCACCGCATGGTACTTCCACATCGGCGGGCGATGAAACGCGCGGTGGATCCAGTACATCATGAAATCGGATGCGACCAGGAAGATGCCGGCTTGCAGCCACAGCGGCAGCGTCGCAAGCGGTCCATGGCCGTCGTCATAGAACGCCACCAGTCCTTCCGCGGTCGTGATCCCGAACAGCCAGGCGGCGCCGAGCACCAGAAGGCCAATGCGAAGGTAGCGGGCGAACAACGGGATGACGAACCAATAGCAGAGATCGGTGACGAGATCGCGCTTGCGCCACCAGGGCTGGCCCGGATTGCAGGCCCAGAAGAACGTCAGGGCGGCGAACGATGCGCCGAGGACGATCGACACGGGCAGGATCTTCATGACCGTCACGCCCATGCTGTGGATGACTGCGACGATTTCTTCGAGCATGACGCGGCGACCCGTACGATGACACACACACCAACAGGGGCCGGGGTATCGAGCCTGGCGGTTAAGATGCTGTGAAGAATGGCGGGTAGCGCTCGCCTCGACGCTGCACTGGAACCGCCGCCGTTCCAGGGATTTGGCGGCCGGCAGACAGCGCCGAAGCGGCCGCCCTGTCCGCAATATAATACCGTCAAGGTCGGCGGCTGGAAACACTCAAGCCGACTGTTGCTGCATTTATTGAAGATATTTGCGCTTTTCGAAGTCTCAACTTGAGCGTCTCTAAGTTTTGACTTCAGAAGAATTGATTAAAATTCGAATAAATACTTAATTAACCACCAAAGTCTTCCATAAAGACCCCGTTAACTACAGTATCTATTCATTCGAAAACTTTGTAATTCATCGTCGATATTAACCGCAGCGCAAGGGTGGCGCAGTAGGGTGGCGTACGGTTCCGGATCAGCCAAGGAACAAGGGCTCCGGGATCCCGCTCAGACAGCCACGTGTGGACCTATGGAGCTGAACATGAAGAACCTGGTTGCGCGCTTTGTGAAGGACGAGTCGGGCGCGACCGCCATCGAGTACGGCCTCATCGCGGCCGGCATCTCGGTTGCGATCATCGCGGTCGTGCAGGGCCTCGGCTCGAAGCTGAACACGACCTTCTCGAGCGTTCAGACCGCGCTTAAATAAGCGCCGGTCGGACGATATGCGGAAGGCCCCGGTCGTCGCCGGGGCCTTTTTGCTTTGGCCTCCTCCCGGAAGACGGCCCAGAACTTGCCGCAACAATCATACCAAATTTGACCGTTCAATCATACCTTCCGTTCAAACCCCCGCTGTAGAAGCGCCCGTGCCGGGCACAATGCACGAGCAGAAAGCAAAGCAGTGTGAGGAGTTGGACATGTCGACAATCAAGCGTTTCTTCCGCGATGAAAAGGGCGCAACCGCCATCGAATACGGTCTCATCGCAGCGGGCATCTCCGTTGCGATCATTACGGTCGTGGGAAGCCTCGGATCGGGCCTGAATACGACTTTCACGTCGGTGCAGACCGCGCTTAAATAAGCCGGCCGGCCCAAAGCCGCTCGCACTGACAGTGCGTTTTACGCCCGCCGGTCATCGCATCGGCGGGCGTTGCATTTTCCAGACCATGCTAACCGAACCGCAAGGAGAAACGGTCTAGGCTTGTCGGCGCAGCAACAGGCGCGCTCGACCGCTTTGCACGGAAAGGCCCATGATCGCCGACGCTATCAGATTGATGCTCTTCCCGGCGATGATGGCGTTTGCCGCCTCCAGCGATCTGCTCACCATGACCATCTCCAACCGGGTTTCGCTGATCCTGGTCGGCGGATTCTTTGCGCTCGCCATGGTGATCGGGATGAGCCCGATGCTCATGCTGTCCCATGTGGGTGCGGCGGCGGTGGTGCTGGTCCTCGCCTTCGGCTTCTTCGCACGCGGCTGGATCGGCGGCGGCGACGCCAAGCTTGCGGCCGCGACTGCGCTCTGGCTCGGCTTCGACCACCTGTTCGCCTATTTCGTCTATGCCTCGCTGTTCGGTGGTCTCCTCACGCTGGCGCTATTGCAGCTTCGCACCATTCCGCTGCCGCAGGTCCTGGCCGGCCAGCAATGGGCGGAACGGCTGCACCGCACCGATACCGGCGTGCCTTATGGGATCGCGCTCGCGGCTGCGGCCCTCGCAGTTTATCCCGACACCGCCTGGATGAAGGCGATCGCGATGTGATCGCCGTGCTCCTGACCATCGCTCAGGCGTAGCGCGCGCACTCTCAGCCGGCTCCTCAAAACCGACCCTTGCAAAACCTCACCGGCGCCCAATCGCGAAGGCGTCGCCTGCACGCTCCGCATCTGCGCGCACGCCGCCGCTGTCCCGAATTCGCGCAAGCTACGATCTATTAACTCGATTTAGACACCGCTCATTAACCATGCTTTGACCATTCCCTGCTGAAATCGGGCATCAGCGACCACGTACCGGTCGGGGCGTCGAGTCGATGTGGCGGCGGAGTCGTGCCGCCGGGTCATGTGGAAAGTGAAGCGTATGAAACCCGCGCGTATCGTTGTTCTTGTCATTGCGCTCGCCGCCGGAGCCGTCGCCGCCTTGTTGGCGGGCCGCTCCGATCCGCCGCCGCCACCTGCGCAAGCGCCCGTCGCCAAGCTCGAAACCGTCGACGTCCTGGTCGCCGCCAATGACGTCGGCGTCGGACACACGGTCGCCGCCGGCGACATGCGCTGGCAGACCTGGCCGACCGCGACAGCCGGCAATTTCATTCGCAAGAACGATCGTCCCGACGCCATCAATCAGCTCGCCGGCACGATTGCGCGCACACCGTTCTCTTCGGGCGAGCCGATCCGTGAGAGCAAGCTGATTCGCGCCAACGGCTCCGGCTACATGGCAGCGATCCTGCCGGCCGGCATGCGCGCGGTGTCGACGCAGATCTCGCCGGAGACCGGCGCGGGCGGATTCATCCTGCCCAACGACCACGTCGATGTCCTCCTCTCGCGCCGCGATCGGGAAGCAGAAAAGGCCGCCGGCGTCGAGGTCCACACCAGCGAAACCATTCTCACCAATGTTCGTGTGTTGGCGATCGACCAGACCGTCGAGGAAAAAGGCGGTCAGCGCGTCGCCGTCGGCAAGACCGCGACGCTCGAGCTCTCGTCGCGCCAGGCGGAGACGCTGGCGCGGGCGCAGCAGATGGGAACGCTGTCGCTGGCGCTTCGCAGCATCGTCGATCAAAGCAAGACGGAGCCGGAAGCGCCCGACGACGGGGGCCGCAGAAGCGGAATCAACGTGGTTCGGTTCGGCATCACGACGATGACGACTCCGAAGTGATTGGAACGAAGGGACTTATCATGGGCGAGTTCTCGCTGATCCGCACCTCCCTGTTGCTCGCGTTGATCGCCGCGTTTGGACTCGCCGCCGCCGGCCGTGCGCCCGCAGCCGACACATCGGTGCAGAGAATCCGCGTTGCGGCCGGCGACTCGAGCGCTCGTTTCGCGCGGCTTGGCATCGGCAAGTCGGTCGTCATCGACCTGCCGCGCGACGTCAAGGACGTCCTGCTGGCCGATCCGGGAGTCGCCAACATCGTCATGCGCTCCGCGCGCCGCGTCTACCTGATCGGCGCCAAGGTCGGGCAAACCAATGTGTTCTTCTTCGATCACAATGGTCAGCAGATCGCCGGACTCGATCTCGCTGTGGAGCGCGATCTCAACGGCGTTCGCGCGGCCCTCAGGCAGTCGCTCCCGCACGCGAACATCAAGGTGGAAGGACTTGGCAAAGACGGCATCCTGCTCACCGGCGTCGTGGCCAATCCCGTGGAGGCCGCGTTGGCTGAGGAAGTCGCCCGCGGTGTGCTCTTCGAGAAAAGTTCAGCGTCGGCAATTACGACCGGCACCTCAAGCGCCAACGCAGCCGGCGGAGCCAACAGCGCCAGCACCACGACTTATAGTGGCGGCGGCAACAAGGAAGGTCTCGTCGTCAACAATCTCACCATCATGGGACGAGACCAGGTCATGCTCAAGGTCACCGTCGCGGAGGTGCAACGCGACGTCATCAAGCAGCTCGGCATCGACCTCAGCGGCAGCGTCGGGTCGGGCAGCTCGGTGCTGACCTTCAACAACGCGAATCCGTTCCCGGTCACCGGCCAGGCGCTGGTGCAGACGAACGCCATCACCGGCACCTACAAGTCCATGAATGCGACGCTGCGCGCGATGGAGCGCGCCGGCGTCATCCGCACGCTGGCCGAGCCGAACCTGACCGCGATCTCGGGCGAGAGCTCGAACTTCCTCGCCGGCGGCGAGTTTCCGGTTCCCGCGGGCTACACCTGCGATCCGGTGACCCGGAACTGCCAGTACCAGATCCAGTACAAGAAGTTCGGCGTCGGCCTGAACTTCACGCCGGTGGTGCTCGGCGAGGGGCGCATCAGCCTCAAGGTCATGACCGAAGTGTCGGAGCTCTCCACCGACAATCAGCTTACGCTGACCCAGTCGCTCGGCGCCAACCAGACCACGACGCTGACCATCCCCTCGGTCCGCACCCGCCGCGCCGAGACCACGGTCGAGATTCCGTCCGGCGGCGCGCTCGCCATGGCCGGCATGATCCAGGAGCAGACCAAGCAGCAGATCAACGGCATTCCCGGCCTGATGCAGCTCCCTGTCCTGGGCGCGCTGTTCAAGAGCCGGGACTACGTCAACCGGCAGACCGAGCTGATGGTGATCGTGACGCCCTACGTCGTGCGCGCCGTGGCGCAAAAAAACCTCTCTCGTCCCGACGACGGCTTCGCCGATCCGAGCGATCCGGCCACCATCCTTCTTGGCCGTCTCAACCGCATCTACGGCGTTCCCGGCAAGGTGCGCAACAAGATCACCTATCGCGGCAACTACGGCTTCATTCTCGATTGAGCGCCACGGCGCGGGAGACGGACGATGAGTGCAACAACGATTCCCGAGGCGCGACGCCGCGCAACCCTTGCGGTTCGCGCAGTGGCGATCGCCGCCTGCACCGCGATGCTCGCCGGCTGCTACACGGCGCGCGACACCACGCTCGAAAACATTCCGAACGACTACCGCCAGCGCCACCCGATCGCGCTGAAGGAAGGGCCGCGCACGATCGAACTGTTCATCGGCAACAGGCGCGGCACGCTCACCGCTGTGCAACGCGCCGAAGTGCTGGCATTCGCGCGCGCTTGGCAGCATGAGGCCACCGGCGGAATCCTCATCGACGTTCCGAACGGCACCAGCAACGAAGGCGCCGCCACCTCGGCATCGCGTGAAATCCGCTCGATCCTCGCCGGCGCGGGCGTTCCGCCGCGGGCGATGGAGGTGCGGCCGCATCGCACCCACGATCCGCGCAAGCTCGCGACGTTGCGGCTGCACTATCCGACGGTGGTGGCGGAAGCCGGCCCCTGCGGCCTGTGGCCCTACGACCTCGGCCCGACCTACAACCGCGAGCACTATGAGAACCGGCAATACTACAACTTCGGTTGCTCGACGCAGCGCAATCTGGCCGCGATGGTCGATCAGCCGACCGATCTCGTGCAGCCGCGCGCCGAAATTCCGGTTTATACCAAGCGCCGCGCGACCGTCTTTGAGAAGTACTCGAAGGGCGATAGCACCGCGACCAAACACTCCGACGCCGGCAAGGGCAAGATCAGCGAACTCGGCCAATGATGACGAACACGCACTACGCTGCCGCTTCCGGCGCCAACGATGCCGCCGAGGGCGACCACATCGCGCCGGCTCCGCGCGTATCGGTGCAGGCGTTCTGCGAGACCGTCGAGACCGCGGCCGCCGTCCAGGCGGCCGGCGAGGATCGGCGGCTGGCAAAAGCCCACCTGAAGATTCAGATGGGCGGCATCACCGCCGCCATCGAGTCCTACAGCACCGCGCCGACCCCGAACGTTATCGTCATCGAGTCGGAGACACGCGGCGACAGCGTCCTTGGCGGCCTCGACTCGCTCGCCGAAGTCTGTGACGCCGGAACCAGGGTCGTCGTAATCGGCCGGGTCAACGACGTGCTGCTCTATCGCGAGCTGACCAAGCGCGGCGTGAGCGACTATCTGATTGCGCCGGTCGGCACCGTCGACGTGGTTCGCTCGATCTGCGGCCTGTTCTCCTCGCCCGACGCCAAGCCGGTCGGGCGCGTCATCGCGGTCATCGGTGCGAAAGGCGGCGTGGGAGCGTCCACCGTCGCCCACAACATCGCCTGGGCGGTCGCGCGCGATCTCCAGCTCGATACCGTCGTGACCGACCTCGACCTCGCCTTCGGGACGGCCGGGCTCGATTTCAACCAGGATCCGCCGCAGGGCATCGCGGACGCAGTGTTCTCGCCCGACCGTATCGACACCAATTTCATCGACCGGCTGCTGTCGAAATGCACGGACCATCTCAGCCTGCTGGCGGCGCCAGCCACGCTGGAGCGAGTGTATGACTTCGCAGCCGACGCGTTCGACCCGATCATCGATTCGTTGCGTACGACGATGCCATGCGTCGTGCTCGACGTACCGCATCTGTGGTCCGGATGGACCAAAAGCATGCTGGTCGCCGCCGACGATATCCTGATCGTGTCGGCGCCCGATCTCGCCAATCTGCGCAATGCAAAGAACGTGCTCGACCTGTTGAAGACGACGCGCCCCAACGACCGGCGGCCGTTCTATTGTCTCAACCAGGTCGGCGTGCCGAAGCGGCCGGAGATCAGCGCCGGCGATTTCGCCAAGGCGCTCGACGACGATCCGATCGCCATCATTCCGTTCGAGCCGCAACTGTTCGGCGCCGCCGCCAATAACGGCCAGATGATCGCCGAGCTATCGGCCAGCCACCGCTCGGCCGAAATCTTCCGCCAGCTCGCGCAACAGTTGACGGGCCGTTCCGAAGCCAAGAAAGCCAAGTCGGGCCTGCTGACACCGCTATTCGACAAGCTGTTGAAGCGGGCCTGACCGACGTCTGGAGTGAGAGTAAGTGTTCGGGAAGCGTAGTACAGCCGACAATCGAGCATCGCCCACGGCCGCGCCGGCGGTCCCGGCGCCGCAGGCCAGCTTGCCGCAAGCGCCCGAGCCGGCGCCACAGGCTGCGCCGCGTGCGGCGCCCAATAG
>JBOHIG010000380.1:0-14613 GCA_050725815.1 Xanthobacteraceae bacterium
CGCGAAGCCCGCGCCGGCCGCATCCATGAGTGCGGCGCCCAGACCATTGGCGGCTTCCCGTTCCGCATCGAGGTCCGTTGCGCCAATCCGAGTGTTGAGCTGCGCGGGAAGGGGACGCCGCTCGCGCTCAAGGCGGCGGACCTCCTGGTCGCTGTGCAGATCTACCAGCCATCGTTGATGATCGGCGAGTTCAGTGGCCCGATGACGATTGCGGAGGGTGGACAACAGCCGGGCTACATCGCCAACTGGACGCTCGGCCAATCAAGCGTACGTGGCACGCCGAGAGCGCCTGAGCGCGTCTCGCTCGTCGTCGACAATCCAGTTGTCGAGCGCTCGGGTACGAGCACCGGCGCGCCGCTGTTCAAGGCCAAGCGCGTCGAGCTGCACGGACGCATCGCAGCAGGCTCGACTGCAAAAAAAAATCCGGTGATCGCGTTCGTGCTGCGCGCCGCCGCCGCCAGCGCACCGGAGTTGCATCCGGCGATGGTTGGAGTCGAGGCCGACATTGTCGGAACGCTGCGCGGGCTCGCCGATTTCTCGCCGAAACCGTGGCCGGTGCGCTTCAAGGAAATGCAGGCGCGAGACGGCCGCATCGAAATCACCAGCGCCCGCATCCAGCGCGGCGAGGTGATCGCGGTGAGCGCCGGTACGCTCGGCCTTACGGAGCGCGGCGGCTTGCAAGGCCAGATGCAGATGACAGTGGTCAATCTGGAACAGTTGCTCAAAGAGCTCGGTATCGAGCAGATGATGTCGCGCGGCAAGGTGTCGGCGACCATCGATTCGCTCGATCGGCTGGTGCCCGGCCTCGGCGCGATTGCGCGCAAGCGCGCGGGCCCGGGCATCATCGCCGGCCTCGGTGCGATCGGGCAGCGCACGGTGCTCGAAGGCAAACCTGCCGTCTCGGTTCCGCTACGCTTTGTCGATGGCCGCATCATGCTCGGTCCGTTCCCGGTCGGACGCGCACCGCCGTTGTTCTAGCGGCCGCCGGTGAACCGCCCGACATAGATTGCCTTCCACCGCTTGCCGGTGAGATAGAACAGCCCGGTCTTCGCATCATAAGCGATGCCGTTGAGAACGTTCTCGCTCGGCACGGTCGAGGCGCGCTCATCCGGAGTCATGATCTGCCACAGCACGCTGAGGTCGGAAACCGCGTCGATGCAGCCCGTCGCCGGATCGAAACGCACGATGCTGCGGGTGGTAAAGATGTTGCCGTAGAGCTTGCCGTCCACGAATTCGAGCTCGTTGACGCCCGCGATCTCGGACCGGGCGGTTCGGATGCCGACCGCCTTGCCGAGCTTGAAGGTCTTGGGATCGGCATAGTGGAGCGATGTGCTGCCGTCGGTGAACAGCAGGTTGGCGCCGTCGTTCGACAGGCCCCAGCCGTCGCGCGGATTGCGCATTCGGCGCTTGAACTTGCCCGACAGGTCGTAGACGAAGACCTCGCGCTCCTGCCAGGTCAGCTGCACGATCTCCTCGTTGAGGATGGTTAGCCCCTCGCCGAACACGCGCCGCCCCTGATCGGCGAGATTGGTCACCTTGCCGTCGAGCGAAATCGCGTTGAGCTGGGTCGTGCCACCCACATTGCCGGTGCTTTCGTAGAGCCGGCCGTCGCGGAACTCGAGCCCCTGCGTGAAGCCGGTGCGGTCGCGCACGATCCGGCTGGAGACGTTGAACTGCATCTTGGCCGGTGCGGCGCATTCCTGCGCCAGGCCGACAGCCGTCGTGCCGATCAGGCATAAGACGGCGGAGAACGATGCGGCTGCGATACGCGACAGGATTCCAACCATGGCTTCCCGGGAGAACGGTCCTTTGCCGGGAAGCTTATCGTCGCAACCGCGGGGCCCGTCAACGTGATGAATAGAGCACGCCGCCCCGGGCGCGCTCCTGCACCTCGTGATCGGCGATCGGGCGGCCCCGCCCGTCCGCGGCCAGTTCGCTGGCGATCATGCTCAGCATGGCATCGAGCCGTTCCGGATCGACATCGTCGGCCTGCATGATTGCTGCGACGATGGAGTCGGACAGAATTTCCTTGAGCGTCGGTTCGCGACAGTCGCAGGCCATCTCGTCCTCCTTGCTTGATCGCGTTTCGTCATTCCGCGGCGATACGATACGGCGCTATCTCCGGGCCGAACGCATCCATTGCCTCGTCCGCGGTCAAGCCGGCGGACGCCGGCTCGTTCTCCTTCACCCGGAACCACAGCGCGTAGAGCGCGGGCACCACGAGCAGCGTCAGCACGGTGGCGACGAACAGGCCGCCCATGATGGTGATTGCCATCGGTCCCCAGAACTCGCTGCGCGCGAGCGGGATCATGCCCAAGATGGCGGCGAGCGCGGTGAGCACGACCGGACGCGAGCGGCGCACGGTGGCGTCGATGATGGCGCGATGACGCCGGTGACCTTCGGCGATATCGTGCTCGATCTGATCGACCAGGATGACCGTGTTGCGCATGATCATACCGGCGAGCGCGATCATGCCGAGCAACGCGACGAAGCCGAACGGCCGGTTGGAGATCAATAGCGCGCCGGTCGCACCGATCACGCCGAGCGGAGCGGTGGTGAAGACCAGGGCGAGCCGCGAGAAGCTCTGAAGCTGGATCATCAGGATCGCCAGCATCGCGGTCGCCATCAC
Organism: Xanthobacteraceae bacterium; assembly: GCA_050725815.1. Lineage (GTDB taxonomy): Bacteria > Pseudomonadota > Alphaproteobacteria > Rhizobiales > Xanthobacteraceae > VAZQ01. The sequence goes on from JBOHIG010000380.1 coordinate 2,630, forward strand.
CGGGAACACGGCGGCGAGCGAGGCATTTGCCTTGGCGCTTTCCTCGATCGCGCCGCCGGTCTCGATGCGGTAGCCGTAGGGCAGGGCGTTCTTGATGTCGGCGAGTTTCGGCAGCACCTCGTTGCTCACGTCCGGCGCCTGTACGCCGTCGATGATGTCGCTGCGCACGGTGAGCGCGAGGTCGCGGTTGCGCCGCCATAGGATCGGCTCCTCGTACTCGTAGTGCAGCCGTGCGATCTGCGACAGCGGCACCGCGACGCCGTTGCGGGTGGCGACGGTCAGGCCCGGCAGGCGGTCGAGGTCCAGTCGCTCCGCGGCGACCGCGCGGGCCACAACATCGATGGTCTCGATGCCCTCGCGATACTGCGTGACGGTTAGGCCGGTGAGCAGCGTTTGCAGGGTCTGCGCCACGTCCTGCGGTGTCAGGCCGAGCGCGCGGGCGCGGTCCTGATCGACCTCGAGGCGAATGGATTTCACCTGCTCACGCCAGTCGAGATGCGGATCGACCAGCTTCGGGTTGGCCGCCATCACCTTGCGGACCTCGTCGGCGAGCTCGCGCAGCTTCGTGGGGTCGGGCCCGATGACGCGGAACTGCACCGGGTAATCGACCGGCGGGCCGAACACGAAGCGGTCGACGCGGGTGCGCGCCTGCGGCAATGCGCCATCGGCCAGCGCCTTTTCGAGCCGCGCCTTGACGCGTTCGCGCGCTTTCAGGTCCTTGGTGACGATAACGATCTGCGCGAAATTGGTGTTCGGCAGCACCGGATTGAGGCCAAGCCAGAAGCGCGGCGCGCCCTGTCCGATGTAGCTCGTATAGGTCACGATGTCGGGATCGCCGGTCAGCAGGCTTTCGGCTTTCTTCGCGGCCGCGTTGGTGACGCCGATGGCAGTGCCCTCCGGCAGCCGTAGCTCGAAGAACAGCTCGGTGCGTGTCGAGGTTGGGAAGAACTGCTGCTGCACGAGGCCGAAGGCCGCGATCGCGATGCCGAACACCACGACCGTGGTGGCGACGACGGTCTTGCGCCAGCGCAGGCAAAGCGCGATCACGCCGCGCAGCGCGCGATAGATTCGGGTGTCGTAGATCGCTTCGGGATTGTGCCGCGCATGCCCGGCGCGTTTGGCGAAATCGGGCAGAAGCTTCACGCCGAGATAGGGCGTGAACAGCACCGCCACAAACCAGGACGCGATCAGCGCGAGCCCGACGATCCAGAAGATGCCCCCGGCATATTCGCCGGTGCTCGAATTGGCGAAACCGACCGGCAGGAAGCCGGCGGCCGTCACCAGCGTTCCGGTCAGCATCGGGAACGCGGTGGAGCTCCAGGCGAAGGTCGCCGCCCGCATACGGTCGTAGCCCTGCTCCATCTTCACGACCATCATCTCGATCGCGATGATGGCGTCGTCGACCAGCAGCCCGAGCGCGATGATGAGTGCGCCGAGCGTGATGCGGTGCAGGTCGAGCCCGGCCGCATTCATGACGATGAACACGATTGCCAGTACCAGCGGCACGGAGAGTGCGACAACGATGCCGGTGCGCCAGCCGAGCGTGAGGAAGCTCACCAGCAACACGATGCCGAGCGCTTCGATGAAGGTCTTGAGGAATTCCGAGACCGAATCGTCGACGATGTGCGGCTGGTCGGCAACCTGCGTGATCTCGATGCCGACCGGGAGCTCGGCGGTGACCGCCTTCATCGCCTCTTTGAGGTTCTCGCCCAGCGTCAGGATGTTGGCGCCCTCCTGCATCGAGACGCCGATACCGAGCGCGGGTTTGCCGCCCTCGCGCAGGATGAAGCTCGGCGGGTCCTCATAGCCGCGCCGGACGGTCGCGATGTCGCCGAGCCGGAAGATGCGCCCGTCCGCCTGCACCGGAACCGCCGCAATCGCGTCGGTGCCGGAAAATGCCCCGGTCACCCGCAGGTGAATGCGGTCGGCCGAGGTGTCGACCGAGCCGCCGGAGACGACGGCGTTCTGCCGCGCCACGCTGTCGAAGATCTGCTGCGGCGTGATGCCGAGCGTGGCGAGCTTGGCGTGGCTGAACTCGATGAAGATCTTCTCCGGCTGCACGCCGATGAGATCGACCTTGTTCACGTCCTGCACCCGCAGCAGGCGCTGCCGGATGTCCTCCGCGCGCCGCTTGATCTCGGCCAGGCTCATGCCGTCGGCCGTGATCATGTAGAGCGCCGAATAGACGTCGCCGAACTCGTCGTTGAAGTTCGGTCCGATGATGTCCCTGGGCAGGTCGCCGCGGATATCGCCGATTTTCTTGCGCACCTGGTACCAGAGGTCCCTGACCTTCCGGGGCGGTGTCGTGTCGGAGAGCGTAACCTGGACGAAGGCGACGCCTGGCTGCGAATAGCTGCCGACGCGGTCGAGATAGGGCAGTTCCTGAAGCTTCTTCTCGATCTTGTCGACGACCTGCGCTTGCAGTTCGGCGGCCGTCGCGCCCGGCCAGGCGACCTGGATGTTCATCACCTTGATGGTGAAGGAGGGGTCCTCCGCACGGCCAAGCTTGAAGTAGGAGAACAGACCGGCAGCGCCGATGAGCAGGATCATGAACAGCACCAGGGCCTGGTGCGCGATCGCCCATTCGGAGAGATTGAAACGTTTCATTGCCCGCTCCGCGCGGTTTGAAGAATTTATAGCGCGCCTTCGACGGCGCGCACGCGCAGGCCGGCTTCGAGCTTCTGGACGCCGAGCGTCACGATGCGGTCGCCGTTCTCGACGCCGGCCGTGACGAGTGCAGTGTCCTCGGTGAAGGAAGCGACCGTCACCGGCTGGAGCGCCAGCGTGCCGCTCTCGCCGACCACATAGACCGAAGGTCCGCTGCCGCGATTGAGTACGGCGGCCAGCGGCAGCTTCGCCACCGGCGTTTCGCGTGGACGCGCGAGCGTCACCGTCGCGGTCATGCCGAAGGCGACGGTATCGTCGGCGTCGAGAATGGTGAATCGCGCCGCATAGGTCCGGGTTGCCGGATCGGCCTGCGGCGACAGCTCGCGCAGCTTCGCGGTGAAGCGGCGGTCGCGGTCCGACCATAGGCGCACCGTTGCGGTGGCCTCGCGAGCCTCAGCAAGCCAGGTCTCAGGCAATGCGATGACGGCTTCCTTCTCACCCCGGTGCGCGAGCCGCGCCACCGGCTGGCCGACGGAGACGACCTGACCGGGCTCTGCCAGCGTAGCGGTGATGACGCCGTCGGCGTTGGCCTTCAACTCGGCATAGCCCAGTTGGTTGCGCGACAGCTCGAGCGAGCGCCGCGCGCGGGCGAGGCGGGATTCGGCCTCGTCGTTCGCCGCTTGCTTGCGGTCGAACTCGGCAATGGCGGCAAAGCCGCGCGCCTTCAGCGTGGTGTAACGCTCCAGATCCGCCGCTGCCTGGGTCAGGTTCGAGGTCGCGGCGGCAAGCTCCGCCTCCGCGCTCTCGACCTGGAGCCGCAAGTCCTGCGGATCGAGCCGGGCGATGACGTCGCCAGTGCGCACGCGGTCGCCGACACTGACGACGCGGGCGACGATCTTGCCGCCGACGCGAAAGCCGAGATCGGTCTCGTGCCGTGCGCGGACGACTCCGACGAACTCCCGGGCGGTGCCGCCGGTCTCGAACGCGACCCGTTGAACCTGGACCGGCCGCTCCAATTTGGGTGCCGGCGCGGTTTCCGCCTGACAGGCTGCAAGCATGAGCGCGAGGCCGAGCGCCAGCCAGCGCCCGGCGTTCGGCCTCGACGTTGCGGTATCATGATGACTGATGACTGACGAAAAATGGAAGTCATCACTTTTTGGTCGCAAAGCGGCCTGCGTTGAGGGAACCATGGCAGCCTACTTTCGGGGGGTGATAGCGCGCAGTTGGAAGCGGATGAGGGCTTGCGCCTCGGTTTCGAGATCGTGGCCGTCCTGGAGCCCTTGCGCGATCAGGGCCGGATGGCAGTAGGAGACATAGGATTGCATGATCAGCGCCGAGGTTGCGCGCGGGTCGACCTGCTCGAACTCGCCCGACTCGATGCCATCGCGCAGGATCAGCTCGATGGCGTGACGCTGGACTTCCTTGTGCGCCTGAATGGCGTCCCAGCTCTGTTCCATCGCCACCAGGACGATGTCGCTAACCTTCTGATTTTCCAAGTTATTTTCTTTGTGATAGGCGAGGATTTCGAGCACCATCCGCTCCAACCGCTGGCTCGCCGGGCCCCGTGCGCGCGCCACCGACCAGATCTTGTCCTCGAGCTCCCCGAGGCAGCGATGGCACATCGCCTGCACGATTGCGATTTTGGAGGGAAAGAAGCGGTAGACATTGGCCGGCGACATACCGAGTTCCGCGGCGATGTCGGCAACGGCGGTTTTGGCGAAGCCCAGCCGGCGGAAGAGCGTATCCGCCGCCTCCATGATGCGCGCGCGAGTGTCGTCGGGTTTGGTTTTGAGCTGCGGGCCCATGGTTGGGTGGCGCCTTTCAGCCGGAATTGATTACTGACGATTTTTATAATTCGTCACTTCCGGACTGTCAAGGGTGCCTGCACGCAGGCGAATTCTCACGTGTCGTCAGAGACATACGGCTTGGGCAGCGGCTCGTGCGGCAGGTCAGAATGCGCTCGGCCAAAATCCGGCGCAGGGGAATCCTGGCCGATGGCGACGATGCCTTTGCGGATCGCGCGGGTGCGCTCGAAGTGCTTGAACAACGCTTCGCCGTCGCCGCTGCGGATCGCGCGCGTGAGGAGGGAGACGTCCTCGTTGAAGCGGCCAAGCATTTCCAGCACCGCCTCCTTGTTGGCGAGGAACACGTCGCGCCACATGGTCGGATCGGACGCGGCGATGCGCGTGAAGTCGCGGAAGCCGCCGGCCGAGAACTGCAGCACCTCCGAGCGCGTCACCTGGCTGAGCTCGTCGGCGGTACCGACGATGGTGTAGGCGATAAGATGCGGCAGGTGGCTCGTCACCGCCAGCACGAGATCGTGGTGCTCGGCGGTCATGGTCTCGACATTGGCGCCGATCAGCCGCCAGAACGCGGCGAGGCGCTCGACCGCGTCCTTGTCCGCGTTCTCAGGCGGCGTGAGGATGCACCAGCGGCTGACGAATAGCTCGGCGAAGCCGGCGTCGGGACCGGAATACTCCGTGCCGGCGACAGGGTGCGCGGGCACGAAATGGACACCGGCGGGAAGGTGGGGTGCCATGTCGCGCAGCACCGATCCCTTGACCGAGCCGACATCCGAAACGATCGCGCCCGGCTTGAGATGCGGTCCGATCTCGCGCGCGACCGCGCCACAGGCGCCGACCGGAATGGACACGATGACGAGATCGGCGTCCTTGACTGCGGCTGCATTGGTTTGCGCCACCTGGTCGACAATACCCAGCTCGGCGACGCGCCGGCGCGTCGCGTCCGAACGTGCGGTCGCCACGATCGTGCGGGCGGCGTTCTGCGTGCGAGCGGCACGCGCGATCGATGATCCGATCAGGCCGGCGCCGATCAGCGCCAGGCGGTCGAAGAGAGCCTTGCTGCTCATCAGCTGCGTCCCATGAACTCGGCGAGCGCCTTGATGACGAGGCGGTTCGCTTCCTCGGTGCCGACGGTCATGCGCAGCGCGTCCGGCAGATGGTAGGAGCTGACCCGCCGCAAGATCAGGCCGCGCTTGGTGAGGAATTCGTCGGCGTCGGCGGCAGTCCTTCCTTTTGTCCGAGGAAAGTGAATCAGCACGAAGTTTGCCACGCTCGGCGTGACTTCCAAACCGAGCTTAGCTACCTCGTCGAGCAGCCAGCCAAGCCATTTCTCATTGTGGATGCGCGCCGTCTCGATGTGCGACGTATCCGATATCGCGGCGATTCCGGCCGCCATCCCCGCCGAATTGACGTTGAATGGCCCACGAGTTCGGTGAATCACATCGATGATGTGCGCGGGCGCGTACATCCAGCCGAGCCGCAGCGCCGCAAGCCCGTATATTTTCGAGAACGTGCGCGTCATCACCACGTTTTCCGAAGTCGCCACCAGCTCGATACCGGCCTCGTAATCGTTGCGCCGCACGTATTCGGCATAAGCCGCATCAAGAACGAGCAAGACGTGCGGCGGTAATGCGCGATGCAGCCGCTTGATCTCGTCGAACGGCACATAAGTGCCGGTCGGATTGTTCGGGTTGGCGATGAACACGATCCTGGTGCGCTCGGTCACGGCCGCAATGATGGCGTCCACATCGGCAGTGTAGCTCGTCTCGGGCACCATCACCGGCTTGCCGCCCGCGCTCATCACCGCGATCGGATAGATGTTGAAGCCGTGGATGGTGTAGATCGCCTCATCGCCGTCGGCGAGATAGGCGCGCGCAAGCAGATAGAGCAGATCGTCGGAGCCGGCGCCGCACACGATGCGCGCGGGATCGAGCCCGAAGGCGCGCCCGATCGCCTCGCGCAGCGGCTTCGCCGTGCCGTCGGGGTAATCCTGCAAGTGCTCCGCGACCGCGCGATAAGCCTCGATCGCCTTCGGGCTCGGCCCAAGCGGCGTCTCGTTCGACGACAGCTTGAAGACGCGCGCGACGCCGGGCGCCGTGCTCTTGCCCGGCACATAGGCCTGGATGTCGAGCACGCCGGGACGCGGCTGGGGTCGCACTCTGGCGGACATCAATTCAGCTTCCATTCGTTTTGAGTCGATCACCCGTCGACAAACTCGGCGTGCTCCCTCGCCCCGCACGGGAGAGGCTTGGGGTGAGGGGGTTCGAGCCTATCGAGAGGCATTAACCCCTCACCCCACTCCTCTCCCAATGGGAGAGGGAGCCCGCAACATTCGCCGCAAGTCACCGAATTACACAGCCGGTTTGCCGGGGACCCTATAGCGGGTCGCGTGGCTCCCGACGAGGGCCGTGGCGCGCACCGATGCGCCGGCCTTGACCAGCGCATCGCCGACACGAGCGATGTCGCCGCCCTTCGGCACCGAGACGAGCAGCGCCGCGCCGTCGAAAGCCCGATCCGGCACTGCGATCGTTTCGGCCAGCGGCCCGACCGCCTTTGCCGCCTTGGCGCTCCAGCCGGCGACGCGCACGCTCCAGACCTCGACCTCCTTGACCATGGCGTCGGCGGCCGCCCGCGAAATCACGAACACCGGCAGCGCGGCGGGATGATCCGCACGGTCCACAAACGGCAGCCGGGCGATGATCTTCGGCGCTGCGTCGAATTCGAGCGCGTTCCACCATGCTCCCGCGCCGGTCACGGCAAAGGCCGGCGCCAGCCCGAGGTCTCCATTCGACTCGGACACTGCCTCCACGACGCTGGCGGCGCCCATATGCGCCACGAAGGGCACCGTGAAGCCGAAATGAAACCGCGCGCTATCGCGCATGTGGGCGTCGCCCGCGGACAGGTCGGCGTGCACGGCGAACGGCGCCTGCACGTATGTGAAGGTCGCGATGATGACCCGCCAGATACCCTCCGCGGTATCCAGTGGAAGGATGCCGCGGTGCCGATCGACCAGGCGGCGCATCATGTCGGCCTCGCGCGCCGGACGAAACGCCGAGCCCGATTCCTGCGTCTGCTTGACTGCGATCAGCCGGTCGATGATCTCGCTGCGCTCCATCAGGAGCTTGTGCATCGTCTCGTCGATGCGGTCGATCTCCCGCCGCAGGTCGGCAAGGTTCGGTGTTTCGGAACGGGACGACTTGGCCATGGCACTCGGTCGGGCGGTCGCGTTAAGCGGCCATTGATAGGGGCGCAAATCCCCGAAAGCAAAGAAAACATTGACAGAAATGGCCGCAGGTCTATCTAGGCGCGCCCGCCACCCCGAGGCCCTGCCCCGCGCGAGCGGGACATCGAATGTCGGGAGCGGTTCGATTTGAGCCGGCGATGCGCTACACTCGGACGAGCCATGCCCGCGGGACCTGTGGCGAGGGCTGACGGCAGGTTATGGACGGTTATGGACGGCGAAGGGTCAGTGCTGAGTATGGTCGAGGCCGGCGCTACGATTGCCGCGGACGATCGCACGCGCGAGGCGGACAACCCGCATTCGCTCGTCGTCGAATTCGGGCACGATAAGCCGCTCAGGCTCGACGCCGGCGTCGAGCTCAAGCCGTTTCAGATCGCCTATCAGATCTATGGCGCGCTCAATCCGGAGCGCAGCAATGCGATCCTGATCTGCCATGCGCTCACCGGCGACCAGCACGTCGCCAACACCCATCCGGTCACCGGCAAGGGCGGCTGGTGGGAGACCATGGTCGGCCCGGGCCGCCCGATCGACACCGAGCGCTACTTCGTCATCTGCCCGAACGTCATCGGCGCCTGCATGGGCTCGTCCGGCCCGGCCTCCATCAACCCGGAGACCGGCATGCCGTGGGGCCTCGACTTCCCGGTCGTCACCATCCGCGACATGGTGCGCGCGCAGGCGATGCTGCTCGATCATCTCGGCATCGGCTCGCTGTTCTCCATCGCCGGAGGCTCGATGGGCGGCATGCAGGTGCTGCAATGGGCGGCGAGCTATCCCGAACGCGTGTTCTCGGCGCTGCCGATCGCCGCGGCGACGCGCCATTCCGCGCAGAACATCGCCTTCCACGAGGTCGGCCGCCAGGCGGTGATGGCCGATCCGGACTGGTGCAAGGGCCGGTATTTCTCCGAGCGCAAAGACCCGCGCAAAGGGCTCGCGGTCGCGCGTATGGGCGCGCATATCACGTACCTGTCGGACGCCGCGCTGCATCGCAAGTTCGGCCGCCGTTTCCAGGACCGTGAGAATCCGACATTCTCGTTCGACGCCGATTTCCAGGTGGAGAGCTATCTGCGCCACCAGGGCATCTCCTTCGTCGAGCGTTTCGACGCCAATTCGTATCTTTATCTCACTCGGGCGATGGACTATTTCGACCTTGCCGCGGACTACGACGGCGTGCTCGCCAGCGCGTTCAAGGACACCCCGACGCGCTTCTGCGTGATCTCGTTCACCTCGGACTGGCTATTCCCGACCTCCGATTCCCGCGCCATCGTGCACGCCCTCAATGCCGGCGGCGCCCGCGTGTCGTTCGCCGAGATCGTGACCGACAAGGGCCACGACGCATTCCTGCTCGACGAGCCGGAATTGTTCGCGATCGTGCGCGGATTCCTCGAGGGGGCGGCCCGGGCGCGCGGCCTGCCGGCGACGCGGCGATAGTCATGCTCAGCCGGCTCAAGCGCGATCTCACCATGGCCGAAGCCGCGCGAACGCCCGGCGACTCGCGCGTCGACTTGCTCGTGGTGGCGAATATGGTCGAGCACGGCGCTAAGGTGCTCGACGTCGGCTGCGGCGACGGTGAGCTGCTGCGGCTCTTGTCGGAGACGCGCAATGTCGACGGTCGCGGCATCGAGCTCTCGCGCGAGGGCGTGAACGAGGGCGTCGCCAAGGGCCTTGCGGTGATTCAGGGCGACGCCGACACCGACCTCTCCGACTATCCTGATGACGCCTTTGACTTCGTGATCCTGTCGCAGACGCTGCAGGCGACGCGGCAGCCGCGGCTGGTGCTTGAGAACATGCTGCGCATCGGGCGCTACGCCATCGTGTCGTTCCCGAATTTCGGGCATTGGCGCATCCGCATGCAGATCCTGCTGGGAGGCCAGATGCCGCGCACCGACAATCTGCCCTATGCCTGGTGGGAATCGCCGAACATCCACTTCTGCACCATCAAGGATTTCCGCGAGCTGTGCCTGCACATCGGCGCGACGATGGAGCAGGCGGTGGCGCTCAATGCCTGGGGTTCGCCGATCCGGCTGAAGGTCCCGTGGTGGTTCTGGAACCTGTTCGGGGAGCAGGCCGTGTTCCTGCTGAGCCGGCGCGACCGGCTCGGCGTACGCGCTTCAAAGACTGACGGGAAATAAAAAAGAACCCCAAGACGGCTTGCGCCGCTTGGGGTCCCTCAGCTTTGCCGGGCGAGGGGGGTCTTCGGGGGGATGGGGTTCGCCCGACAGGCCTAGCCAAATACCTATGAAGACAGTCGGCGAATTCAATGCCCCCGGATTAGCGGGTTCCATGGTCAGCTCTTTTTCGCCAGGGCGATCAGTTCCGGCCGATATTCGAAGTGCATGCTGTCCATGTGGTGCCATTTGGCGCCCCAGATGAAGCCGTGGCGCTCGAAGGCGGCGCCGATTTCGGCCGGAATGCGGTTGCGCCAAGTGAACGCGCCGCTGCGACCTTTCGACCATTCCCAATAGTCCGCGAACTTGGTGCTGATATCGATTGCCGCGCCGTAAGCATGGACGGACAGCCGGTTGGTATGGGCGATCGGGCGGCAGTTGTAGGTGCCGGCTGACGGGACGAGATAGCGCGTCATCGCCGCCGGCAGCGTTTCGAGCTCCCGGACGACGGCGGCGAGCCTGTCGGCGACGCCGTTGACCGTCGTCACCCGCAGCGTGCCGCCGCGGCGGCGCGGCATCCATGCCACCGGCTTCAGCCGTTTGATCACGTCGCCTCTGCGGCAATCGCCGTACATCTTCACGAAGAACGGTTGATAGCGAATGCGGCCGGGGTCGGCGTTGACGGCTGGCGGCTTGAGGATCGGCCCGAGCGGATAGGGATAGACGAACTGATCGTCGATATCCGGCTCGTTGAGCAATTGCTCGAAGGTCTTGCCGCTGCGGCCGTCGGATATCGGCATCCGGGCCCCATCCTTCCAGACGAGGTCGTTGCCGTCTCGCCGCGCGAGATGGTCGGGATAGGCCGCCAGCAGCGTGTCGATCGCCGGGTCGGCGGCAACGGACGTCGACAGCGCGGCGACGAAGCCAACGATCAACAGCAGGCGCATCTGCGTCACCTTTGCTGAATTGCATCGCCGGTCGCGATGCCGCCGGGCGCCACCACCTGGCCGTAGACTCCGCAGTCGGCATGCCCAAAACGCTTCATAAGCGTTTCCGGAATCGTGAGGTCGCGGCTGCCGGTATCGGGATCGACGTTGGTCGCGGCGCAACGGACGATGCGCTTGACGATCTTCAGCCGCGCATGCGCGCCGACCGCGATCTCCTGCCCGACCAGATCGAGCTCGCGCCAGGCTGGCCAGCCGGTGACGTAGAGGTTGCCGCGGAAGCGCAACGGATTGACCGGCGCGCCGACACAATTCTCAAGGTCCGCGACCGAGGCGAGATTGATGAGGGAAACGACTTTCATCGCCACGTCGGAAAAGCTGAAGCCGGGCGCATGCAGCACCTTCGGCGGGCCGCGCAGCTCGTCAGCGCTGAACGACGAAAAAAAACGCTCGACTGGTGCGCGCCCCTCAGGTGCCCGCAGGTCGCCGCGCACCACCTCGCGCCCTTCGTATTCGATGGAGAGCGTGTGGTTGGTGTCGTCGTAGCGGGTGCGCAGCATCGCCAGCCGCTCGTTGCGCATCAGCATCAGGTAGCGCATTTTCGGCTGATGCTTGGGGGCCGCGGGGTCGAAGGCCGACGGTCCGTTCTCGATCGCGTAGAGCCGGTCGCCCGCGATCGTTTCGCCGGCTGCGAGATGGGTCCGCAGAAGCGGCTCCGGGCTCAGACCCTTCACCGGATATCTATAAATCGCCTGAATTGTCGCTATGTCAGTGTTCACCGTCACGCTTCTCCACTATCACAAACGACCGGACCATGGATGACGACATTCTAACCATGAGTCGCGAAGACTTGATCGCAGAGGTGAAACGCCTGCGGGCGGGCATCCGCGAGCACCGCGACGGCAGCGGGCACGATCTGTGCTGGTATCACCCGCAATTGTGGGGATTGTTGCCGGAGCGGGTAGAGCCGCAGATGGCAGTACCGCCTTGGCCGAATTCTTGAGGGGATGCCTCAAATACCGCGAGTCGCTGGATCGACAGGCGCCCGGCGCGCCGGCGTTCGACGAGGAATACGAGTAACCATCGGCGCTAGTGTGGCGGTTCAGAAGTTCGCCATACTTGGCCGCTTGGTCAGGAGCGAACTTCTGAACCAAAAGCCACACTAGGGCCTGTCCTCAATTAGAGGATTCCCCTTGAGGATATTGCGTGATTCATAGGCTGTCAGCTGATTCGGAGCTGACAGATGCGCCGCTATGCCCTTCGGGACGATCAATGGGAGAGGATC
>JBOHIG010000381.1:0-10690 GCA_050725815.1 Xanthobacteraceae bacterium
CGCGTCCCATGGACTTCGATCAAGAGGTTATCGAGTCGTCAGCCCGAGGTGCACTTCTTCACGAAGCTGTTCTTGGCCGCGCCGGCCAGCTTCTTGGCTGCGGCCTGGTCTTCGCAACACTTCTTCACGAAGCTGTTCTTGGCCGCGCCGGCAAGCTTCTTGCCGCTGGCCTGCACGCTGCAGGCCTGCTGCGCATAGGCGGTGGCCGAGATGAATGACAGAGCAACGGCAAATGCGATCGTCTTCATGGGTTTTCCTCCTCGTCTACAACGGTACCGTCAGGACCAATCAATAGGCCTGCCGAGCAGAACAAGGATGCAACGGTTTAGGTTCCGCGGCAAGGCGGCGGTGGCGAATGCACAGACCCCCCAACATGAACGCAAGCCATCAAATTGTCACAAAAATTCTCGCGTCGGCGTTATTTCCGTCCCGCCAGCGCGCGCACCTTGGCGACGATCGCGGGCGGCGTTGCGTAGACAACCTTGAGCCGGCGCAGGATCTCCTCGCCGCTGACCGGCTCGATGTCGATGCCGACCTTCGCTGCTTCCTTGAGCGTCTCCGGGTCCTTCAGCATGGCGAGATAGGCCTTTCGCAGCAGCGCGATGCGTTCCTTCGGCACGTCGGCGGCGGCGAAAACCGGCCACGCCATCGCCTGGCCGGCCAGCAACAGCCCCAGCACCTGCCGCTGCTCGGGCGTCTTGGCGTAGTCCATGATCAGCGGCACCTGCGGAATGTCGGGCGACTTCGCCATCGCCATTTGCACCAGCAGGTTGAGCTCGCCTTTCTTGAGCATCGGCATGCCGTCCTTGCGGAACGCCGACCACGACCAGGAACCGCGGCCGTCGACCTCGCGACGGCTGACCGCCAGCGTCATCTCCGCACCGCTGCGATACCCTGGAACGACCTTGAACCTGGTGCCGAGCAGGTTGTTGAGCGTGTTCGGGAAGGTCACCCCGTCGGTACCGGGCGCGGGACCGGCAACCACCACCTCGCGTTTCTTGGCGTCCTCCAGCGTCTTGACGCCGGTCTCGGAACGGACGGCGATGACCGAAACCTCCTGACTGGTGCTGCCGATCCAGTTGAGCTTGAGCGGATCGAAACGCACACCCTTGCCGCCGAGCAGCGGTTCGATCGACATGCCGCGGGCGACGATGCCCAACGTGGTGCCGTCTTTGGGGGCGGAATTGGCGATATGGTTGGCGGCGTTCAACGAACCTGCACCCGGCATGTTGCGCACGATCACCGTCGGATTGCCAGGGATGTGGCGTGCAATGTGGCGGGCGACGAAGCGCGCGTTAACGTCGTAGCCGCTGCCGGAGCCATAACCGCAAATCAGCGTAATGGTCTTGTCGGCGTAAAAATCGGCCGCGGTGGCGGGTGCAGCGGGAAGAGCGAGCGCCGGAACGACCGCGATGGCGCCCACGATCAAGAACGTGACTGGCTTCATCCCATCCTCCCCTATGCCGTGGCGACCTTGGCAGCACAAAACACGTGGGCCGGCCGTTCATTGGGCCGGCCCACACGTAGTGGTGTAAGCCAATTCAGCTCAGAGTCCAATGCGGCTAGTGGTCCGATTCTAACATTGCATCCCGTTTCAGCGAGCAGCTTTTGCGAATGTTATAATCGGACCACTAGTGCCGCCGATTTGAAGTTCCTGCACCACTGGCCGCAATCTCATTTCAGGAACTTCAAATCGAAAAGCGGCACCAGAATCATAAAGTTGCTAGTGCCCCTTTGCTTCCGAAGAGAGTGCTGCCATGTATCACGAACTTCGGAAGCGGGGCACTAGTTGCGGCCTCGACGCTCGCGCCGATCCTGCCGGCGGTCTTGGCGAATCTCACGGCGCTCCTGCCGGGCTTCGCGGCGATCTTGCCGCATGTCCTGCCGCATGTCGCGCCGCAAGTGACGAAGGCCGCGACGGATGATGCGACGGCCGTTCCAGTGGGGAGGCCTGTGATAGACCGGCCCCGGAACGACGACCGCGGCAGGCGGTGCGACATAAACGGGCGCCGCGCCGTACGCCACGCCAGGCATGTCCAGATACGCGGCGCTGGCGAAACCGTCATAGTCGCGCACGTAACACCAGCCATCTGCGCAACCGCTCACATCGACAGCCTCCCCCGCCGGCATCACGGCAATCACCGGATAGCCAGTACCTTCGCCAGCGCGGACATTGAGGTCAGTCGCGGCAACGGCTGGCGCTGCGGAGGCGAGCCCCGTCGAGAGGAACAACAAACCCGCAGCACAAGCTATTTGTCTTGAATCGATCATCGCTGTCTCCATTCGCGCGCCCCGCCATGGAGAACCGAGCGATCCGAGTCCCGTTCCGAACATTGCCAAGGTTTCATAATTGGTGCGTGATTTTGTCTCGATGCGCGATCTCAACGATTCAGTTTGTCGCACACAATCCGCATCCACGCGTCGTAATTTGTGCCTGCGAGCGCGGCAAATCGCGCATCGCACGGCGCGACAATCGCGCCTTGTAAAAATCCGGAACGCTCGGATGGAGGTGACGCTTATCCCGGTAGCGGGTGCGACGCCAACCAGGAGAGAATACCGATGAGAAAGATTTTATTCGCCACCTGCGCCATCACCGCGTTGAGCGGACTCGTGGCGACAAGCTCGATGGCGCAAACCCAAACGCCATCCTCGAAGTCGCAACCTTCGGCTCAATCCCAGAAATCGTCTCCGTCGGCGCAAACGACGACGGGCATTCGGCAGGTCGATGGTGCGGCGCTGGTGATGACCTTCTACACCGCCAATCCAGCGGATTTTCGCGTCTCCAAGCTGATGGGAAAGACCGTCTACAATCTCAAGAACGAAGACATTGGCGAAATCGAGGACGTGATCGTCAATGACGGCAAGACGATCAAGGCGATCGTCGTCAGTGTCGGCGGCTTCCTCGGAGTAGGCGATCGCAACGTTGCCATCGATCCGTCGTCTTTGGTGCTCAGCGAGCAGCCCGACGGCTCTGCGCGGTTCATGGTCAACACGACCAAGGACGATCTGAAGAATGCGCCCGCCTTCAACCTGGCGGACGTGGACAAGGCCGGCCTGAAGAGTCGTGAAACGACCGGCAGCGGCAACACTTCGAAGAAATAGCGATCTTGGCGCAGCGGCGCGGGCCATCGTATCCACGACGGCGGCCCGCGTCGTAACCTTGCGTGCAATCCGCTGGCACGGCCCAAAACCGTAACGTGGACCACGCCGGAAAACTGACGTATGGAAGCTCCGCCTCGGGAACGGCGGGAGCTTTTTATGAACCGGAAAGGCCGGCGCGCCGCGTTCAAGCGCGACAAGCGCCCTGCCGTTCCGGCGCAGGGGTCCGTCGACCAACTGGCCGCCGAAGCGCGGGGGTTGTTCGACGAGGGCCAGTTCGCGCAGGCGCAGATCATCTGCCGCGAGGTGCTGACGCGCGCGCCCGCCCATGTCGACTGCCTCAATCTTACCGGCCTGATCGCGCAGAGCTCGGCGCGCCACACGGCGGCGATCCGGTCGTTCGAGAAAGCGATTGCCGCCGATCCCTACAACGCCGCCTGCCATTACAATATCGGTCTGTCGTTTCAAGCGATGAACGACGACACGAAGACAGCCGCGCATTTCCGGGAAGCGATTGCGCTCGGCTTGAGCGGCAAGGACATCGGCGAATTCATCGTGCAGAACCCGGCCATCGCCGCGTGCTTGGAGCGGATCGCGGCAATGTGGCCGGCGCGGCCCACGATAGAGACGCTGTTCGGCACGGACGGCACCGCCGCGCTGGCCGGCGATGTGTTTCTGCGCTGCGCGCTCGAGACGACGAGACTCTACGGCGTGTCCCTGGAGACGCTCCTGACCGAACTGCGCTACGCACTGCTCGGCGTCGCTGTCCGTGCCGCGCCAGGCTTCAGCGGCGTTGATGACGCGACGGCGAGCTTGTGCGCGTCACTGGCGCAACAATGTTTCCTCGGCGAATACGTCTATGCCCAGGGCGAGGACGAGGCGCGACAGGCGGCGGCGCTGCGTGGCGTGCTGCAAGAGCGGCTCGCCGCCGAAAGCGAGGTCCCCGCACTGCTGCTGGCAATCGTCGCCGCCTATGAGCCGCTTCACGCCCTCGCGAACGCCGACACGCTGGTCGACATGACGTGGCCTGAGGCGTTCGATCGCCTCCTGCGCCAGCAAGTGCGCGCGCCGCGCGAGGAAGCCCGCGACCACGAGGCGATCCCGGCGATCACCCCGATCGGCGATGGCGTGTCGGCGGAGGTACGCCAGCAATACGAGGAGAATCCCTATCCGCGCTGGACCGTCATTCCCGATCCCGCGCCACCGGAGGACTCCGGCGCTGCGCCAGCCGATATCCTGGTCGCGGGCTGCGGAACGGGACATCACTCCATCGCGACCGCGCGGATGTATCCGGGCGCCAATGTACTTGCCGTCGATATCAGCCTTGCGAGTCTCGCCTATGCGCGGCGCAAGACCCGCGAGGCGGGCCTGCGCAACATCGAATACGCGCAGGCCGACATCCTCCATCTCGGATCGATTGGCCGCCGCTTCGATCGCATCGAGGCGAGCGGCGTGCTGCACCATCTCGCCGATCCGAAGGCTGGATGGCGTGTGTTGCTGTCGTTGTTACGTCCCGGCGGCACGATGGTAGTCGGCCTCTATAGCGCTACCGCGCGGCGAAGCATCAACACCGCCCGCTCATTTGCGGCCGAACGCGGCTACCGCGCGACGGCGCAGGACATCCGCGCCTGCCGCGCCGAGTTGATACGCCGCGAGGCCGACATGCTCCGCAAGGACGTGACCTCGCTCGGCGACTTCTACGCCATGAGCGAATGCCGCGACCTGTTGTTCAATGTCATGGAGCACCAGTTCACGATCCCTGCCATCAAGGCCTTCCTGGCCGAGGAGGGACTGACGTTCCTGGGCTTCGACATCGACGGACGCATCCGCGCGCGATTTCAGGAGCAGTTTCCGGACGCGAGCGCGCTGACCGACCTCGATTGTTGGGAAACCTTCGAGGCCGCCAATCCGCAGACCTTCATCAACATGTATGTGTTCTATGTGCGGGCGAAATGAAGCAGCAGGCGACCCGTTTCTCCGTCATCCTGACAGCGTGTGAAGCTATCGATGGTATCGTAAGGGAGTCGCTGCCTCTCGCTCCCTCCCCCCTTGTAGGGGAGGGTTGGGGAGGGGGGTGGCGCAATTGGGCAACGAAATCGGCTCAAACAACGACCCCCCCCCTGGCCCCTTCCCACAAGGGGGAACCGAAGCGCTGAGCAAGGGCCGCCATAGCCCGTCGAAGACGGGCGTGAACGCCCTGATGGCGGCCGCCTCAGGATGACGGCAATGGGTCAATATCTGTTGCCATTGGTATCAAATCGTCAAAACCGCAGCATCCTTGCGCTCTGCACCTGCGGCAGCGCGCGCACCTTGCCGAGCACGTTCGCCGGCAATTCGCCGTCGATCTCGATCAGCGCGATGGCGTTGCCGCCGGCCGTCTCGCGGCCGACGTGGAAGGTCGCGATGTTGATGCCAGCGTCGCCGAGCGTGGACGAGAACTTGCCGATGAAGCCCGGCTTGTCGAGGTTGGTGATGTAGATCATCGAGGGTCCGAACTCCGCGTCCATGCGGATGCCCTTGATATTGACGATGCGCGGGCGTCCGTCGGCAAAGACGGTGCCCGAGACATGGCGCGACTGCCGCTCGGTCGTCACCGTCACCGTGATCAGGCTCTCGTAGTCGCAGTCGCCTTCGCGGGTCATCTCCTCGACCACGATGCCGCGCTCCTTGGCCACCGTCGGCGCAGAGACCACGTTGACGTCCTGGAGCATCGGGCGCAGCAGCCCCGCGATCGCCGCCGAAGTGAGCGCCTTCGTGTTCATACCGGCGACCTGGCCTTCGTAGGTGATCTGCACCTTGGCGATGCCGCTCTCGGTGAGCTGACCGGCGAACGAGCCGAGCTTCTCCGCCAGCGCCACGAACGGCTTGAGCTTCGGCGCCTCCTCGGCGCTGATGGATGGGAAGTTGACGGCGTTGGAGATAGCGCCGTTGAGCAGATAGTCGGACATCTGCTCGGCGATCTGGAGCGCGACGTTCTCCTGCGCCTCGTTGGTGGCGGCGCCGAGATGCGGCGTGCACACCACGTTGGGATGGCCGAACAGTGGATTCGCGGTTGCCGGCTCCTCTACGAACACGTCGAAGGCTGCGCCCGCGACCTGGCCTGAATCGAGCGCCTTGCGCAGCGCCGCCTCGTCGACCAGGCCGCCGCGGGCGCAATTGATGATGCGCACGCCCTTCTTCATCGTGGCGAGCGCCTTGGCGTCGACGATGTTCCTGGTCTTGTCGGTGAGCGGCGTGTGCAGCGTGATGAAATCGGCGCGCTTGAACAGCTCCGGCAGCTCGACCTTCTCCACGCCGAGGTCGCGCGCGCGCTCGGGCGACAGGAACGGGTCGTAGGCGATCACCTTCATGCACAGACCGTGCGCCCGGTTGGCGACGATCGAGCCGATATTGCCGCAGCCGACCACGCCGAGCGTCTTGTTGGTGATCTCGACGCCCATGAAGCGGTTCTTCTCCCACTTGCCGGCCTGGGTGGAGGCGTCGGCCTGCGGAATCTGGCGCGCCAGCGCGAGCATCATGGTGATGGCGTGCTCGGCGGTGGTGATCGAAGTGCCGAACGGCGTGTTCATCACGATCACGCCCCTGGCGGTGGCGGCCGGGATGTCGACATTGTCGACGCCGATGCCGGCGCGTCCGACGACCTTCAGCTTGCCCGCCTGATCGAGCAGCTTGGCGGTAACCTTGGTCGCCGAACGGATGGCGAGCCCGTCGAAATCGCCGATCATGGCGGCGAGCTTGTCTTTGTCGGCGCCGAGCTTGGGCTGGAATACGGTCTCGATGCCGCGATCCTTGAAGATTTGCACCGAGGCGTCGGACAGGGCGTCGGAGATGAGGACTTTGGGAGGCATGACTAGGTCCAGTTCCAAGAGAGTCGAGGGCGTGAGGCTTGCTCCATTACCCTCTCCCCTTGCGGGCGAGGGTAAGTAAAGAGCTACGCCGCCTTCGGCAGCGCCGCCTTGGTGGTGGCGAACGCCCAGTCGAGCCACTCGGTCAGCGCCTCGACATCGCGGGTCTCGACGGTGGCGCCGCACCAGATGCGCAGGCCCGGCGGCGCGTCGCGATAAGCGTCGATGTCGTAGGCGATGTTCTCCTTCTCCAGCATGGCCGCGAGCCGCTTCACGAACGCGGCCTGCGCGTCGGCGGCCAGCGCCGTGATCGCGGGATCAACGACCTTGAGGCAGACCGACGTGTTGGAGCGGATGGCGGGATCGGCGGCCAGGAAGTCGATCCAGCGCGTGTGCGCGACCCAGTCGGCGACCGCCTTGGTGTTGGCGTCGGCACGCGCCATCAGGCTCTTGAGGCCACCGGCCGTCTTCGCCCAGATCAGCGTGTCGAGATAGTCCTCGACGCAGAGCATCGACGGTGTGTTGATGGTCTCACCCTCGAAGATGCCTTCGATCAGCTTGCCGTTATTGGTGAGTCGAAAGATCTTGGGTAGCGGCCATGGCGGCGCGTAGCTCGTCAGCCGCTCGACCGCGCGCGGCGAGAGGATCAGCATGCCGTGCGCGCCCTCCCCGCCCAGCACCTTCTGCCAGGAGAAGGTCACGACATCGAGCTTGGCAAAATCGAGCGCTTGCGCGAAGCAGGCCGAGGTAGCGTCGCAGATCGTCAGGCCTGCCCGCTCGGCGGGAATCCAGTCGGCGTTCGGCACCCGCACGCCCGATGTGGTGCCGTTCCAGGTGAATACGACGTCGGTTGCGAAATCGACCTTGGAGAGATCGGGCAGCGCGCCGTAGCCCGCCTTGAGCACGCTCGCATCCTTGAGCTTGAGCTGCTTGGCGACATCCGTCACCCAGCCCTCGCCGAAGGATTCCCACGCCAGCATGGTGACGGGACGCGCGCCCAGCAACGACCACAGCGCCATTTCGACCGCGCCGGTGTCGGAGGCCGGTACGATGCCGATGCGGTAACCGGCGGGGACTTCCAGCACCTCGCGTGTCAGATCGATGGCGCGCTTGAGCTTCGCCTTGCCGATCTTCGAGCGATGGGAGCGTCCGAGGACTGCGTCGGTGAGGACTTGCAGGCTCCATCCGGGGCGCTTGGCGCAGGGGCCGGAGGAGAAGTGCGGAACGGCCGGCCGCACGGCGGGCTTCGTCTCGGTCATGATCTATCCTTCCAGATAGGCGCCCCTCGGTGGGGAGGGGTGTCCCGCGGCCGGACATAAGGAAGCGCGCCTGCCGCGTCAAGCAGGTTCGCCCGTCAACATGAATGCTTGGCCGCCGGGCTTGCCGCCGGCGTAGTGCGTCAGAACTTGCCGCGTCAGAACTTCAAGCCTGCGCCGACGCGTCCAGAGTGGATTTGCGCCTTGATGCCCTGCACCTTGGTGAAATTGATGTATTCGTATTCGCCGCGCAGGAAGATGTTCGGCATCACGAGCATCTCGAGGCCGCCGCCGGCCGACCAGCCATAGAGCCAGGCGTCGTTCTTCGTTTCGCTCTGGGAGAAGTTGGCTTCCGTACAATTGGGCGCGCTGCTGCAGAGGGTTCCCGGATACCCGGGCGGCGGATTTTCCACGATGAACGCATTTGCGGAGCGCGCGACGTCGGCGCGGCCCACCGCGAATCCGAGCGTCGCATAGGGCATGAAATTCGCGATCGCCCAGCCGGCACGCACGCGGGCCGACGCGAAATCGTGGATCTCCATCGAGCCGGTGCCGGTCAGGTTGACCAGATAGATGTTGCCGCCCGCCGATGTCATGCGCGCGATCGGGAAGATCGGGGATGTCGCAGCATGGGTGCCGCGGCTGTAATTGAAGTCGAATCCGATGATCGCTTCATCCCATTGTGTGTTGTAGCCGAAGAAGAACCCGCCATTCACGCCCGAAGTGTCCTTCGATCCGAGCACTTGCCAGGTCGAGGGCTGCGCCTCTTCCTCGAGCGCCAGCTCGCGCAGCATGAACCTGACCAACGATTCGGTCGCGCCGGAGAAATTCATCTGCGCGCTGCTGCGCCCGAGCTGGCCGCCGAAATAAAAGCCGGCCCAATTGGTACGGACCGGAGCCGCCGGGACGAACGCCGACGAGCCGCGCAACGTCGGCAGCTCGAACTCCTGCGCGTTCGCGCCGGAGGCCAGGCCGATCAGGCAAAGAGCAACAAACCAGCGACGCATGACGGCCCCTTTTTTCTGATGCGGTGGATTCCGTTCGCTGCTCATCATGATTGATTAACCTTAATGAGCGGTTAGCTCCGCCCCTTCGCCGGCTTCGCTGCGTGCGCGAATTCGTTCACGCGCGATGGCGGGCCGCCAAAAAGCAGACGGCGCGGGTTGCCCCGCGCCGTTGCCGATGTTCGCCCCCGATGAAGGCGGATGGCTCAGCCTCGCGTGCGCAGCGGCGGCATGTAGACCGGCTGCGGGTCGGCTTGCAGCATCATGCGCATGCCGAGCTTGAAGTCGTGCGAGTCGAAGTCCTTGAGGTGGTAGTAGGCGCGCGGGCCGGTGCCGGCGCAGCCGGTGCCCGAGCAGTTGATGGTGCTGGTCTGCACGTCACCCATGTTGAGGTAGCGGTATGCCAGCTCGACCTTGAACTTCGACGTCACCTCGTAGCCGAGGCCCGCGTGCACCGCCCAGGCGAAGTTGGTCTTGGAGAATTCGTTCTTGTCGGCGAAGCCGAAGCCTGTCGTGCCGGGCCCGGTGATGAAGCCGATATCGGTGTGGCTCCAGATCGTGTGATGGGCGCCGCCGACGCCCGCGCCGATGAAGGGCGTGATGCACCACCACGTGCCGAGATCGAGATAGGCGTTGACCAGGCCGACCCAGGCGGAGTGGTTGCCGTCATAGAGGTCGAAGCAGCGGCCGCTCGGGCAGAATTCGGTGAAGCTGCCGAGCACCTTGAACGGCACCTTCGAGCGATACTCGCCAGTGACGTCGAATCGGAGCCAGTTGTTCCATGAATAGCCGACGCCGAAGCCGACGAACGTCGCGCTCTTCATGTCCTTCTGGTCGATGCGCCAGCTCGCGGGCCAGACGAACAGCGGATTCGTCTGCGTGTGCGGAAAATCGCTGAAATCCTGGCTGCCGACGCCGATATCGCCGCGCAGATACCAGCCCCCGCTCGGAGGCGGCGGTGCTTGCACGAACTGCTGCGGAGGCATCGCAGGTGGAAAATCGGCGGCGGTCGCAGCCGTCGTGAACATTGCGGCGGCGCCGGCGAGCGCCATTATTCTTACAAGACCCATGACTTCGCCCTTTCGTCCGGCCGGGGCAGACGCCCCACGGAGTGAACCAACGAAGTCAGGATGGCAGGAAACCGTTAAGCGCAGCTTAACCTTACTTTTTAACCACGAGCGTTAACGCGGGTTAATATGCGAGGCGCGTGAAGGGCGGAATTGCGAGATAGAGAGACTCCCGCAACTGCGCGTTGATAACCGTTGTTAACGAATGGTTGACGCACGATCTGGCGGCTGCGCCGGAACGCGCGCACGCAACCTCGTTTGATTCGCGCACTGGAAAATAAATACCGCACGGCACACTAGGGCCTGTCCTCAATTAGAGGATTCCCCTTGAGGATATTGCGTGATTCATAGGCTGTCAGCTGATTCGGAGCTGACAGATGCGCCGCTATGCCCTTCGGGACGATCAATGGGAGAGGATC
>JBOHIG010000382.1:0-1597 GCA_050725815.1 Xanthobacteraceae bacterium
CGCCGGCGAACACGCCGCCCGCGGCGGTGCAGAAGCTTTCCGCCGCGTTGCGGACTGCGCTCAAGGACCCGGACCTGATCAAGCGCTTCGCCAACATCAACACCGACCCGATCGCGCAGGAGCTGGCGACGCCGGAGGCGAACCGCAAGCACCTGCTCGCCGAGGTCGACCGTTGGGGACCGGTCATCAAAGCGGCGGGCCAGTTCGCGGATTAGTGCGGGTTCGTGGAGCGGACTCTCATTTCCCGTTCGTCCCCGCGACCGTCGTCGGCAAGGGTTCGACGGGCAAGGCTTCGACGGGCAACGCCCGACCCCTCCGAAGCTCCAGCGAAGGAGGGAGGCGCCGATTGCGCGGGAATGAGCGGACCAGAGATTCTTTTTTTGAACGCGAGCACAGCAAAAATGCCGGCGCAAAACAGGGAGGACAACCATGCTTTC
The DNA here is from genome assembly GCA_050725815.1 of Xanthobacteraceae bacterium. GTDB lineage: Bacteria > Pseudomonadota > Alphaproteobacteria > Rhizobiales > Xanthobacteraceae > VAZQ01. Next base: position 438 of record JBOHIG010000382.1, read on the forward strand.
ACGACGCAAATTCCTCGGCTCCACGCTCGCCGCCAGCTCGGCGCTTGCGACCTCGCAGGTCGCGCAGGCGCAGCCCGCGAAGAAGCGCACCATCGTCGATGCGCAGGTGCATTTGTGGAAGGCGGATTCGCCGGACTATCGATGGGTCAAGGGCGCCAAGCCGCAATTGCCTGAGCCGTTTACGGTCGAGCGCGCCTTGCCGATGATGGACGAGGCCGGCGTCGACCGCGTGGTCATCGTGCCGCCGGGCCTGAATGACATCAACGACTATGCGCTCGGGGTCGCCAGGCGTTATCCCAACCGCTTCGCGGTCATGGGACGCATCCCGCTGGAGAATCCGAAATCGGCCGAGCGGCTGCCGAAATGGAAGGAGCAGCCGGGCATGCTCGGCGTGCGGGTGACGTTCAACAATCCCACCATGATCGGCTGGTTGTCGGACGGCACCGCCGACTGGTTCTGGCCGGCGGCCGAGAAGGCGGGGCTGCCGGTGATGTTCCTGGCGTTCGGCCGGGTGAATATGTTCGACAAGATCGCGGCGCGCCATCCCGGGCTGCCGCTCATCATCGACCACATGGGCGTGAACGCGCGCATCGCCAAGAAGAAGGGGATTCCGGCCGCCATCGCGCAGGCGGTCGCGCTCGCGAAATACCCGAACGTGAGCATCAAGATGTCGAACCTCGCCTCGAGCTCGCTCGAGCCGTATCCGTTCAAGGATATGACCGAGCATCTGAAGCGCGTGTTCGACGCCTACGGGCCACGCCGCTGCTACTGGGGCACCGACCTCACCAATGTCTTCGCCAAGGCGACCTACCGCCAGCGCGTCACGCATTTCACCGAGACGCTCGACTTCCTGAGCGAGCAGGACAAGGACTGGATCATGGGCCGCGCCATCCTCGAACGGCTGAAGTGGGCGTGATTTGTTGGCGCTTATAGCCCGCATGGAGCGAAGCGAAATGCGGGGCAGCCTCTCCCGGATTACGCTACGCTCCATCCGGGCTACAGCTCGTTCCGCGCTGCATTGGTGATGCCGGCCCATGCCCATCCTGATCGCGCTCGGCGCGCTGATCGTCCTGGCAATCGTGTTCGGCCCGCAATTGTGGGTGCGTCACGTGCTGCAGCGCCACGGTGTCGAGCGGCCCGACCTGCCGGGCACCGGCGCG
>JBOHIG010000383.1:0-24716 GCA_050725815.1 Xanthobacteraceae bacterium
GAACAGCTCTGATACGTTTCGCATGGTCGACATATACTAAACGCAGGCTTCGCTTGCAAGATTCTATGCAAAACGCATCACCGGAACGTCTTTCTCGGATCGAACGCGTCCCGGACCGCCTCGCCGATGAAGATCAACAGCGACAGCATGATCGCCACCGTGAAGAAGCCGCACAGGCCGAGCCACGGCGCCTGGATGTTGGCCTTGCCCTGCTTGAGCATCTCGCCCAGCGAGGCCGAGCCGGGCGGCAGGCCGAAGCCGAGGAAATCGAGCGCGGTCAAGGTCATGACGGCACCCGAGAGGATGAACGGCAGGAACGTCATGGTCGCCACCATGGCGTTCGGCAACAGGTGCCGGAACATGATTCGCGCGTTCGACACGCCGAGCGCGCGGGCGGCCTGGATGTATTCGAAGTTGCGGCCGCGCAGGAATTCCGCGCGCACCAGCCCGACCAGCGACACCCAGGAGAACAACAGCAGGATGCCGATCAGCACGAAGAATCCCGGCACCAGCACCGACGACACGATCAGCAGCAGATAGAGCGACGGCACCGAGGTCCAGATCTCGATGAAGCGCTGGAACAGGAGGTCCGTCCAGCCTCCGAAATAGCCCTGCACAGCGCCGGCCATGACGCCGACGATCGATGAGATGATCGTCAGCACCAGACCGAACAGAACCGACACCCGGAATCCGTAGATCAGCCGCGCGACCACGTCGAAGCCCTGATCGTCGGTGCCGAGCCAGTTGTATTCGAGGTCGCGGCAGCTCGTGAGGCCCTTCTTCTGGACCACGGACTTGCATTGCTCCTCGGTCAGCGACCAGGTCGGCGGCGAGGGCGCCGGCGTCGGCAAATCGAGATTGTGGGTGTTGTAGGAGTAGCGGATCGGCGGCCAGAGCACGGTACCGCCCTTCTTGGCGATCAGGTCGCGCAGGTAAGGATCGCGATAATCCGCCGCGGTTTCGAACTCGCCGCCGAACGCGGTTTCCGGATAGGTCACGAACACCGGAAAATAGAAGCGTCCGTCAAGGCGGATGAGGAATGGCTTGTCGTTGGCGACAACCTCGGCGAACAGCGAAACGACGAACAGGACGAGAAAAATCCAGAGCGACCAGTAACCGCGCCGGTTGGCCTTGAAGTTCTGCCAGCGGCGCCGGTTGATCGGCGAGAGCGAAAACCGTCCGCGCGCCGCCGGTGCAGCATCTGCGCTCGGCGGCGCCGCGGTCTCGCGAACTTGCACCGCCGTCCGGTCGTCCACTCAGACCTCCCGGCTCTCGAAGTCGATGCGCGGATCGACCCAGGTGTAGGTGAGGTCGGAGATCAGCGTCACGACCATGCCGATCAGCCCGAAGATATAGAGCGTGGCGAACACGACCGGATAGTCGCGGTTGAGGAGGCTCTCGAATCCAAGCAGGCCCAGCCCGTCGAGCGAGAAGATGACTTCGATCAGCAGCGAGCCGGTGAAGAAGGCATGCACGAAGGCGCCGGGAAAGCCGGCGATCACGATCAGCATCGCGTTGCGGAAGATGTGCCCATAGAGCACCTGGCGTTCGCTGCATCCCTTGGCGCGCGCGGTGAGCACGTATTGCTTGCGAATCTCGTCGAGGAACGAGTTCTTGGTGAGCAGCGTCATGGTCGCGAAGGCCGAAAGCCCCATCGCGGTCAGCGGCAGCACCAGATGCCAGAAATAGTCGAGCAGCTGCTGCCACCACGGCATTAGCGCCCAGTTCTCCGAGGTCAGGCCGCGCAGCGGGAAGATCGCGTAGAACGAACCGCCCGCAAACAGAATGATCAGCAGCACCGCGATCAGGAAGCCCGGCAATGCATAGCCGATGATCACGATGCCCGACGTCCACACGTCGAACGCCGAGCCGTCCCGGATCGCCTTGCGGATACCGAGCGGAATCGAGATCAGGTAGGTCAGCAACGTCAACCAAAGGCCAAGCGATATCGAGACCGGCAGCTTCTCCTTGATCAGCTCGAGGACGCTGACGTCGCGGAAATAGCTCTTGCCGAAATCGAAGCGAATGTAGTTCCACAGCATCAGGAAGAAGCGTTCATGCGCCGGCTTGTCGAAGCCGAACTGCTTCTCCAGGCTGGCGATGAATTTCGGGTCGAGGCCCTGCGCGCCGCGATATTTCGACGCCGCGCCGTCGAGCTGCGAAGCGCCCTGCTGCCCGCGCGCGCCGAAATCTCCACCCTGCCCGCCGCCGGGGATGCGCGAGCCGGCGCCCGTATCGGCGCCGGAGAGCGTCGCCAGCACCCGCTCGACCGGACCGCCGGGCGCAAACTGAACGACCACGAAGGCAACCAGCATCATCCCGAATACGGTCGGAATGATGAACAGCAGGCGCCGGATGATGTAAGCCGCCATAGGTTTCGATCGTTCGTTAGCGCGTCGTCATAAGTCGATTCCAAGGGCCGATACGGCCCACCTGCTTAACACATGCCCGCACCGTTTGGACCAGAACGGGGGCGCAGGAACATTAAAAGCCGGCAAGATTTGCAGACGCAAAGCGGCCAGTTCAGCCCTTCTTCTGAGTCTTTTCCGCCTTCCGGCGGTCGTACCACCAGGTTTCGGGGATGCCGCGCGAAAACCGCGGCTTCGTCTTGGGCCTGCCGAAGACGTCCCAAAACGCGATCCAGTGCGATGCCTTGTACCAATGCGGAATCCAGTATCGTCCGGCGCGGATCACGCGGTCGAGCGCTTTGCACGCGGTCACCAGCGCCGGCCGGCTTTCGGCTGCGATGATCTGATCGACCAGCGCGTCGATCGCCGGATCGGCGATGCCCGCAAGATTTTGCGAACCCTTCAGGGCGGCGGCCTGCGAGGTGAAATAGCTGCGCAGCGAGTCGCCCGGCGTGCTCGAGAAGCTGAATCGCTGCACGACGAGGTCGAAGTCGAAATCGTCCACCCGTTTGCGGTATTGCACCGGATCGACGACGCGCAGGCTCGCGTCGATGCCCAGCGTCGCGAGATTCTTGATGAACGGCATATGGTGCGGCTGGAACGACGGCTCGTCGATGAGAAACTCGACATTGATTGGCTCGCCTTTCGGCGAGATGCACTTGCGGTCCTTGATGACATAGCCCGCCTTTTTCAGCAGCGCGGTGGCCTTGCGCAGCAGCGCGCGGTCCTGACCCGATCCGTTGGACACCGGCGGCACAAACGGCTCGCCGAACACTTCGTCCGCGACCCTGCCGCGGAACGGCTCCAGTAGCGCCAGCTCGTCGGCGCCAGGCCGGCCCTTGGCCATCATGTTGGAATTCTGGAACACCGAATGCGTGCGGTCGTAGGAGCCGTACATGATCGACTTGTTGGTCCATTCGAAATCGAACGCCAGGATGAAGGCCTCGCGCAACGCGCGGCTCTTGAGCTTCTCGCGCCTCGTGTTGAAGAACCAGCCCTGCGCACCCGAGGGCGTATCGTCCGGCAGCACATCGCGCTTCACGCGTCCGTCGCGGATGGCAGGGAAGTTGTATCGGGTCGCCCAGATGCGCGAGGTGAATTCCTCGCGAAAAAGATAGTTGCGTCCGGTGAACCCTTCGAAAGCGATATCGCGATCGCGATAGAACTCGTAACGCAACACGTCGAAATTGTTCAGGCCGACCGACACTGGAAGGCTGGCGCCCCACCAGTCCTTGACCCGGTCGTACTCGATGAAGCGGCCGACCTCGAAGCGGCCGACCTTGTAGGGACCGGATCCGAGCGGCGTCTCCAGCGACGTCTCGTCGAAGGGATGCTTCGCATAGTAGGCGCGCGAGAAGATCGGCAGCGTTGTCACGAACAACGGCACGTCGCGGCCGCGATTGGGCGCAAAACGCACCGCTACGATTGCGTCGTCCTTCGCCTCGACGCCGGCCACGTCGCGCATGAGCTGGGTGATGATTGGGTGCCCCTTCTCCTTGAGGATTTTCAAGGAGAAGGCCACGTCATGCGCCGTCAGGCGGCTGCCGTCGTGAAACGCCGCTTCGGGCCGCATCCGGAAGCGATAGGTGAGCCTGTCCTCCGAGATGCGGACCGAACGCGCGGCAAGACCGTAGAATGAATCCGGCTCGTCGCCGGCGGGCGCCATCAAGGTCGCGAAGGTGCGCTCCATGCCGAGCGCGGCATCGCCCTTGAAGATGTAGCTGTTGAGCGAATTGAAGGTGAGGAAATTCTGATTGTACTGCCGGGTCGAGCCGATCTGGGAGAACAACCCGCCCTTCGGCGCCTTCGGCTCGACATAGTCGAAGTTCTTGAAGTCGGCGCGATACTTCAGGTCGCCGAAGGCGGAGATGCCGTGGCGCTCGGCCTCTTCCGCGCCGACAGCCTGCGGCAGCGCGGCCAGCGCCGCGGCAGCGCCGCCGAGGATCAGCGTTTCGCGCCGCGAGAGGCCGCGATCGTCATGCCCCCGGCGACGGGGTGGAAAAGTCACTGGCGCGATCCCGTCTTGGCCGCCTTCTGCGCGTCCCACCACCAGATGGTCGGAAATGCCGCCGCGCCGTAGCGCGGCAATTCCGCCGGACGGCCGAAGCGGTCCCAGCGTGCGCTGCGCACCTTGCCATAGGTCCATTGCGGCACGACGTACTGGTTCCACAGCAGGACGCGGTCGAGCGCCTTGGTGGCGGCGACCAGCTCGGCGCGGTCCTTCGCAAAGATCACGCGCTCGATCAGCGCATCGATGGCGGGATTCTTGATCCCGATCAGATTGCGCGAGCCGGGCTGATCGGCGGCGGCCGAGCCCCAATAGCCGCGCTGCTCGTTCCCGGGCGACAGCGATTGGCCCCAGGAGGCGATGATCGCATCGTAGTCCCAGCTTCGCAGCCGGTTCTCGTACTGGGCATCGTCGACCGTGCGCACGCTCACCGCCACGCCGAGCCGCTCCAGCGCCGGCTTGTAGAACAGCAGAACCCGCTCGAAGCTCGGGCTTTCGGTCAGAAACTCGATCGTCATCGGCTCGCCGGTCTTTACCGAGACAAGCCTGCGATTGCGCACCTCGTAGCCGGCCGCCCGTAGCAGCCGCACGCCCTCGCGCAGATTCGCGCGCACCTTTTGCGGATTGCCGCCGGTGGGATTGGTGTAAGGCGCCTTGAACACTTCGGGCGGCACCTTGTCGCGAACGGTTTCGAGGATCGCGAACTCCTCGCCTTCCGGCATTCCGCGCGCGGCAAGCTCGGTACCCTCGAAATAGCTTGCGATCCGCGTGTATTGCCCGAAGAAGAGCTGCTTGTTCATCTCGTCGAAATCGAACGCGTAGTTGAACGCCAGCCGTACCCGCGAGTCCTTGAACTTCTCGCGCCGCGTGTTGAACACGAACGCCTGCATGATGCCCTGGCTGCGGATCGGGAACTCTTCGAGCAGCACCCGCTTGTCGTGTCGTGCAGGGAAGTCGTAGCGGGTCGCCCAGTTCAGCGCGCTGTTCTCGGTGCGCCAATCGATGTTGTCGCCCTTGAACGCTTCGAGCGCGACGGTGGTGTCGCGGAAGTACTCGAACCGGACCTCATCAAAGTTGTTGCTTCCGACATTGACGCTCACGTCGTTGCCCCAATAGCCCTTCACCCGCTCGTAGACGACGGTGCGCCCCGCGACGAAGCTCTTGACCCGGTACGGCCCGCAGCCAAGCGGCGGCTCGAGCGTGGTGGCGCCGACATCGCGCTTGCGGCCGGACGAATCGGTTCCTTCCCACCAATGCTTGGGCAGGATGTAGAGCTGCCCGACGATCTGCGGCAGTTCGCGATTGCCCGGACTGTCGAACGTGAAAGTCACGTCGCGTTCGCCGGTCTTCTCCGCCTTGGTCACGTGCCGGTAGTAGGCGGAGAACTGCGGATGATGCTTCTTGAACATCTCGAGCGAGAAGACGACGTCCTCGACAGTCACGGGCTTGCCGTCGTGCCAGCGCGCCGATGCGCGCAGTCGATAGGTCACCGAAGCGAAGTCCGCGGGATGCCGAACCGACTCCGCGACGAGCCCGTATTCGGTGGACACCTCGTCGAGCGCGCTCGTCATCAGCGTGTTGTGGATGAGAGTGATTCCGGCCGCCAGCGAACCGCGGACGCCGGAGACCGTCATGTTGAAATTGTCGAAGCTGCCGATGGCGATCATCCGGAGCGCGCCGCCCTTGGGCGCCTGCGGATTGACGTAAGCGAAGTGCTTGAAGCCGGCCGGATACTTGACGTCGCCGAACAGCGACAGCCCATGCTGCCACGTCTGTTCCTGCGCGGCAGCCGGACCGACGACCGGTTCAAGGCCAAACGTGTCGAGGACCGGGGCCGCGAGCGCGACCGCGCCGCTGCGCAGAAGGATCCTACGGGTGAGTTTCATGCGTTCTCCGGAAGGAAACCACCGTTCGCACGGATTATGTCCGAATTTCGATGAATCGCCACACACGCCGGCAGCGATGCGCCGATCCCGGCATCACAAGTATGTGGTCTGGAACCGGCCGCAACCGGTCCAAATGCAAATGGCCGGGCGTCGGCCCGGCCATCGGAGCATGCCGCTGTACAACGTTTGCCTATTTCGCCTTGCCTTCGACCGGCTTTGCTTTGTCTGCGGCAGGCGGCGCCTTGCCCTCGGCCGGCGCTTCGGCTGCCTTCGGCAATGGCTTCGGATTGTCCGCCTTGCTGTTGAGGAAAGCGATGAGGTCCGCCCGCTCGCCGGCGCGCGAAACCCCGGCAAAAGTCATGATGGTTCCGGGAATCATCGACTTGGGCTGCCGGATGAAGTGATCGACATCCTGGACCGTCCACACGCCGGCCACCTTCTTCATCGCCGCTGAATAGTTGAAGCCTTTCACGGAGGCCTTGTCGCGGCCGATGACGCCATAGAGGTTGGGACCGACCAGATTGCGTCCGCCCTTATCGAAGGTGTGACAGGTCGCGCACTTCTTGGCGGCGGTTTCGCCGCGCCCGATATCGGCCTTCGCCAGGAGCTGCTCGATCGGCACCTCGGGTTTTGCCGGGGCTTTCTTCTGGCCGGGGGCGGCCTTCTCGGGCACCACGATCTCGTAGCCGGGCTTCGCCGGCTTTTCGGGCGTAAAGATCGCGTTGGCCGCGATGTTGAGCGACAATACGCCGAGGCAGGTGCCGAGGATCGCACCCATGATCTTGTTAAGTTCAAACGAGTCCATCGCGTCCTGGCTCCAAACGCGGAAAAGGAGGGGGCCTTGCGGCGGCGGGACAGATAACCGGTTGCCCCGTCGCTGGCAACCCGTATAACCCGGCGGCGGTGGATTCACCTGCGGTTTTCGGCGCGGACTCGCCAGCGATGGCCGACAGCAACGTCCTCATCCTCATCCCGGCCCGCATGGCCTCGACGCGATTGCCCGGCAAGCCGCTCGCCGACATCGCCGGCGAGCCGATGATCGTGCACGTCCTGCGCCGCGCCCGGGAGGCCGACGTCGGCGAGGTCGTCATCGCGACCGATTCCGAGGCGATCGCAACCTGCGTCGAAAAGGCAGGCGGCCGAGCGGTGATGACGCGCGCAGACCTTGTCAGCGGCTCGGACCGCATCTTCGAGGCGCTTGCCGCCGCCGATCCGGCGTCGCGTTGCGGGATCGTCGTCAATGTCCAGGGCGATCTGCCGACGCTTGCGCCCGCCGATATCCGCACCGCGATATCGCCGCTCGCCGACGCGCAGGTGGACATCGGAACGCTCGCCGCCGAGATCGTGCGGAGCGAGGAGCGCGACGATCCCAACGTGGTGAAGGTGGTCGGCTCCCCGGTCGCGCCGAACCGGCTGCGCGCGCTCTATTTCACGCGCGCGACCGCGCCCACAGGTGACGGCCCGCTCTATCATCACATCGGGCTCTACGCCTATCGGCGGGCGGCGCTGGAGCGCTTCGTGCGCCTGCCGCCCTCCCCGCTCGAACGCCGTGAACGGCTCGAACAGTTGCGTGCGCTCGAGGCTGGAATGCGGATCGATGTCATGATTGTCGACAGCGCACCGCTCGGGGTGGACACGCCGGAGGAGTTGGCGCGCGCCCGCAAATTGCTGTCTGCCGGGCGTTGACCTGCGTTTCGACTGCAGGTACCGGAAACCATGGCAACACCGATCAGAGTGGCATTCCAGGGAGAGCCGGGCGCGAATTCGCACCTTGCGATCCGCGAGGTCTATCCTGAGGCTGAAGCCGTCGCCTGCGCGACCTTCGAGGATGCCTTCGCCGCCATTGCGGGTGGCGAGTGCCAGCTCGGAATGATTCCGATCGAGAATTCGGTCGCGGGCCGGGTCGCGGACATACACCATCTGATGCCGGACTCCGGGCTGCACATCGTGGCCGAGCATTTCATGCCCGTGCGCCATCAGTTGATGGCTCCGAAGGGCGCAACGCTCGACGGCATCAAGACCGTCGAGAGCCACGTCCACGCACTCGGGCAGTGCCGCAAGATCATCCGCCAGCTCGGCATCAGGCCGGTGGTGGCGGCCGATACGGCAGGCTCGGCGCGCGAAATCGCCGAGGTCGGAGACACGTCCCGCGCGGCCATCGCGACGCGGCTCGCCGCCGAAATCTACGGGCTCGACATCCTCGCCGCCGACGTCGAGGACGAAGCGCACAACACGACGCGATTCATCGTGCTGTCGCGCGAATCCAAATGGGCGAAGAGCGGCGCGGGGCCGATCATCACGACGTTTCTGTTCCGGGTACGCAACGTGCCGGCCGCGCTCTACAAGACGCTCGGTGGCTTCGCCACCAACGGCGTGAACATGTCCAAGCTCGAAAGCTACATGATCGAAGGAAACTTCTTCGCCACGCAGTTCTACGCCGATGTCGAGGGTCATCCGGAAGATCGCAACCTCGTCCTCGCTTTCGAGGAGCTCGCGTTCTACTCCAAGGAAATGAAAATCCTCGGCGTCTATCCGGCGCATACTTACCGCGCGACGTTCGAGGAAGTGGCGGACTGAGCTGGGAATTGAGCACGTGAGCCCGCCCGAACGACGCTTGTTCGACAGCCACTGCCACATCATCGACCATCGCTTTCCGGTTATCGCCAATCAGGGCTATACGCCGCCGCATTTTCGGCTGGACGACTATCTGGCGCAGGCGCGCCCGCTCGGCATCACGGGGGGCGCCGTGGTGTCGGGCTCGTTCCAGGGATACGACCAGAGCTACCTGATCGAGGCGCTGAAGCAGCTCGGCCAGGGCTGGGTCGGCGTGGCCCAGATCCCGCCCGATCTGCCCGATGCGGAGATCTCGCGGCTTGCCGCAGCAGGCGTGCGCGCGCTTCGCTTCAATCTCTTCCGCGGGCGGATCGACGACGTGGACGATCTGATGGCGCTGGCGGCGCGCTGCCATGGAGTCGCCGGCTGGCACGCCGAGATCTATGCCGACGCCGCAACGCTCAAACCGCATACCGGCCGGCTGACGAAGCTGCCGCAGATCGTCCTCGACCATCTCGGCATGACCGAGGCTGGCCTGCCGACGGTGGTCGAGCTGGCGAAGGCCGGGGCGAAAGTGAAGGCGACCGGCTTCGGCCGCGTGAAGCTCAATGTGGAGAACGCGCTCGAAAGGATCGCGCAGGCGAACCCGGGTGCGCTCGTGTTCGGCACCGACCTCCCCTCGACGCGGGCGGAGCGGCCGTTCGCGGTGACCGACATCGACCTTGTCGAGCGCGTGCTGGGCGTGGAGCTTGCCACCAAAGCGTTCTGGGACAATCCGCGGGCGCTCTACCGAGTCGCCTAACGACTGAAATGGATGTCAGGTGGGGCGCGCCACGAGTTCCACCTCTCTCGCTTGCGGGGCGAGGAGCCGCAGAGTTCGCGGCACCGTCATTGACATATTTCGGAATCAAATCGTCTGGTTGTATTCGCCGACCTTGGGATAGGTGCGGATGACCGCATCCACCGCCTTGAACATGTCGCGCATGCGCGCTTCCGACACCGGGCTTTCAACCACCACGACCAGCTCCGGCTTGTTCGAGGAGGCGCGCACCAGGCCCCAGGTGCCGTCCTCCACGGTGACGCGCACGCCGTTCACGGTGACCAGATCGCGGATGCCCTGCCCCGCGACCTTGTCGCCCCGCTTCTGCGCAGCTTCATAATGCGCGACGATCTCGTCGACGATGCCGTATTTGATCTCGTCGTCGCAGTGCGGAGACATGGTCGGCGACGACCAGGTCTTCGGCAGCGCGTTCTTCGGGTCGGCCATGCTCTTTGCGGGATTGCGGTCGAGCATGTCGCAGACCGCGAGCGCGAAGATGAGGCCGTCGTCATAGCCGCGGCCGAGCGGCTTGTTGAAGAAGAAATGGCCTGACTTCTCGAAGCCCGCGACCGCGCCGATCTCGTTGACGCGGCGCTTCATGTAGGAGTGCCCGGTCTTCCAGTAGTCGGCCTTGGCGCCGTTCGCCTTCAGCACCGGATCGGTCATGAACAGGCCGGTGGATTTCACGTCGGCGACGAACGTCGCGCCCTTCTGTTGCGCTGAGATATCGCGCGCCAGCATCACGCCGACCTTGTCGGCGAAGATTTCCTCGCCCTCGTTGTCGACCACGCCGCAGCGGTCGCCGTCGCCGTCGAAGCCGAGCGCGACGTCCGCCTTGTGCGCGCGCACGGCGTCTGCCATCGCGTGCAGCATCTTCATGTCTTCGGTGTTCGGGTTGTAGCGCGGGAAGGTGTGGTCGAGCTCGCAGTCGAGCGGGACGACCTCGCAGCCCACCGCTTCCAGCACGCGCGGTGCGAAGGCGCCGGCGGTGCCGTTGCCGCAGGCGCAGACGACCTTCAGCTTGCGCTTGAGTTTCGGCCGCTCGGTGAGGTCGGCGATGTAGCGCGCGGGAAAGTTCTCGTGGAATTGGTAGAAGCCGCCGCCGCGCGCGTCGAAGCGCGCGTTGAGCACGATGTCCTTGAGCCGCGTCATCTCGTCCAGCCCGAATGTCAGCGGCCGGTTGGCGCCCATCTTCACGCCGGTCCAGCCGTTGTCGTTGTGCGAGGCGGTGACCATCGCCACGCACGGCACGTCGAGATCAAATTGCGCGAAATAGGCCATCGGCGTGGTGACCAGGCCGATGTCGTGCACCTTGCAGCCGGCCGCGAGCAGTCCGGAGATCAGCGACGTCTTCACCGACGCGGAATAGCCGCGGAAATCGTGGGCGGTCACGATCTCCGGCGCAACGCCAAGCTCGCGGATCAGGGTACCGAGCCCAAGCCCCAGCGCCTGGATGCCCATCATGTTGATCTCGGAGCCGAGCAGCCAGCGCGCGTCGTATTCGCGGAAGCCGGTGGGCTTCACCAGCGGCTCCGATTCATAGGCGTAGGTATTGGGCGTCAGCGCGGGCTTTGGCTTCGGGAACATCACAATTCTCAATGTTTCGCGCCGAGGCATAGCGCAGGCATTGGCGTTAGGAAAGCGCGCCAATATGATTTCCGGGAACAAGCAAACTCGAACGGAGCGCATATCATGATGAAGGTCGGTTTTGTCGGGTGCGGCGAGATGAGCGAGCCGATGGCCGGCCATCTGGGCAAGACATATTCCGGCAAGCCGATCTCGGCGAAGGAATAGCCTTCGCGAAGCCCTCGGGGTGTCATGGCCCGCGAAGGCGGGCCATCCAGTACTCCGCAGCAAAGCCGGAATAGAGCGGCCGCGTCCTACAGGATGCCTTGGCGGTTACTGGATCACCCGCTTTCGCGGGGTGATGACGGCGGAGGCGGCGGGCGAGAGCCTACTGCTCCAGCACCAGCCGGCCGCGGTCATGCGTCCAGCGCACGCGCGAGAGGAACGACATGCCGAGCAGGTTGACCCCAAGCGCCTCGTCAGGCTGCACCAGCGCGCGTACGTTGCGCACCAGAATATCGCCGACCTCGACGGTCCGCAGTTCCGCCCAGGCTGCCTTGGCGATGCCGTTGGCGGTGCGGACCTTGACGGTGTAATCGCTCGCACGCGGATAGATCCCGACCCGCCGCGCATCGCTTTCGCGCAGCGCGATGTGGGACGCGCCGGTGTCGACCAGGAACGCCAGCCGCCGGCCATCGACGCGGGCATCCACCGCGAAGTGGCCGTTGCGTCCTTTGGTCAGGACGACGTTACGCGCGGATGGAGACGACGATACCGGAGCCGGCGCGGCCGTCATGGCCGCCGGCGTGCGGGTGGTGGCCTCGATGTGGCGCACGGCGAACACCCCGCCGCCGAGCAGGATCAGGCATGCGATGACAATACGGAACATGGTCCCTCGGTACACGCCTCCGGCAAATGCGTGGTAACGGCGAGCACGCAGGACCGTCGTTTTCCGGAACGCTGGTGAGCGTCCGCTGAACGCAATCGTTCAAATTGCAATGATCAGGTCCCGCGCGGCTTGTCGCGACGGGTCGCGGGTGCGCTCAGCGGGTTCTCCGGCCAGGGATGGCGCGGATAGCGGCCCTTCATCTCGGATTTCACCGCCGCATAGCTGCCGCGCCAGAACCCCGGCAGGTCGCGCGTGACCTGCACCGGCCGGTGCGCGGGCGAGAGCAGCTCGATCACCAGCGGCACGCGCCCGCCCGCGATCGACGGGTGTCGGTCGAGGCCGAACAACTCCTGCACCCGGATCGCGATCTTGGGGCCCTCCTCGGCCTCGTAGTCGATCGGCACCGCCGAACCCGTCGGCGCAGTGAAATGCGTCGGCGCCTCCTCGTCGAGGCGGCGGCGAAGCTGCCACGGCAGCAGGCCGTGCAACGCATTCGTCAGATCGTCGCCGCCGAATTGCGCCAGTGCGGTCCTACCGGCGAGCGCGGTCGCGAGCCACCCGGCCGCCGTCTCCGCCAGCGCGGCGTCCGACAGGTCCGGCCATTCGTCGCCTTCGGCGCGGCGCAGAAACATCACGCGATCGCGCCATTGGCGCAGCGATTTGGTCCACGGTAGCCGGTCAATGCCAAGCTTCGCGATTCCCTCGGCAAGCAGGCGTGCGGCCTCGTCGGTCGGCTCGACCTTCTTCGGTTGCTCGGACAGCACTACCGCACCGAGCCGGCGCAGAAGCCGCGCGCGCAGGCTTGCGGCGGCAGCGTCGAACGCGATCTCGTCGCGCGTCTCGATGCGCGCGCCGAAATGCGCCTCAATCTCGGCAAGCATCAACGGCGCGGCCAGCAGGATGCGCGCCTGTGCGGCTGCGCCGGCCAGTTCGCCCACCGCCAGGTATCGCTCGCGCGACAGCGCCGACGCCTGATCGACAGTAGCGCCGCGGCCGTTGGCGAGCAGGAAGGCGCCGCCCACGCCGCGGCTTCTCGCGATGCGGTCGGGAAATGCGAGCGCAAGCAGTGCGCCCGGCGATAGGTCGTCCGCTCGCGCCGGGCCTGCCGGCGTAGCAACCTGCGCCCACCGCTTTGCCATGGCGCGCGCCTCCTGGCTGCGGCGCGAACGGTCGCGGCGGAAGGAATCGATCCGGTGCGTCAGGTCGACATCGTTGCCGCCGAGGCCGCGTTCGGTCAGCACGACCGCGATATCCGCGGCAAGCGCGGCTTCGCCTGCCGCGGCAGCGTCGACCACCATGCGCGCGACCCGTGGCGGCAGCGGCAGTTGCCGCAGCGCCCGCCCTTCAGCGGTGATGCGGCCATCGCCGTCGATCGCGCCCAACTCGGTCAGCAGCGTCTTCGCCTCCGACCATGCCGGCCGCGGCGGCGGATCGAGGAAATCGAGCTTGGCCGCATCAGCGACGCCCCACTGCGCGAGATCGAGCACGAGACCGGTGAGATCGGCAGCGAGGATTTCCGGCGCGCTCGATGGTGCAAGCGAAGCGGTCTGCGGCTCGTCCCAGAGCCGGTAGCAAACGCCCGGCTCCGTGCGTCCGGCGCGGCCGCGACGCTGGTCGGCGGAAGCACGCGAGACCCGCACCGTTTCGAGTCGCGTGAGCCCGACATCGGGTTCGTAGCGCGGCACCCGTGAAAGCCCGGAATCGACCACGATACGCACGCTCTCGATGGTCAGCGAGGTCTCGGCGATCGAAGTCGCGAGCACGACCTTGCGTCGCCCGGCAGGCGACGGCGTAATCGCGCGGTCCTGCACATCGGCTTCGAGCGCGCCGAACAGCGGGACGATATCGACCGCAGGATCGTCAAGGCGTTCGCGCAGCATCGTCTCGCAACGGCGGATCTCGCCGGCGCCGGGCAGGAAGGCAAGCACCGACCCCGGCTCGGCCCGCAACACGCGCAACGCCGCCTCCGCGACCTGGCGTTCGATCGGCGCCACCGGATCGCGTCCGAGATAGCGTGTCTCCACGGGAAACGCGCGGCCCTCGCTCGCGATCACCGGCGCGTCACCGAGCAGCCTCGCCACCCGCGCGCCGTCGATGGTCGCGGACATCACCAGCAGCTTCAGGTCTTCGCGCAGGCCTTGCTGCACGTCGCGCGCCAGCGCCAGGCCCAGATCGGCATCGAGCGAGCGCTCATGGAACTAGTCGAACAGCAAGGCAGCGACACCCTCGAGCGAGGGATCGTCGAGCACCATGCGCGTGAACACGCCTTCGGTGACGACCTCGATCCGGGTCGCGCGCGACACCTTAGAGCCGAAGCGCACGCGATAGCCGACGGTCTTGCCGACCTCCTCGCCGATCGTCGCCGCCATCCATGACGCTGCCGCGCGTGCGGCAAGCCGCCGCGGCTCGAGCACGACGATCTTACGGTCATGCGCCCACGGTTCAGCGGCAAGCACCAGCGGCACGCGCGTGGTCTTGCCGGCGCCGGGCGGCGCCACCAGCACGGCCGCGTTGCGTGTGCGCAGCGCTGCCGTCAGCTCCGGCAGCGCCGCATCGATGGGTAAAGCCGTATGCATGAATGCACGTTCGTTCAGGGCAAGACCTCGCGGCGAGCACAGCCGGCTCCCTCTCCCATTGGGAGAGGGGTGGGGTGAGGGGTTAATGCCTTTCGATAAGCTCGAACCCCCTCACCCCAACCCTCTCCCCGTTGGGGAGAGGGAGTCCGCAGCATCTGCCGCGCCGTTCTGCCCACCGAAAGCATCGCCATTATTATCGTCAGCGTGACCATTATCGTTAATGCCGGCCTAATTCGCCCCCTGGCACTATTCGTGAATGGGTAAAGGCGACTGAAACGCGTCCATCCGTATATGAGACAAATGAGGACCGAAATGGCACGCCTGCCGATTCCCGACGATGCCTCCGGACGCCGGCGGATCGAATGGGTCGATTACGCCAAGGGCTTCTGCATCGTCTTCGTCGTGATGATGCATTCCACCCTGGGCGTCGGCCAGGCCGCCGATCAGGAAGGCTGGCTGCACCACGTCGTCGAATTCGCCCGGCCGTTCCGGATGCCGGACTTCTTCCTGATCTCGGGCCTGTTCCTGGCGCAGGTCATCGACCGCAACTGGCGGACCTATCTCGATCGCAAGGTGGTGCATTTCGTCTATTTCTATCTGCTGTGGACCGCGATCCAGTTCGGGCTCAAGGCACCCGGTCTGGTGCATGGGCACGGCGTTACCGGCACCGCCTGGCTGTTCCTCGAAACCTTCTGGGAGCCCTTCGGTACGCTCTGGTTCATCTATCTGCTGCCGATCTTCTTCGTCGTCACCAAGCTCGCGCGCGGCATGCATGTCCCGCCGCTGGCGCTCTGGCTGTTCGCCGCGGCGCTCGAGATCGCGACGATCGAGACCGGCTATACGGTCATCGACGAGTTCGCGAGCCGCTTCGTCTATTTCTACACCGGCTACATCCTGGCGCCGCGGATCTTCGCGCTGGCGACCCATGTGCAAAACCAGCCCGAGACCGCGCTGGCGGGACTCACGGTGTGGGGCCTGGTCAACGGCGTCCTCGTCTTCAACGCGTATTCCACGCTGCCGTTGGTGTCGCTGTCGCTCGGGCTTGCCGGCGCCGCCGCCGTGGTCTCCATCTCCGCTCTGATGGCGAAGAGCGACCTGTTCAAGCCGCTGCGATATTGCGGTGAGCATTCGATCGTCATCTATCTCGCCTTCTTCCTCGGCATGGCGGCGAGCCGCACCATCCTGCTCAAGACCGGTGTGATCGCCGACATC
This sequence comes from Xanthobacteraceae bacterium, assembly GCA_050725815.1. Classification (GTDB taxonomy): domain Bacteria; phylum Pseudomonadota; class Alphaproteobacteria; order Rhizobiales; family Xanthobacteraceae; genus VAZQ01. Next base: position 15,919 of record JBOHIG010000383.1, read on the forward strand.
GGCACGATCTCGGTGCTGGTGACGCTCTCAGGCCTGTTCGGTGCGCTCATCCTGTACTGGGCCGTGCGCCGCACGCCGTTGCGGTTCCTGTTCGAGCGGCCGGAACGGTTCTGGATCGCGCCCAAGGCGCCGATGGTGCTGCGCCCCGCGCAGTAGCGAATTCCTCCGCTGCGCCCACAGAAAAATTCTGGTGATTACTGGATCGCCCGCGTTCGCGGGCGATGACAGAAGAGGTGAGACGTTGCCAATACGGCGCGGACGGCCCACATTCCGGCCATGGCCGCCGCTCAAAAATCCCGCAAGCCCGCAACGAACGATCACGTCTTCCTGGTCGACGGCTCGGGCTACATCTTCCGCGCCTACCACGCGCTGCCGCCGCTCAATCGCAAGTCGGACGGACTGCAGGTCAATGCCGTGCTCGGCTTCTGCAACATGCTGTGGAAGCTGTTGCGCGACATGAAGCCGGAAGACCAGCCGACCCACCTCGCCGTGGTGTTCGACAAGTCCGAGCGCACCTTCCGCACCGAATTCTATCCCGAATACAAGGCCAACCGTTCGGCGCCGCCGGACGATCTCATTCCGCAATTCGCCCTGATCCGCGAGGCCGTCCACGCCTTCGACATTCCCTGCCTGGAGCAGGCCGGCTTCGAGGCCGACGACCTGATCGCGACCTACACGCGCGAAGCCTGCGAGAAGGGAGCGACGGCGACCATCGTGTCGTCCGACAAGGACCTGATGCAGCTCGTGAACGACTGCGTCATCATGTACGACACGATGAAGGACAAGAAGATCGGCATCCCGGAGGTGATCGAGAAATTCGGCGTGCCGCCGGACAAGGTCATCGAGGTGCAGGCGCTGATCGGCGATTCCACCGACAACGTGCCGGGCGTGCCGGGCATCGGGGTGAAGACTGCGGCGCAACTCATCGGCGAGTACGGCGACCTCGAAACCCTGCTCACGCGCGCCGTCGAGATCAAGCAGGAGAAGCGCCGGCAGACGCTGATCGACAATGCCGAGAGCGCCCGCCTGTCGAAACGGCTGGTCACGCTCGACGACAAGGTCAAGCTCGACGTGCCGCTCGCCGAGCTTGCCGTGCACGAGCCGGACTACAAACGGCTGATCGCCTTCCTCAAGGCGATGGAGTTCACCACGCTGACGCGGCGGGTGGCGGAGTTCTCCGGCGTCGAAGCCGCGGAGATCGAAGCCGATGCGAAGGTCGGCAAGGGCGCAACGCGCTCCACTCCCTCCCCGACGCACACAGCGAGCCCCACCCAACCGCTTGCGTCGCAAGCAGCCACCCTCCCCCTTTCAGGGGGAGGGATGAGGCCGAGCACTCGGCCGCAGCCCACGCCCGCCGCCGGCCCGATCCAGTTCGCGCCGCAGGCATTGCAGGCCGCCCGGCTCGAAGCCGCGCGCGATGCCAAGATCGACCGCGCCTGCTACGAGGTCGTGCAGAGCCTCGACCGGCTCCGGCAATGGGTCGCCCGCGCCACCGATGCGGGCATCGTCGCCATCAATGCCGAGACCGCCGGCGAGGACCCGATGCAGGCGCCGCTGTGCGGCCTCGCGCTTGCGGTGGCGCCGAACGAGGCCTGCTACGTGCCGCTCGGCCATCGCAAGGCCGGTAACGGCGGAACCAGCGGACTGTTCGGCGACGGCCTGACCCCCGGCCAGATATCGGAGGCGGAGGCGCTGGCCGCGCTCAAGCCGATGCTGGAGGACCCCGGCGTCCTCAAGATCGGACAGAACCTGAAATTCGAATGGCAGATTTTCGCGGTGCGCGGCATCGATACGCACTCGCATGACGACACCATGCTGATGTCCTACGTGCTCGACGCCGGACGTTTCGGTCACGGTCTCGACGCATTGGCGCCGCGCTACTTCAATCACACGGCGATCGACTACAACACCGTCATCGGAACGGGAAAAGCCAAGCTCACGTTCGATTGCGTCGAATTCGAGAGGGCCGCGCCCTACGCCGCCGAGGATGCCGATATCGCACTGCGGCTCACGCAGGTGCTGCGGCCGCGCCTCGTCGCCGAGCACATGACCAACGTCTACGAGACGCTGGAGCGCCCGCTCCTGCCGGTGCTCGCGCGCATGGAGCGGCGCGGCATTTCGGTCGACCGGCAGGTGCTGTCGCGGCTGTCGGGCGAATTCGCGCAACGCGCGGCCGGCCTGGAAGCGGAGGTGCGCGAGCTGGCCGGCGATCCCTCGTTCAATCCCGGCAGCCCCAAGCAGCTCGGCGACATCCTATTCGGCAAGATGCGGCTCGAAGGCGGCGTCAAGACCAAGACCGGCCAGTGGTCGACCGGCGCGCGCGTGCTCGACGAGCTGGCCGAGCAGGGCCACGTGCTGCCGCAGAAGATCCTGGAGTGGCGGCAGGTCACCAAGCTGAAATCGACCTATACCGACGCATTGCCGGATTACATCAATCCGACCACCAGGCGCGTACACACGAATTATGCGCTGGCGGCGACGCCGACCGGCCGCCTCTCCTCTTCCGAGCCGAATCTGCAGAACATCCCAGTTCGCACCGAGGAGGGCCGCAAGATCAGGCGCGCTTTCGTGGCCGCGCCCGGACACAAGCTCGCATCCGCCGACTATTCGCAGATCGAGCTGCGGCTGCTGGCCGAGATCGGCAATGTCGAGCCGCTGAAGAAGGCATTCCGCGACGGTCTCGACATCCACGCGATGACGGCGTCGGAAATGTTCGGCGTGCCGGTGAAAGGCATGCCCGGCGAGGTGCGCCGCCGCGCCAAGGCGATCAATTTCGGCATCATCTACGGCATCTCGGCGTTCGGGCTTGCCAACCAACTCGGGATCGCGCGCGAAGAAGCGGCGGCCTATATCAAGAAATATTTCGAGCGCTTCCCCGGCATCCGCGACTACATGGACGAGACCAAGGCCGCGGCCAAGAAGAACGGCTATGTAACCACGCTGTTCGGCCGCAAGTGCCATTATCCCGACATCGTCAATTCAAATCCCTCGATCCGCGCCTTCAACGAGCGCGCCGCGATCAATGCACGGCTGCAAGGCACCGCCGCCGACATCATCCGCCGCGCCATGGTGCGCATGGATGGCGCGCTGGCGAAGAAGAAGCTCAACGCGCAGATGCTGCTCCAGGTGCACGACGAGCTGGTGTTCGAGGTGCCGGCGGACGAGGTCGAGAACACGCTGCCGGTGATCAGAGCGGTGATGGAAGAGGCTCCGATGCCCGCGCTCTCGCTGTCGGTGCCGCTGGCGGTCGAGGCGCGCGCCGCCGACAATTGGGACGAGGCGCATTGACGCGGGATCTTGTCCGCGTTTCCAGACACTCGGGCTGTCGTCATCCGCGAAAGCGGATGATCCAGTAATCCACGCAACTTGCTTGTGGCACGACTGTACGGCACAACGTGCAGCGGTGAGTACTGGATGCCCGCTTTCGCGGGCATGACAAGAACATGCATCAGCTTTTGTTCGTGTTGCTACTGGCCCTCGCGCCCGGCGCGGGCTTCGCCGAGCCCGTGCTCGACCCCGGCGCGCTGCCGCCCGGCACCTCGCACCTGCCGGGTGGCGCGCTCGACGGCTCCGAGCTGGAATGGCCCTGGATGCTGCCCTTCTTCGGCATCCTGCTCACCATCGCGACCGGTCCGCTGCTGTTCCCGCGCATCTGGCACCACCACTACGGCAAGATCGCCTTCATGTGGGCGGCGCTCGCCGTCGTTCCGATCTCCGCGCTCTATGACATCCCGACTGCGGTTGCGGCCTTCGCGCACGCGATGGTCGGCGAGTATCTGAGCTTCATCGTGCTCCTGTTCGCGCTCTACGTCGTCGCGGGGGGTATCTTGGTGACGGGCAATCTGCGCGGCACGCCGCTCGTCAACGGTGCGATCCTTGCGTTGGGGACGCTGGTGGCCAGCATCGTCGGGACAACCGGCGCCGCCATGATCCTGATCCGGCCGCTGCTGCGGGCGAACGCGGCGCGGCTGCACAATGCGCATGTGGTGGTGTTCTTCATCATCCTGGTCGCCAATGTCGGCGGCGCGCTCTCGCCGCTTGGCGATCCGCCGTTGTTCGTCGGATACCTGCGCGGCGTGGATTTCTTCTGGCCCGCGCTGCATCTTTGGCAGCCGACCGCGATTCTCGGCGGCACGGTGCTCGCGATCTTCCTTGCGCTCGATTTCTGGTTCTACCGCAAGGACCGTCGCATCACGCCCGTGGGCGAGCCCTTGCCGCCGCCGATGAACCTGTACCTGCAGGGCGGCATCAACTTCCTGCTGATCGGCGCGATCGTCGGCGTCATCCTCGCTTCCTCGCTCTGGAAATCGGGCATCGAATTCGACGTGTGGGGAACCAAGCTCGCGTTGCCGGCGCTGGTCCGCGACGTCGTGCTGATTGGGATCGCGATCCTTTCGCTGGCGCTGACGCCGAACGAGCACCGCGAAGCCAACGGCTTCACCTGGGAGCCGATCCTCGAGGTCGCGATCCTCTTTGCCGGAATCTTCATCTGCATCATCCCGGTGCTGGCGATGTTGCAAGCCGGCGCCGATGGACCGTTCGCCTGGATCCCGGCGATGATCGAGGAGAGCGTCGTGCCGAACGAGGTCGCCTATTTCTGGCTGACCGGCATACTCTCCGCATTCCTCGACAATGCGCCGACCTATCTCGTGTTCTTCGAGCTGGCGGGCGGCGATGCGACCCGGTTGATGGGGGCGCTCGCCCCAACGCTCGCGGCGATCTCCATGGGCGCGGTCTATCTGGGCGCGCTCACCTATATCGGCAACGCGCCCAACCTGATGATCTACGCCATGGCGACGGAGCGCGGCGTGAAGATGCCGAACTTCTTCGGCTATCTGTTCTGGGCCGCGCTGATCCTTGCGCCGGGCGTCGCCCTGATTACCTGGCTCTACCTCTGGACGTAGCGCAGACGGGATACGAATGACCGCGCCGCGAGTATCAATCCCTCCCCCGAAGGGGGAGGGTCGACCGCCGAGCGTAGCGAAGGCGGTCGGGGTGGGGTTCTTTGTTCGCAGAAAACCCCACCCGGCTCACCGTCTTCGCTTCGCTTCGACGGTTCGCCACCCTCCCCGCAAGCGGGGAAGGGATGGAGCAAGCGGCGTGCGAGGTGCATCAACCGCTCACTTCCCCTCGCTGCGATGAGCGTGATTCAATCTGAAGCAATCATCTTCGCGACTTGGCTTTGCGGCCGCTGCGTTTGGCACTTCGGCTGGCGCTTTTCTTCGCCGCCTTTCGGGCACCCTTCCTGGCGCCCTGCGCCCTTGCCGCCTTCTCCGGCAGCGCAGCGACGATTTCAACCTCAAGCAATGCGCCCTCGCGCGCGAAGCTGATATTGCCGAGCGTCGTGCTCGCCGGAAGCGCCGCGGCGTTGAGATGGCGCGCGCGCACCTCGCGCAGGACCGGCAGGTCCTTGATGTCGGCCAGGTAGCTGTTGATCTTCACCACGTCCTTGAAGCTGCCGCCGACCGCCGCCAGCGCCGCGTTCAGATTCCGGTAGACCTGCTCCGCCTGGGCGCGGAAGTCGCCGCGGATGAGATTGCCGTCGCGTCCGTTCGCGAGCTGGCCGGATACGAAGACGGTGCGTCCGGGGCCGGTCACTTCGACGACCTGGGTATAGCTCGGCGGCTTGGACAGCGTGTCGGGATTGATGAAGCGAATGGCTGCGGCCACGGGTCCCTCCCCTTTTCGATGCACAGGCGGTTGAGCGGCGCCCGCCTTTGAAACTATACAGGGTCCGCCGACGCTTGCAGTCCCCCGATCGGCTGTCGCGATATCGATTCCTAGTGCCCCGTTTCCGAAGTTCGTGATACGCCGCAGCACACTGTGACACGAACTTCGGAAACAAAGGGGCACTAGCAATTCTATGATTCTAGTGCCGCTTTTCGATTTGAAGTTCCTGGTCGAATTTGCTGCAACTGCTGTAGGAACGTCAAATCGGCGGCACTGGCAGGGTCTCCACGATGATTGAGCCGATCTCCGTCCTCGGCATTCCGGCCGATTTCATCCTGTTCGGGCTGACCCTGATCGGCGTCGCGTTGTTTCATCACCACACGCTTGCGGTAGCGCTGACGGGGCTGGCAGCCATCACGCTCTACAAGCTCGTCTTCACGGGCTTCAAGTTCGGAGCGGGCTTCCTCGGCTTCGCGCTGCACATGCAGCACGAATGGGTGATCCTCGCGAACCTGTTCTGTCTGCTGATGGGTTTCGCGCTGCTGTCGCGTCATTTCGAGCACAGCCGGATTCCCGACGAGATGCCCGCCTACCTGCCGGACGGTTGGACCGGCGGCTTTGCGCTGCTGGTGATCGTTTTCATTCTCTCCAGCTTCCTCGATAATATCGCCGCCGCGCTGATCGGCGGCACCATGGCCCGCCACGTCTTCCGCGGAAAGGTCCATATCGGCTATCTCGCGGCGGTCGTCGCGGCCTCGAACGCCGGTGGCTCCGGCAGTGTCGTCGGCGACACGACGACCACCATGATGTGGATCGATGGCGTCAGCCCGCTTGTCGTCCTGGAGGCCTATGTCGCTGCAACCGTCGCCCTGGTGATTTTCGGCATCCCCGCTGCCATGCAGCAGCATCGCCACTCGCCGATCGTCAAGGACGCGCCGCGCGGCCTCGCGATCGAATGGACGCGCGTCGTCATCGTCGCGACCATCCTGATCGCGGCCATCCTGTCCAACGTCATTGCCAATATCTGGTATCCGGCGCTGCTCGACGCGATCCCGGTCATCGGCATCGCGGTGTGGGTGGCGATCCTCGCCACAGCGCTGCTGCGCCGGCCCGACTGGGAGGTGATGCCGGAGACCTTCAAAGGCACGCTGTTCCTGCTGGCGCTGGTGACCGCCGCCTCGATGATGCCGGTCGAGAAGCTGCCCTTGGCGAGCTGGCAGACGGCGCTCGGTCTCGGCTTCGTCTCCGCCGTGTTCGACAACATCCCGCTCACCGCGCTCGCGCTCAAGCAAGGCGGCTACGACTGGGGCTTCCTCGCCTATGCTGTGGGTTTCGGCGGCTCGATGATCTGGTTCGGCTCCTCGGCCGGCGTCGCCTTGTCCAACATGTATCCGGAAGCGAAGTCGGTCGGACTCTGGCTGCGCCATGGCTGGCACGTGGCCATCGCCTATGTGATCGGCTTCTTCGTCATGCTGGCGGTGCTCGGATGGCACCCCGATGCAGGTCACAAGAAGCGCGTGGACTTGCCGGGACCGGCCGCGACAACGATTGCCTCCGCCGGCCAACTTCCGCAGCCGTAAATCCCCGATCAGTATTTTCAGCCGGTTTCGGCCGAAGATTATTAATGGAACCGGCGATTTGCCCGCCGGTCCTCAGTCCGCGTTTACTTTCATCCCTTAGGATCGGCAGCCTCGGGACCGGGATTGCCGCCTTGTGAAATTTTCGAACCTTTGGAAGGCCTTGCCGCTCCAAAGGAGCAGGATCGCAACCTTCCGGTCGTTGTCCGCGTTGTTGCGTAGGCACTCGCAGAAGCGGGTGTAGCGAATGAGTGGGGTCGATGTGACGAATACCCGGTCCTTTGCACGGGCAGTTTCGCTGTCTGCGATTTCCGCACTGGCGGCGGTTTCCCTAGTCGGCAGCACAGCGCCTGCTTCCGCGCAATTGTTCAACTTCCTGTTTGGCTCACCGCGCGGCGCGCCGCCCTCGGCGAGCGCCTATGCCAATCCCTTTCCGACCTTCAACCCGTTCGACCGCCTGCGCGAGCGCGAACCGGCGCGTCATTCAGGGTCGTCGGGCGGATCGGTCGTGTTCTGCGTCCGCCTCTGCGACGGCCGCTACTTCCCGGTCCAGCGCCACCGCAATTCCAACGCCGCCGAGGTCTGCTCCTCGTTCTGCCCGGCAAGTCCGACCAAGACATTCTCCGGCAGCAGGATCGATCATGCGTCGGCGAGCGACGGTGCCCGCTATGCCAGTCTGGAGAACGCCTTCGCCTACCGCGAGCGCGTCGTCGAAAACTGCACCTGCAACGGCCGCGACGCATACGGTCTGGTCAACGGCATGAGTGCGGCTGAAGACCCGACCTTGCGCAAGGGCGACATCGTCGCCACCAACACCGGCTTCGTCGCCTACAACGGCAATCGCCAGCAGCAGGCCGAATTTACGCCGGTCGAATCCTACCCTGGCGTCTCTTCCGACTGGCGGCAACGGCTGGCGGAAACCAGAATCGTGCCGGCGAATGCGACGCCCGTTCCTCCCAAACTGATCAGCGAAGGATTGGCGCGCGGCCGCAGCGCTCAGCTCGAGCAATAGCCCGTCGCTCCGTCGCCTCCTCGCTTACCGCCAGACAAAGACGTTCACTCGTCCACGCGACCCGCCGCAACTTGGCGGCTTGGCGGCGCGTTGTGCATCGCGGCGAACGCAGCCTGCGCCAATGCGTCGCGTGGCCGATCCAAAACCTTCCGCACGTCGTTGTACCTCTAGCACACGTGTCTGCATACGCGGGGGCGTAGCGGAGTTTGGACATGCTGTATTCACGCATTCGCACGGCAGCAACGGCATTGGCGATCGCCGTGGCGCTTGCTTTGCCGATCACCTTCAGCGGAACGAGCGGCGCCGACGCACAGGGACGGCGTGACGGCGCCGGGATGAGCGCGGCTCCCATACAACTGGCGGGCGCAAGACGCGGACCCGGGGCGCGATCCGGCGTCCGTGCTGCTCCGCGCGCTGCGCCGCGAGCCTTCCGTGCTGCGCCGTCCCGCGCCGCGCCCCGCCGCGCGGCGCCACGTCGCGCGGCTCCACGTCGTGCGGCTCCACGTCGTGCGGCTCCACGTCGTGCGGCTCCGATCCGA
>JBOHIG010000384.1:0-3358 GCA_050725815.1 Xanthobacteraceae bacterium
GGCGCCGGTCGAGCGCCGCGCGCGGCAGCGCCTCGCCCGCGGGCTCGACGCCATCGACGCGCGTATCGACCTGCACGGACGCAGCCAGAGCGAAGCGCATGCTGCGCTGCTGCGCTTCCTGCGCCGCGCGCAGGCCGAAGGCGCGAAGACGGCGCTGGTGATCACCGGCAAGGGCGGCGGCGCGCACGACGGCGGCCGCGGCGTGCTCAGGCGGCAGGTGCCGCTCTGGCTCGCGCTGCCGGAATTCCGCGCGTTCGTGCTCGGATTCGACCAGGCCGCCATCGTCCATGGCGGCGAAGGGGCGCTCTATGTGAGGGTGCGGCGCGGACGATAGTGAAGATTCCAGCGGTTGCGGCATTCTCTGCGGACGAGCGAAGCTACAAAATAAACCGGCTCAAATCCGCATTCTTCGCGAGGTCGCCGATGTGCTGCTCCACATAGGCGGCGTCGATCTTGACCGTGTCGCCGGACCGGTCGGGCGCGGCAAACGAGATCTCGTCGAGCACACGCTCCATCACCGTCTGAAGCCGCCGCGCGCCGATGTTCTCCACGCTGGAATTGACCGCCACCGCGATGTCGGCGATGGCGTCGATCGCATCCGGCGTGAATTCGAGCGTCACGCCCTCGGTCGCCAATAGCGCGACATATTGCTTGATCAGCGAGGCTTCGGGCTCGGTGAGGATGCGGCGGAAATCGTCGCGCGTGAGCGCGCGCAACTCGACGCGTATCGGCAAACGGCCTTGCAGCTCGGGCAAGAGGTCGGACGGCTTGGACAAGTGGAACGCGCCCGAGGCGATGAACAGGATGTGGTCGGTCTTCACCGAACCGTGCTTGGTCGCCACGGTAGTGCCTTCGATCAGCGGCAACAGGTCGCGCTGAACGCCTTCGCGCGACACGTCGGCGCCGTGGCGGCCTTCGCGTCCGGCGATCTTGTCGATCTCGTCGAGGAAGACGATGCCGTTCTGTTCCACCATCTTGATCGATTCCTGCACGAGTTGATCGCTGTCGAGCAGCTTGTCGGATTCCTCGTTGATGAGAATGTCGTGCGACTCCTCGACCGTTACCCGCCGGGTCTTGGTGCGTCCGCCGCCGAGCTTGCCGAAAATGTCGCCGATGGAAATCGCGCCCATCTGCGCGCCCGGCATCCCGGGAATCTCGAACATCGGCATCCCGCCGGAGGTCTGCACCTCGATCTCGATTTCCTTGTCGTTCATTTCGCCGGCGCGCAGCTTGCGGCGGAAACTGTCGCGGGTGGCGGGGCTTGCGCCCGGGCCGACCAGCGCATCGAGCACGCGGTCCTCGGCGGCCTGCTGGGCGCGCGCGTGCACGTCCTTGCGCTTGCGCTCGCGGGTCATCGTGATCGAGATTTCAACCAGGTCGCGCACGATCTGCTCGACGTCGCGCCCGACATAGCCGACCTCGGTGAACTTGGTCGCCTCGATCTTGAGGAACGGGGCGCCCGCGAGCTTTGCCAGCCGCCGGGATATTTCGGTCTTGCCGACGCCGGTCGGGCCGATCATCAGGATGTTCTTGGGCAATACCTCGTCGCGCAGCCGCTCGTCGAGCTGCAGCCTGCGCCAGCGGTTACGCAGCGCAATCGCGACCGCGCGTTTGGCGTCGGCCTGACCGATGATGAAGCGGTCGAGCTCGGAGACGATTTCGCGGGGGGAGAAGTCGGTCATGCGTTGCGTACCATCAGGAGTGCGATGCCGTCGGGCGTGTCCACGAGCCGATCCTGGAGAAAACCGGCTTTTTCATAGGCGCGGACGGCGCGCTTGTTGGCCGGGTCGGGGTCGGTGAGCACACGCGGTGTTCCCGCCGCCAGCAGGCCGTCGACGAAATCGCGGATGAAGGCGGAGCCATGCCCGCGACCCACCATCTCCGGCTCGCCGATGAATTGATCGATGGCGCGCGTGCCTTGCGGCTGCGTGCCGAACGGTTGCGGCGGCCAGGCGTCCGGATTGTAGCACTGGATGTAGCCGAAGGGACGATCGTCCGCCGCGACGATGAACTGATCCATGGCCGGATGGTCGAGATCGCCGCGGACCAGCTCGAACTGCTCAGGCGCGTCGCCCCACCACTCGATGACATGCGGCGCATTCAACCAGCCGCGCACCATGGAGAGATCGTCGACCGACATCGGACGGAACTGATAGCTGCGCATGGTTCAGGCGGTCTTCAACGTCTCGACGGTGACGTTGCGGTTGGTGTAGACGCAAATCTCCGCAGCGATGTCGAGCGAGCGGCGCACGATCGCCTCGGCATCGAGTGGTCCGTCAGCCAGCGCCTTGGCGGCCGCGAGAGCGTAGTTGCCGCCGGAGCCGATGCCCATCACGCCGGCCTCCGGCTCAAGCACATCGCCGGTGCCGGTCAGCACCAGGGATACCTGCGCGTCGGCGACCAGCATCATCGCTTCGAGCCGGCGCAGATAACGGTCGGTGCGCCAATCCTTGGCCAGCTCAACCGCCGCGCGCGTGAGCTGTCCCGGATATTGTTCGAGTTTGGCTTCCAGCCGTTCGAACAGGGTAAAGGCATCGGCGGTGGCGCCGGCGAAGCCGCCGATCACGTCGCCTTTGCCGAGACGGCGAACCTTTTTTGCGTTAGCCTTCACGACGGTCTGGCCGATGGAAACCTGTCCGTCGCCGCCGATCGCCACGACGCCACCCTTGCGGACGGTCAAAATCGTGGTGCCATGCCAATGGGGAAATTGCGAAGCCTGCATGGTGACAATTCTCGCTCTTTGCGCCAACATGTAGGGGTTGTCCGAGCCTGAGACAACGGGACGCAATTTCAAGCGTCGGCAAGTGCGCGAGTATTCACAATCGGGCTCAGCGGGTCTGGGAGATCGTAAATGTCGAATTCCTTGCGGGGAATGATCGCCGGGTTGGTCGCCACCTTGGTTTTGACCGTGGTTATGCAGGTCAAGGTCTCGATGGGCTTGTGGTCGGATTCGAGTCTGATTCAGCTGCTGATCAATCTCGGAAGCCTCACGACGGTTCAGGCCTGGATGGATCACTTCATCATTGGCGTCGCGGTGTGGGGCCTCGTCATGGGTGCGATCGACGGTCTTTATCCGGCCACCGCACATTGGCTGAAGGGCCTCATTATCGGCGTCGCCGCCTGGCTGCTCATGATGGTGGCATTCATGCCGCTGGCAAAGGCGGGATTTTTCGGCTCCAAGCTTGGGCCCAGCGGGGCGCTGGTGACACTCGGCTATCACGTGCTTTACGGCTTGGTATTGGGCATCGCCTACGGCCTGCTGACCGCCTGGGCTCCGGCCAAGCCCCAGACCTGACGCCAAAACCCTGCTGGTGGAGTGGATTTGACATTCGCGACCCACCTGGCAGCCGGTTCGCGA
>JBOHIG010000385.1:0-2289 GCA_050725815.1 Xanthobacteraceae bacterium
GCTGAAATCCTCCGTCGCGAAGGCACCGACTTCCTGTCCGCCTATCCGCGCAACCCGCTGATCGAGAGCTGCGCCGCCCTCAACATCCGCCCGATCTTCCCCCGACAGGAGCGCGTCGGCGTAGGCCTCGCCGACGGCTACAGCCGCATCAAGCGCGGCAAGAAGAACGGCGTTTTCGCCGCCCAGGCCGGGCCTGGGATCGAGAACGCGTTCGCCGGCGTGGCGCAGGCTTATACCGAGAATGTGCCGATGCTGATGATCCCGGCCGGCCTGCCGCTGACCAAACAATACGTGAAGCCGACGTTCCGCGCCGCCGACGTCTATCGCCCGGTCACCAAATGGTCGGCGCTGGCGCACAGCGTGCAGGAATTGCCCGACCTGATGCGCCGCGCCTACCAGGCGATGCGCAGCGGCAAGCCGGGACCAGCGATGGTCGAGGTGCCGAACGAGATCTTCGAGACCGAGTTCAAGGGCGAGATCGACTACATGCCGGTACCGGTGCAGCGCACCGCCCCCGATCCGGCTCCGGTCAAGGAAGCGGCACGCATGCTGCTCGCCGCGAAGAATCCTCTGCTGTGGGCGGGACAGGGCGTGCATTACGCCGAAGCGGGCGAGGCGCTCGCCGCGCTCGCCGAATTGATCCCGGCGCCGGTCGTGACCACCAATCCCGGCAAGAGCGCAATCCCGGATTCCCATCCGCTCTCGCTCGGCGGCTCGACCCGCTCGCGCTCCAAGATGTTCGCGGAGTTCATGGGCAAAGCCGACGTGGTGTTCGCGGTCGGATCGAGCCTCACGAAATCGAACTTCAATCCCAATATGCCGGCCGGCAAGACCGTCATCCACTCCACCAATGACGCAAGCGACATCAACAAGGAATGCCGCGCCCATCTCTCTGTCGTGGGCGATTCCAGGCTGGTCCTCGATGCACTGATCGCGGAGGTCGAGAAGCAGAAGGGCGCAGCGCGTGGCGGCAACGCCCTTGCCGATCTCAAGGAGGAGATCGCTTCGGTGAAGAAGGCGTGGCTCGCGGAATGGGCCAAGCATCTCGATTCGAACGAGACGCCGCTCAACCAGTATCGCGTGATCCGCGACCTGATGCGCACGGTCGACCGCGACAACGTCATCATGACGCACGACTCGGGTTCGCCACGCGAGCAATTGCTGCCGTTCTGGGAAACCACCAAGGCAGGCCACTACATGGGATGGGGCAAGTCCACCCAGCTCGGCTACGGCCTCGGCATCACCATGGGCGCGAAGCTCGCCGCGCCCGACAAGCTGTGCGTCAACGTGATGGGCGACGCCGCCATCGGCATGACCGGCATGGACATCGAGACCGCCTCGCGCAACAAGATCGCGATCCTTACCATCGTGTTCAACAACGGGGTGATGGGCGCGGAACGCCACGTGCTGCCGATCTCGGACGAGAAATACGGGACCATGACCGTCGGCGGCAACTACACCAAGGTGGCCGAGGGCCTCAGCGTGGCGGCGCGGCGCGTGGAAAAGCCCGGCGACATCGTTTCAGGAATCAAGGAGGCGGTGGAGACGACCGAGAAGGGCTCGCCGTTCCTGCTGGAGTTTGTGGTCAAGGAAGGCCACGACTTCTCGCGCTACGAAATTCCGGGATTGTGATCCGATGGTGGCGTGGCGATTGGAACCGGCCGAGCCAGCCCCCAATTCACCGAAAAATCTATGTTCAAACTAGCCGCCGTATGGTACCTCTCTGGCGGTGGATATGTCGCAGCGGTGAGTTCCTTGGGAGGGGCTCCTAATGTGCAGCGCGCGCCGCCTTCATGTTAGCCGTGTTGGATTCCCCCTTTTATTACTGGCATTTGGACTCGGACTTGCGCAACCTCTGTCTGCGCAGGAAGAACCGATGCGGCCGGGCGAGGCGTTCATAACGCGTTTCTCCGGCATCCAAGTGTCCGGTTCGCAGGAAAATCCGACCTTCTCCCTCGATCTTGACGGCGCCGTCGGCGCCATCATCGATCTGCGCGCGCCAGGCCAGCCGCCGCGCGGCACCCACTGGGTCGATGAGCCGCAGCGCGCGCATGTGCGCGCCGGCGCTGTGGGACAGGTATTCGGCGTTGCGCTCGACGATGCGAATCCGCCCAACATCTACGTGACATCGACGTCCGCATTCGGACTGCACCGCACGCCCGACAATAATCAGTGGATGCTCGGCATGTGGGGGCCGGGGGGGCCGGCCGCCATCTACAAGCTGACGGCCGCGGACGGCTACCGGCCATCGTTGTTCGCGACCATCACGCTGAACGGTCGCGCCAACAC
>JBOHIG010000386.1:0-6463 GCA_050725815.1 Xanthobacteraceae bacterium
GCGGGACACGGCTCGATGCTGCTCTACTCGCTGCTCTACCTGACCGGCTACGAGGGCATGACGCTCGACGAGCTGAAGCGTTTTCGCCAGATCCATTCGAAGACGCCGGGCCATCCGGAGAGCTTCATAACGGCGGGCGTGGAGACGACGACAGGTCCGCTTGGCCAGGGTGTCGGCACCTCCGTCGGGATGGCCCTCGCGGAGCGCATGCTCGCCCAGGAATTCGGCGAGGACATCGTCGATCACAAGACCTTCGTGCTCTGCTCCGACGGCGATCTCATGGAGGGGGTTAGCCAGGAGGCGATCGCGCTCGCGGGGCATCTGAAGCTCAACAAGCTCATCTTCCTTTTCGACGACAACGGCATCTCGATCGACGGACCGCTGGCCCTCGCCGACTCGGTCGATCAGGTCAAGCGCTTCGAAGCCGCGGGTTGGATCGCGACGTGCATCGACGGCCACGATCCCGAGGCGATTGCATCCGCAATCGCAGATGCACAAGCATCCGGTCGTCCCTCGATGATCGCCTGCCGTACCACCATCGGCTTCGGTGCCCCGACCAAGGCCGGCAAGGCTTCCTCCCACGGCTCGCCGCTCGGCGCGGACGAGATCGCGGGCGCGCGCAAGGCGCTCGGCTGGGGCGAGGCGCCGTTCGAGATCCCCACAGACGTGCGTGAGCAATGGCGCGCCGCCGGCCGGCGCAGCCAATCCCTGCACGCCGGCTGGACGCAGCATATGCAGAATTCCGGCCAGCGCGCCGAGTTCGAGCGCCGCATTGCCGGCGAGCTGCCGCAAGGCGCGGTCGCCGGAGCCGTGCGCGCGGTCAAGGAGAAGCTCGCCGCGGCGCCGAAGGAGATCGCGACGCGGGTTGCGTCCGAGGGTGCGCTCGAAGCGCTCACCGCCGCTGTCCCCGAGATGATCGGCGGCTCGGCCGACCTGACCGGCTCCAACAACACCCGCACCAAGGCAATGAAGGCGATGTCGGCCTCCGACTACGCCGGCACCTTCATCCACTACGGCGTGCGCGAGCACGGCATGGCCGCCGCCATGAACGGGATGGCGCTGCACGGCGGCGCGATCCCCTATTCCGGCACGTTCCTGGTGTTCTCCGACTATTGCCGGCCCGCGATCCGGCTCGCCGCGCTGATGGGCCAGCGCGTCATCCACGTGATGACTCACGACTCGATCGGCCTGGGCGAGGACGGTCCGACCCATCAGCCGGTCGAACATCTGGCGGCGCTGCGCGCGATCCCGAACCTGCTGGTATTCCGGCCCTGCGATGCGGTCGAGACCGCGGAATGCTGGCAGCTCGCCTTGGAATCCCGCGACCGTCCGAGCGTACTCGCGTTGACGCGGCAGAACCTGCCGCAACTGCGCACCACGCTCGACGCCGAGAACCGCTGCGCCGGCGGCGGCTACGAGATCCTGCCGGCCGAAGGCCGCGCGCAGGTGTCGCTGTTCGCGACCGGTTCGGAGGTTTCGATCGCGGTCGAGGCCCGCAAGCTGCTCTCCGAGCGGGGCGTGCCGGCGCGCGTTGTCTCGGTGCCGTGCTTCGAATTGCTGCTCGAGAGCCCGGACGCTGCACGCCGGGTGATCGGCAACGCGCCGGTCAAGGTCGCGGTCGAGGCCGCCGTGCGCCAGGGCTGGGACGCCATCATCGGCGCCGACGGCGCCTTCGTCGGCATGACCGGCTTCGGCGCCAGCGCGCCCTACAAGGACCTCTACAAGGGGTTCGGCATTACCCCCGAAGCGGTCGCGCAGGCGGCGTTGAGCAAGCTCTGAAAACCGCTATAACAACCGCAGGCTTTCCATTGCTATCGCCTGCGAAAGCGGGCGATCCAGTAATCACCGCCGGAATCGTCGGCACTGACGTGCCTCCCACGAGGCACCGTGGTTACTGGATGCCCCGCTTTCGCGAGGCATGACGGTACCGAGACTGGGAGTGAGGAAAATGTCGATTCGCGTCGCCATCAACGGGTTCGGTCGCATCGGCCGCAATGTGTTGCGCGCCATTGTCGAAGGAAATCGCAAGGACATTACGGTGGTCGCCATCAACGACCTCGGACCGGTCGAAACCAACGCCCACCTGCTGCGCTTCGACAGCGTACACGGCCGCTTCCCGGGCGAGGTCACGGTCAAGGGCGACACCATCGATTGCGGCATCGGGCCGATCAAGGTGCTTGCCGAGCGCGATCCCACGAAGTTGCCGTGGAAGGACCTCGGCATCGACATTGCGCTTGAATGCACCGGACTGTTCACCACCAAGGAAAAGGCGTCGGCGCATCTGAAAGCCGGCGCCAAGCGCGTGCTGGTCTCCGCGCCGGCCGACGACGTCGATCTCACGGTGGTCTATGGCGTCAACCACGACAAGCTCACCAAGGATCACATGGTGGTCTCGAACGCCTCCTGCACCACCAACTGCCTCGCGCCGGTGGCGAAGGTGCTGAACGACTCCGTCGGCATCGACAAAGGCTTCATGACCACGATCCATTCCTATACCGGCGACCAGCCGACGCTCGACACCATGCACAAGGACCTTTATCGCGCGCGCGCTGCGGCCTTGAACATGATCCCGACCTCGACCGGCGCCGCCAAGGCGGTCGGCCTGGTGCTGCCTGAGCTCAACGGCAAACTCGATGGCGTCGCCATCCGCGTGCCGACGCCGAACGTGTCGGTGGTCGATTTCAAGTTCGTGGCCAAGCGGGCCACGACCAAGGACGAGATCAACGGCGCGATCAAGCGCGCCGCCGAGCAGCAGCTCAAGGGCATCCTCGCCTTCACCGAACAGCCCAACGTCTCCGGCGACTTCAACCACGACCCGCATTCGAGCGTATTCCATATGGACCAGACCAAGGTCATGGACGGCACGCTGGTGCGGATCATGTCTTGGTACGACAACGAGTGGGGCTTCTCGAACCGCATGGTCGACACCGCGGTCGCGATGGGGAAGCTGATTTAGTTCACTTGTCCATGCCGAATTTCCGAACGCTTGATCAGGCTGACGTCAGGGACAAACGCGTCCTGTTGCGCGTCGACCTCAACGTGCCGACCGAGCACGGCAAGGTCAGCGACGCCACCCGTATCGAGCGGCAGGCCCCGACCATCGCCGAGATCGCCGACAAAGGCGGCAAGGCGATCCTGCTTTCGCATTTCGGGCGGCCGAAAGGCCGTGACCCCAAGCAGTCGCTGAAGCCGGTCGCCGCCGAAGTCGCGCGCGTCATCGGCCGCCCGGTTGCGTTCGCGGACGACTGCATCGGCCCGCAGGCCGAGGCCGCGGTCGCCGCGATGAAGGCCGGCGACATCCTCTGCCTCGAGAACACGCGCTTCCACGCCGGCGAGGAGAAGAACGATCCCGCCTTTGTCGACCAGCTCGCCGCCCTGGGCGATCTCTGGGTCAACGACGCCTTCTCCGCCGCGCACCGCGGGCATGCCTCGACCGAGGGCCTCGGCCACAAGCTCCCGGCCTATGCCGGGCGCAGCATGGAGGCCGAGCTCGACGCGCTCGCCAAGGCGCTCGACGCGCCGCAGCGCCCGGTGGCCGCCATTGTCGGAGGGGCGAAGATTTCGACCAAGCTCGACCTCCTGGGCAATCTCATCGCCAAAGTCGAGGTGCTGATCATCGGTGGCGCCATGGCGAACACGTTTCTCATCGCGCTCGGCAAAGCGGTTGGGAAAAGCCTGGCCGAGCGCGACCTCGCAGATACCGCCCGCGACGTTCTCGCCAAGGCCGAGGCCAAGGGGTGCGAGCTGGTGCTGCCGGTCGATGCGGTGGTCGCGCAAAAGTTCGAGGCCAATGCGCCCTCGCGCGTCGTGCCGGTGGATGCCGTGGGCAACGACGACATGATTCTCGACATCGGCCCGCGCAGCGTCGACCACGTGGTGTCCGTGCTGGCGCGCGTAAAGACGCTGGTGTGGAACGGGCCGTTCGGCGCGTTCGAGCTGGAACCGTTCGACAACGGAACCGTGGCGGTTGCCGAGACTGCTGCGGAACGGACCGCGGCGGGAAAGCTTGTCTCGGTAGCGGGTGGCGGCGACACGATAGCGGCGCTGAACGCGGCTGGCGTCAGCGGCCGCTTCACCTATGTTTCGACCGCCGGCGGCGCATTCCTCGAATGGATGGAAGGCAAGGCGTTACCGGGGGTCGAGGTCTTGAGGGTGACATGACGCGACCTCTCCCGCTTTCGATTCCGGCACGCTAAAGTCGCCCCCGAAACGCCGGGCGGCGGCCGCTCGAAGGGACATATTCAGGAGGCATCGATGAACCTTGCAGAGCTGAACAAGATCGCGCAGGCCATGGTCGCGCCCGGGCGCGGCATCCTCGCCGCCGACGAATCCTCGGGAACCATCAAGCGGCGCTTCGATTCGATCAGCGTCGAATCCACCGCCGACAGCCGCCGCGACTATCGCGAGATGCTGTTCGGCTCTGGCGACGCGATGTCGAAATACATCTCCGGCGTCATCCTCTATGACGAGACCATCCGCCAGAACGCCAAGGACGGCGCCTCACTGGTCAAGGTGATTGAGAAGGCAGGCTCACTGCCCGGCATCAAGGTCGACAAGGGCACCAAGCCGCAGCCGTTCTGCGACGGCGAAGTAATGACCGAGGGCCTCGACGGTCTGCGCGAGCGGCTCGCCGAATATCGCGAGCTCGGCGCCAGGTTCGCCAAATGGCGCGCGGTCTACGATATCGCGCCGGGCATCCCGAGCTACGCCAATATTCGCGCCAACGGCCATGCGCTCGCGCGCTATGCGGCGCTCTGCCAGGTCGAGGGCATCGTGCCGATCGTCGAGCCGGAAGTGCTGATGGACGGCGGCCACGACATCGACACCTGCATGATGGTGACCGAGTTCGTGCTCAAGGAGACGTTCCAGGAGCTCTACTACCAGAAGGTCGCGCTCGAAGGCATGGTGCTCAAGCCGAACATGGTGATCTCCGGCAAGAAGGCGCCGAAGCGCGCCGGCGTCGAGGAGGTCGCCGAGAAGACCGTGAAGGTGCTCAAGGCCTGCGTGCCCGGAGCGGTGCCCGGCATCGCATTCCTGTCCGGCGGCCAGTCGGACGAGGAGGCGACGGCCCATCTCGACGCCATCAACCGGGTCGGCAACCTGCCCTGGAACGTGACTTTCTCCTACGGGCGCGCGCTGCAAGCCGCGCCGCTGAAGGCATGGAGCGGCAAGGCCGAGAACGTCGCCACCGCGCAACGCGCCTTCTCCCATCGCGCGATGATGAACTCGCTCGCCGCGCGCGGGCAGTGGAAGCAGGACCTGGAGAAGAAGGCGGCGTAGCAGGCCTGCGCCAAGGCGCCGCCGGCGACCGCGCCTTGCCGGTACGGAACGGTTTGTCCGTTTGCATGTTTGTCCGGACATGGAACGGGACAGCCAGGACAAGCTCGAAGCCAGCATCGACCGGTTCGCACGCAGGTTGCCCGACAAGGTTGGCAATTTCGTCCGCTGGATCACCGGCAGATCGTCGTCCCTGATCCGTATTCCACTCGGCATCGTTCTGATGGTCGGGGGAGTCATCGGCTTCCTGCCGATCCTGGGATTCTGGATGGTGCCGCTTGGCCTGGTCCTGATCGCGCAGGACATTCCGCTCCTGCGGCCGCCATTGATCCGGCTGTTGGGCTGGATCGAGCGGAAATGGCCGCAGCAGGGCCCGGCACGCTGACAGGCTCCCTGTTGGTGAACGTCCTTCCTTTTACCGACTCGTAGGGGAGATAGCCTAGAAACGCCCCCAAACTGCCCGATTGCGGGGGCATTCGATCCGTCATGGCGTCCCGACCACATCCGGCCCAAGCGAGGCGCCCCGCCCCGCGCCTCTATCTCGTGACCCCACCGGTCAGCGAGGCGGCGAGCTTCGCCGACGCTCTCGCCGCGATGCTGGAGGGGGCCGACGTCGCCGCGGTGCTGCTCGCCCTTGATGCCGCCAATGAGCGGACGCTGGTGAACCGCGTCAAAGCAATCGCGCCGGCGGTGCAAGGCAAAGAGGTGGCGCTGCTCGTCGACGGCCATCCGGAGATCGTCGCGCGTGGGGGCGCGGACGGCGCACATCTGTCCGGCATCGACGCTTTCACCGCCGCCGCGCCCGCGCTCAAGCCGGAACGAATCGCCGGCTGCGGCGGCCTCACATCGCGGCATGACGCCATGCTCGCCGGCGAGGGCGCCGCCGACTATGTGATGTTCGGCGAGCCCGGCGCCGACGCGCGCAGACCCGCGCTCGATGCCATCGTGGAGCGCGTCGGCTGGTGGAGCGAGGTGTTCGAGATTCCTTGCGTCGGCTATGCGGCGTCGTTCGAGGAGATCGCGCCGCTGGCGCAGGCCGGCGCCGAGTTCGTGGCGCTCGGGCCGTTCGTGTTCGAGGATCGCCGCGGCGGCGCCATCGCGCTCGAGGACGCGGCGCGCTGCCTCGCCGTCGCGGAGACCGCCAGATGATCGGCGCCCGCACCCTCGCAGCCGCTGCGCTGATAGC
>JBOHIG010000387.1:0-1840 GCA_050725815.1 Xanthobacteraceae bacterium
GCCTAGACTAGCGGAAACAAAAAAAGCCCGGCGGGTCTACCGCCGGGCTCCCGATGATTCAAGCCGTTGTTCAGGCTTCCTGGAGATTGGCCGCCGCCGACTTGCCGGTCTTGCGGTCCGCCTCGATGTCGAAGGTCAGCTTCTGACCTTCGACCAGGCCGCGCATGCCGGCGCGCTCGACGGCGGAGACGTGCACGAACACGTCGGGGCCGCCGGCATCCTGCTGGATGAAGCCGAAGCCTTTCTGCGAGTTGAAGAACTTGACGGTACCAGTTGCCATTGTTGGCTCCTTGAGAAAAAACGCCAAAGGCGTCAATTGGCCGGTGCGAACCATTCGCACAGGCCGATATCCGGATTCGGCGTTGTCTAGGAGAAGGCCCGCGAGGGGCAGGTCGCCAGTCAGGCAAAATCACGAACTGCGGGCATATAGGGGTAAAAGGGGGGATTTGCAATCCGCGAACGAGCGGTTGGTTATCCCGCCGGGTGCGCCGCGAAATAGGCTCTGTCCTCGGCTGACTGGGTCCAGTCCACATGGCCGCGCCAGTCGGTGAAGTGGGAGCGCATGTCCTTTCCATAGCGCACGCGGAACAGCAGCGTGCGTTGGCGCCCATTCTCGTATTCGTGCAGCTCGCCCGGCGGATGCACCACGAACGAGCCAGGCACGACCGCGACCGTCTCGGCAGGCGTGCGCATGGTGCCGCCGCCGGAGAAGCAGAAATAGATCTCGGTCGCCTCGGGGTGGCAGTGGTTCGGACTGATCTGGCCGGGCTCCCAGCAGGCGACGGTGACGTCGCCGTCTTCGACCTTGCCGAGGATCTTCTCGACATGTTGCTGCGGGCTCCAGGCCTGCTCGCGTTCGAGATTGAAGACATGCATGGCGGCCACCTCCCGGGGAAGCATACTCCCTGCCGTCGTCCCCGCGAAAGCAGGGACAACGTCGCGATGTCGCGCGGCGAGCGAATTGCGTCCGTCGCCGCCTGCTGGCATGGTTGCGACCATGACCGCAGCAACGTCACAAGCGCCTGTCGTGATCCGCCCCGGGCGCATCTGGTACCTCGTGGCCGTGCTCATCGCCGTCGCCGGATGGGTCGGCATGGCGATGGTTCTGTTTTCGGGGATTTCCGGCTCCGCCGAGCGAATGATCCGGGTGCTGGTGCCGGGTCAGGCCGAGCTCACGCTCGGCGAGCAGGGCAGCTACACCATCTTCCACGAATACCGCAGCACGCTCGATGGACGGGTCTATAACGTCGAGGGCGTGTCCGGCCTTCAGGTCACGGTGCGCGAAAAGGGGACCGGTACCACCGTCCCGCTCACGTCCTCCGCCAGCAGCAATTACACCATCGGTTCCTATGCCGGACGCTCGCTGTTCAATTTCGAGGTGCGCCGGCCGGGGGTCTACGTTCTGGCCGCGTCCTACGACCGCGGCCGCACGGAGCCGCAGACGGTGCTTGCCATCGACCGCGGCTTTGTCGGCAACCTGATCGCCACCATCCTCCTTGCGTTCGGCTCGGCGTTCGGCGGCATGGCGCTTGGGATCGCGACCTTCATCATCGTTTTCGTCAAGCGACGGCGGGCGCGAGCGGCGGCCGCACCCGCTTGAGGTGGCGAAGCCGCCGGCCAAGTGGGCGGTCTTCCCGATGCCGCCGGGATCGTGCAATGTGCGGCCGGTGCGGGGCGCCCGTCCCGCCTTCACGCGACCGTCACCAACGCAGCAGGCAATAATGAAAGTCGGTATCTTCGATCATGTCGAGCGCACCGATCGTCCGATCGCGCAAACGCTCGACGAACGTCTCACATTCGCCGCCGCCGCCGACGAGGCCGGCATCTATTGCCTGCACGT
>JBOHIG010000388.1:0-2828 GCA_050725815.1 Xanthobacteraceae bacterium
CCGCTATGTAGCACGAACTTCGGAAGCGGGGCACTATGCGAGCCGCCCGGCTTTCTCCACCCTAAAATGCCCGGATTTGCCGTTGCCCGGACGCTGACTATCTTACATGGGTTTGGCCGGCCCCTGAACGCAGCCCCGGCATGATAGTTACCGCCGAAAGGACCATTGATCGGCATGATATTCGAGGCGCTTGCCGCGATCGCCGTTGCGATCTGGCTTTACCTGCTCTTCGCGCGCGGCTGGTTCTGGCTGTGCTCCGAACGGGATGGACCGCGGTTCGCCTCGGTCACATCGTGGCCGGCGGTGACTGCCGTCGTGCCTGCGCGCGACGAGGCCGCCTGCATTGGAGAGAGCATCGCCTCCCTGCTGCGCCAGAATTATCGGGGCCGCTGGGCGGTCGTCCTGGTCGACGATGACAGCAACGATGGAACGGCAGATATCGCACGTCGCGCTGCGCAGGCGCAGGGCGGCGCCGAGCGCCTCCAGATCGTCGCGAGCCGCGC
The DNA here is from genome assembly GCA_050725815.1 of Xanthobacteraceae bacterium. Lineage (GTDB taxonomy): Bacteria > Pseudomonadota > Alphaproteobacteria > Rhizobiales > Xanthobacteraceae > VAZQ01. Next base: position 504 of record JBOHIG010000388.1, read on the forward strand.
CCTCCCCGGGGGTTGGACCGGCAAGCTCTGGGCGGTGAAGCAAGGCGTTGATGCAGCGCTCGCGGTCGATGACCCTCCGGACTACGTGCTGCTCACCGACGCGGACGTCATCTACGAACCGCAGGTGCTTGCCAGCCTGGTCGCGCACGCGCAGTCCAAAGGGCTTGCGCTCGCGTCGTTCATGGTCAAGCTACGCTGTGAGAGCTTCGCCGAGCGGAGCCTGGTTCCAGCCTTCATCTTCTTCTTCCAGATGCTCTACCCCTTCGGCTGGGTCAATCGCACGGAGCGGGGTACAGCGGCAGCAGCGGGAGGATGCATGCTGGTGCGTGCCGATCGCCTGCGACAGGCGGGCGGCATCGATTCGATCCGCAGCGCGTTGATCGACGACTGCGCACTGGCGCAACGGCTCAAAGCGCAGGGCCCGATCTGGCTCGGACTGACCGAGCGCGTGCACAGCATCCGGCAATACCCAGGTATCGAGGATATTCGGCGCATGGTCGCGCGCTCGGCCTATGCGCAACTGCGCTACTCACCGCTGCTACTGGCCGGCACGATCGGAGGCATGACGCTGGTCTATCTTGCACCACCGCTGCTCGCGATCTTCGCCGGCGGCCTTGTGCAGTGGCTCGGCCTCGCCGCCTGGCTCCTGATGGCGATAGCGTTCCAGCCGACGCTACGGCTCTACCGTCGCTCGCCGCTGTGGGGCCTGGCTTTGCCGGCCATCTCGCTGTGCTACATGCTGTTCACCATCGATTCCGCCCTGCAATTTGCCCGCGGCAAAGGCGGCTTGTGGAAGGGTCGCATACAGGCCAGCCGACCATGACCACCGATCCAGCCGCATTGCGTTCCGGCAAGGGCCACCGGGACGAGAATTTTCCGGTCGCGTCCCGGCTCATCCATCCGCGTCATCGTGACGCCATTCTCGCGTTCTACGAATTCGTGCGGATCGCCGACGATATTGCCGATCATGCGACGCTCGCCCCGCAGGAGAAGCTCGACCTCCTCGACCATCTCGAAGCAGGCCTCCTCGGCAAGCACGACGAGCAATCCACGGCCGTCGCCCTGCGCGCCGTTCTGCGCGAGCGGACGCTCTCGCCCCGGCACGCCCAGGACCTCTTGACGGCCTTCCGCATGGATGTGACCAAGCTGCGCTATCGCGACTGGGACGACCTCATGGGTTACTGCACCTTCTCTGCAATGCCGGTCGGACGCTTTGTCCTCGACGTGCATGGGGAAGATCCCTCGATCTGGCCCGCGAACGACGCGCTGTGCGCGGCATTGCAGGTCATTAACCATCTGCAGGATTGCCGGAAGGACTATGAATCGCTCGACCGCGTCTATGTGCCGCTCGATGCGCTGTCGGCTGCAGGCGGCGGCGTCGACGACTTGCGCCAGACGCAGAGCACGCCGGCGCTGCGCGAATGCCTCAAAGGCCTTGCGGTCCGCACCGGACAATTGCTTGACGCGAGCGCTCCGTTTTCGTCCCGCATCCGCGACTTTCGCCTGGCGATGGAGGTCGCCGTGATACAATCGCTGGCGCGGCGGCTGGTCGCACTGCTGACCACGCGCGATCCGTTGAGCGAACGCGTCCATCTCGGCAAGGGCGCGGTCGCAGGGGTTGGCGTGGTGGGCGTTCTTGCCGGATTGACCGGGCGCGTTTGGCGGATTCTCGCGCCGTCTCATGAAACCCGAAACGCGTGAGGGCGGCGTGGACGCTCACAGCCCTCCTCCATCGTCATCCCAGCGCGCCGCGGGCAGCTCGTTCTACACGGCGATGCGAATCCTGCCGTCCGAACAGCGCGAAGCCATGTTCGAGGTCTACGGGTTCTGCCGCCGGGTCGACGACATTGCCGATTCGACGGCTCCACGCCCGGCCCGCCTTGCCCAGCTCGGCGAGTGGCGCGACGAAATCAACGATCTCTACGATGGCAGGGTCGGTGCAAAGGTCTCGGGCCTCGCCGCGCCGGCGCGCAAGTTCGACCTTGCGCGCGAGGATTTCCTGGCCGTGATCGACGGCATGGAAATGGATGCGCGCGAGGACATCCGCGCGCCGAGCTTTGCAACGCTCGATCTCTATTGCGATCGCGTGGCAAGCGCGGTCGGTCGCCTGTCGGTGCGGGTATTCGGCGTCGCGCGCGACGACGGCAAGCTGTTGTCCCATCATCTCGGTCGCGCCTTGCAGCTTACCAACATCCTGCGCGACCTCGACGAGGATGCCGGCATCGGGCGGCTTTATCTGCCGCGCGAGGCGCTTGAGCAGGCCGGCATCCATTCGACCGATCCCGCGACTGCGCTGCGCAGCCCGAATCTGAGCCAGGCCTGCGC
>JBOHIG010000389.1:0-3881 GCA_050725815.1 Xanthobacteraceae bacterium
CCGTAATAGGCCACGGAATGGCGGGCCGCCTTTTGATATTGCGCGCGTGCCTTGGCGCTCTCGCCCAGGGCTTCGTAGGTTCGGCCCAGCCAATAGCCGGCGCGCGCGAGGCTGATAGGGTGCGAAGTGTCCTGGGGGATGCGGGAAAAGTGCCCCATCGCCGTGGGAGGATCATTGAGGAAGCGCAAGGCGATCCAGCCGGCGGTGAACTGGTGCTCGGCGCGATAGTTCCCGCGTTTCGGAGTTACGGCGTCGCGCGCCACGCGATAGGCCTTGGCGGCGTCGCCGAGGTCGAGCAGATGACGCGCGGTGAGCCGCCGCTCGATCCACCATTGGTCGGTGTCGAGAACGTGCGACGCGTCGCGCTGGATCGACAGGATCAGGTCGCCCGCCTCCTGACGGCGATCATTGCGCCGGAGCCATTGGGCCAGGCTGAAGATGTAGCCGAGGTCGCGGCGGGCGGAGGAGGGCACCGCATCGAGCGCAGCCTTGGCGTTGCGCGCCTTCTTGATGACCGCGATGCGCGCTTTTGCGATCGCGGGCGCGGCGCCGCCGGCGCGTTTCGCCGAGCGCAGTCCCCCATCGATGTCCTCGGCATAGAGCCGCATGTCCATGCGCGCCTTGTGGTCGGCTGCGGTGATCAGGCCGCCGAAGGCGTCCATGGCGCGCGCTTCGAGGCTGGCGCTGAAGTTGTCGTTGTGCCAGGCGTCCCGGATGTGGGCGCGGGCGCGGGTGCGGTCACCCTGCGCGAGCAGCGCCCAGGCGTAGGCGAAATGGCCGGAAGGGCCGAGCGGAGGATATTTGGCGAAGTATGCGCGAGCCGCGGCGGGATCGCGCCGCTCGGTGAACAGCATCGCCTCCGCACGACGGCGCAGGGTGCGTATGCTGGGCCAGGTTGGATTGGCCGTGATGAAAGCGATGTATCGGCTGGAACTCGCGCCGTTGCCATCGCTGCGCAGGATCACCCACTCGACGGTCTTGCGCGCGACCGGGTCCTTGATGCCGGCCTGCATTTCCGTCGCCTGACCGACCTTGCCCTTGCGCGCGGCCGAGATCGCCCGCTTGGCTGCTGCCGTGTCGGCCGAAGAGAAGCTGGCCGCCGCGGAGACGGCGAACGGTGCCGCCGCCGACGCGTTGATCTGGGGGCGCGGTGACGGGGCCGCGACGGCGCCGGTCGTGGAGGTGGCGTTGATCGAAACGGGACGCGGCCGTGGCAGTGGAACCTGCGCCCGCGATGCGGCATCGGCCTGAGGCCCGACACCAGCGAAACTAACCAGCAGAAGGGCAATCAGCCGCCGATGGGTCCTGGTCAAAGTTCCGGTCCTTGCCCGCGCGACGACCGTCACGCTACCCCACATCGTTTTCAATTGATAAGATTGACGAAGCACTAACCCTTAACCCTGCCGGGCCCTCGACCATTGCCTGCCACCACGGCGAAAACGGGGCACGGCCGGCGTTTCTCGCGTGCTTTCATTGGGCGTGCCGACCCGATATCAAGGGCCGGAACCCATCCGGCGCCCCGAGGGGCGGTCCGCCAACCGGATTGCCAGAGGACCGAGCCATGACCGCCAGAACGAGCTTCCGAGGATCGTTCACCGCGCTCGTCACACCGTTCAAGAACGGCAGCATCGATGAGAGGGCCTTCCGGGGCTTGGTCGATTGGCAGATCGCGGAGGGAACCAGCGGCCTGATCCCGGTCGGCACCACCGGGGAAAGTCCGACGCTGAGCCATGACGAGCACAAGAGCGTAGTCGAATGGTGCGTGCAGGAAGCCAAGGGCCGGGTTCCGGTCATTGCCGGCGCCGGGTCTAATTCGACCGCGGAGGCGATCGAGCTGTCGCGGCATGCCGAGGGCGTCGGGGCCGATGCCGTCCTGATCGTGACGCCCTATTACAACAAGCCGACGCAGGAGGGCCTCTACCAGCACTTCAAGGCCGTCAACGACTCCATCGGGATTCCGATCATCATCTACAACATTCCTGCGCGCTCCGTGATCGACATGTCGGTCGATACGATGAAGCGGCTGTTCGAATTGCCGAACATCTCCGGCGTCAAGGACGCGACCGCCAATGTCGTGCGCGTCTCGCAGCAACGCGCGGCGGTAGGCGAAGACTTCAATCAGCTTTCCGGTGAGGACGCGACCGCGCTCGGCTTCATGGCTCATGGCGGGCACGGCTGCATCTCGGTCACATCGAACGTCGCGCCTCGGCTGTGCGCGGAATTCCAGGGCGCCTGCCTGCGCGGCGATTATGCAATGGCGCTTCGGCACCAGGACAAGCTGATGCCACTGCATACGGCCTTGTTCATCGAGACCAATCCGGCGCCGGCGAAATACGCCTTGTCGGTGCTCGGCCGCTGTACCGAGACCGTGCGGTTGCCGATGGTCCCGCTCGCGGAGAAGACCAAGGCCGCGGTGCGCGAGGCGATGATCCATGCCGGCTTGATCAACTGAGGCGGTCGCGCAGCGGTTTTGCTTCGATCGCTTTGAATTTTGGACCGGAGGGCAGCATGCTCGATGATTTCAAGAAATTTGCACTGCGCGGAAATGTCGTGGATCTCGCCATCGGCGTGATCATCGGCGCGGCTTTCGGCGCGATCGTCAGCTCACTCGTGGCCGACGTCATCATGCCGGTGATTGGCGCAGCGACGGGCGGCGTCGACTTCTCCAACTATTTCGTCAAGCTGTCGTCCAAGGTGAGCGCCGACACGTTGGCGGAAGCAAAGAAGCAGGGCGCCGTGCTGGCGTGGGGGAACTTCCTTACCATCGTTATCAACTTCCTCATCATCGCGTTCGTGCTGTTCCTGGCAATCAAGGCGATCACCCGTCTTCAGAAGAAAGAAGACGCCGTGCCGCCGAAGCCCTCGAAGCAGGAGGAACTGCTCACCGAGATCCGCGACGTCCTGAAGTCGCAGAATCGGTGAGCGCACTAAATGGCGGCGAAGCCGGATCGCAAGCTGCGGGTTGTGGCCGACAACCGGAGGGCGCGATTCAATTATGAGATCGGCGAAACCTTCGAGGCCGGCATCGTGCTCACCGGGACTGAGGTGAAGGCGCTGCGCCAGGGCAAGGCGACGATCGGCGAATCCTATGCCGATACCCGCGGCGGCGAGCTTTGGCTCGTCAACGCCAATATCCCGGAATACCTGCAAGGCGGGCGCTTCAACCACGCCCCGAAGCGGCGGCGTAAGCTCCTGCTGCATCGGCGCCAGATCAACAAACTCGCGGGCGCGGTGGACCGCGAGGGCATGACGCTGGTGCCGTTGAAGCTCTATTTCAACGAAAAGGGCCGCGCCAAGATCGAGCTTGCGGTCGCGCGCGGCAAGAAGCTGCACGACAAGCGCGAAACCGAACGCAAGCGCTCATGGGAACGCGAGCGCGGGCGGCTGTTGCGGGCCGAGGGGTAGGCGGCCATGGCGCTTCCCGTGACGTTCGATCATTGCGTGACCCACGTTTCCGATTGGGAACGGTCCAACGCATTCTATCGCGACGTGCTCGGCGCCGAGCTGGTGCGCCGGCCGCGAGGCTGGGCTTATCGCTTCGGCAATGTGCAGCTCAACCTTCACGGGCCGGGCGTCACGCCGGCGGAGGTCGCGCGGCTGCCGGTCCAGCCCGGCAACAGCGATCTCTGCTTCGAGTGGCGCGGACCCATTGCCGACGCTATCGCCCATCTCGAGCGTTGCGGCGTGGCGATCCTCGCCGGGCCGATCCAACGCTTCGGGGCCAAAGGACCGGGCACTAATGTCCCGAATCCGAAGTTCGCACAACCATTCTGCAACCGCTCTTGCGAACTTCGGATTCAAAGGGACATTAGCAAGTGTCGCCTTGCCAGTGTGGCTTTGGTTCAGAAGTTCGCTCCCGACCCAGCAGCCAAGTATGGCGA
>JBOHIG010000390.1:0-5880 GCA_050725815.1 Xanthobacteraceae bacterium
CTCGCGACGTTCTATGGCGCGGCGGTCGCCAATCTGATTTGCCTGCCGCTTGCCGACAAGCTGCACCTCAAGCTCGTCGACGAAGAGATCAACCGTACGCTCATTATCGACGGGATCATGATGATCCGCGACGCCAAGAGCCCGACGCTGGTGCGCGAGATGCTGCTGGCCTACCTGCCCGAGAAGCACAGGCACACCGACGAGGCGGAACCGGTGCCGGCCTAGCGCCGGCCGGTGAGCCAGAAGGCACCCGACAATGGCGCGGCGCAAGGACGGAAACCACGGCGGACACGGCTGGTTCGTGACGTTCGCCGACTTGATGGCGCTGCTGGTCAGCTTCTTCGTGATGCTGGTCGCGTTCTCGACTCAGGATTCCGCCAAGCTGCAGGTGGTCGCCGGCTCCATGCGCGACGCGTTCGGCGTGCAGGACCGCGTGCGCTATTCCGGTGTCATCGAGATTCCCGGGCTGCCGACGCGGCCGAGGCTGAAGAACGCGGCGCCGATCCAGCCCGAGGAAGCGTCCGCCAGCCCGACCGAAAACCAGCGCGGCAGCCAGCAGAACTACGGCGGCAAGTTCGACAACGATCGCAATTTCGCGCTGGCGGCCGCTTCGTTACGGCAGGCGCTTCAGGACATGCCGGAGATCAGCGAAGTCTCCAAGAACATCATGATCGAGGAAACCCGGCAGGGGCTCAACATCGAGATCGTCGACCAGAATGGCCGTTCGATGTTCCCGGAGGGCGCGAAGGAGCCCTACGAACGGACACGCCGGCTCATCCAGCGGCTGGCCGGTCCGCTCAAGGCCATGCCTTTCCGGATCTCGGTCGCCGGGCACACGTCGGCAACGCGATTGCCGGCGCGGCAGGGCTACGGGCCGTGGGACCTGTCCGCCGATCGGGCCAACGCCGTGCGCAGGCAACTGGAAGGCGAAGGTGTGCCGAGCAGTCACTTCCACAGCGTCGCGGGCCGGGCGGATACGCAGCCCTTGTTTCCCGACGATCCCTATATCGCGGCCAATCGCCGGGTGACCATCACCCTGATGCGCGAAGAGCCGCCGATGCCCCAGGGGATGAAGCCTTAGGCGCAAGTAGCGCGCCTGCAACGCAAATTTGCGGCAAGTCAAGGCCCCGGAACAAGTTTGAGCGAAGCATGTTGCGTCAGGTAGGGCCCTGAGGTAATGCGCCCCTTCTTTTGCGTTGGGGCGGCCAATACGCCGATGGATGATACAACGAACGGGATTGCGGCTCCTGCAGATGGCAAGCCGGCGCCCGAGCCGACCTCGCACCGAAGCGCGAGCTTTTGGGCGCTCGCGCTTGGCAGCGTGGGCGTCGTCTACGGTGACATCGGCACCAGTCCGCTCTATGCCTTTCGCGAGGCCGTGACCGCGGCGCAAGCAGGCGGGCCGCTCACGCGGGAGATCGTGCTCGGCGTGCTTTCGCTGATCGTGTGGTCGCTGATCCTGGTGGTCACGCTCAAGTACATTCTGCTGCTGCTTCGGATGGACAACAACGGCGAGGGCGGAACGCTCTCGCTCACGGCGCTCGCGTTTCGTGCAGTCGGGCGGCGCACGACGTTGGTGCTTATCCTCGGCGTCATCGGCGCGGCGATGTTCTACGGGTCGTCCCTCATCACTCCGGCGCTGTCCGTGCTGTCGGCGGTTGAGGGTTTGAAGATCGCGACGCCGGCCTTCGCGCCCTATGTGCTGCCGATCACGATCGCGCTGCTGGTCGCCTTGTTTGCCGTCCAATTCCGCGGCACCGGCAAGGTTGCGGTGCTGTTTGGGCCGATCACGACAGTCTGGTTTCTCGCCATCGCGGCAACCGGGGCCTTGCATATCGCCGATGATCCTGGAGTTTTGGCCGCCATCAATCCGTACTATGGAATCAGGTTCGTTGTCGGAAATCCGTTCATCGGACTGATAACGCTTGGAGCGGTGTTTCTCGTAGTCACCGGCAGCGAGGCGCTCTATGCCGATCTCGGACACTTCGGCCGCAAGCCCGTGCAGACCGCCTGGTTCTATCTGGTCCTGCCCGCGCTGTTGTTGAATTACTTCGGGCAGGGCGCCCTTGTCCTTGTCAACCCTGCGTCGATCGAGAATCCGTTCTACCGGCTGGTGCCTGAGGTATTGCTCCTTCCGATGGTCGTGCTGGCGACGGTGGCCACCGTCATCGCCAGTCAGGCGGTGATTACCGGCGCCTATTCGATCACGCATCAGGCGATCCAGCTCGGGCTTTTGCCGCGACTCGAGATTCGCCACACCTCTGCGGCACTCTATGGGCAAATCTACATCCCGCGGGTCAACACGCTGCTGCTTATCGGCGTGCTGCTGCTGGTTGGGTTGTTCCGCACATCGAGCGATCTCGCCGGTGCTTATGTGCTTGCGGTGGCTGCGACCAGCCTGATGGCAAGCCTGCTGGGCTTCATCGTCGTATGGAAGCTGTGGCAATGGCGGTTCTGGCCGACGGCGCTCCTGATGAGTCCCTTCATCGTGACCGACGGCGTCTACCTCGTCGCTGCCCTGATGCAGCTTGGCGAGGGCGCCTGGCTGCCGGTCCTGTTCGGCGGGTTGGTCGTTCTGGTGATGCTCACTTGGCGGCGCGGCACAGCGATCCTGGCGCAGAAAACACGACGGGTGGAGGTATCGCTTGAGTCTCTAGTCCGTAGCCTCGAGAAAAAGCCGCCGCACTTCGTGCAGGGCACGGCGGTTTTTCTCACCAGCGATCCCGAATTCGCGCCGACGGCGCTGCTGCACAATCTGAAGCACAACAAGGTTCTGCATGAGCACAACGTCGTGCTCACCGTGATCTTTGCGGATATGTCGCGCGTCCCGGAAGCGGAGCGCGTAAGCATCGTGCCCGTCTCGGACCATTTCAGCCGCGTGGTCCTCAAATACGGCTTCATGGACGAGCCGAACGTGCCGAAGGCGCTGGCGATCGCCCGCAAGCTCGGGTGGACCTTCGACATCATGTCGACGTCGTTCTTCCTCTCCCGCCGTTCGATCAAGGCAGCCGCGCATTCTGGCATGCCGCGCTGGCAGGACCGCATGTTCATCGGTCTTGCCGCTTCAGCGGCCGACGCATCGGACTTCTTCCAGCTTCCGACCGGCCGCGTGGTAGAGGTCGGGACGCAGGTGACGGTCTAGACCGACGCTAGGCCTTTGTCATTCAAGCGATTGATCTACCTATCATTTTCTAAAGTCAATCGAGCCGGACCACGGCATGGAATGCATGGCAGGGCCGGCGGCCCGGCATGGGTTGTGCCGACCCAAATAGCCCGACAAGTGTTACCACGACGCCCGCATGTTGCGGTGCACAAACGGAGCAGGTCTCGGCCTGGCCCAATCCCAATGACGCAGAGTCTGACCGCTCCCACCGGGAGCGAAGCGCCGGTGACCGGCAACGGTGAAACGCGCGCCAAGGCAAGATTCTGGGCGCTTACGCTCGGCAGTATCGGCGTCGTCTACGGCGACATCGGCACTAGCCCACTCTATGCCTTTCGCGAGGCGGTGACCGCCGCGCAGGCGGGCGGGCCGCTCAGCCGAGAGATCGTGCTCGGCGTCCTCTCGCTGATCGTGTGGTCGCTGATCGTCGTCGTCACCCTCAAATACATTCTGCTGCTGCTCCGGATTGACAACAACGGCGAGGGCGGAACGCTTTCGCTCACAGCGCTGGCGTTTCGTGCTGTCGGGCGGCGCGCGCCGGTGGTGCTCCTCGTCGGCATCATCGGCGCGGCGATGTTCTACGGGTCATCCCTCATCACGCCCGCGCTGTCGGTGCTGTCGGCCGTCGAAGGGCTGAAAGTCGCGACGCCGGCATTTGCGCCCTACGTGCTGCCGATTACGATCGCGCTGCTCGTTGCCTTGTTCGCCGTGCAATTCCGCGGCACTGGCAAAGTGTCGGTGTTGTTCGGACCGATCACGACCGCGTGGTTCATCGCCATCGCGGCGACTGGCGCCTTGCATATTGTCGACGACCCGGGCGTGCTTGCCGCTATCAATCCCTATTACGGCATCAAGTTCGTGGCCGGGAACCCGGGCATTGGATTGATCACCCTTGGCGCCGTATTCCTCGTCGTTACCGGTTCGGAAGCGCTTTATGCGGATCTCGGACATTTCGGCCGCTCGCCGGTGCAGACAGCATGGTTTTATCTGGTCCTGCCGGCGCTGCTCCTGAACTATTTTGGCCAAGGCGCGCTCGTCCTCGCCGATCCGACGGCGATCGAGAATCCCTTCTACCGGCTCGTGCCCGAGGTCTTGCTGCTGCCGATGGTCGCGCTGGCGACTGTCGCTACCGTCATCGCCAGCCAAGCCGTTATCACGGGCGCTTATTCCATCACCCATCAGGCCATCCAGCTTGGGCTGCTGCCGCGGCTCGAAATCCGCCACACCTCGGAATCGCTATATGGCCAGATTTATATTCCGCGCGTGAACACGCTGCTGCTCATTGGCGTGCTGTTGCTGGTCGGGCTGTTCCGCACCTCGAGCGACCTTGCCGGCGCCTATGTTCTCGCCGTGGCGGCAACCAGCCTGGCGGCAACCCTTCTCGGCTTCATCGTGGTCTGGAAGCTGTGGCAGTGGCGGTTCTGGCCGGCGGCAATGCTGATGAGCCCATTCGTCGTAACGGATTGCGTCTACCTGATCGCGGCCATGATGCAGCTTGGCGAGGGCGCATGGCTGCCGGTGCTGTTCGGCGGCCTAGTCGTTCTGGTGATGCTGACCTGGAGACGCGGCACGGCGATTCTCGCGCAAAAGACACGGCGCATCGAAGTCCCGCTCGACCGGCTGGTCGCCAGTCTCGAAAAGAAGCCGCCACATGTCGTGCTAGGCACCGCCGTGTTCCTCACCAGCGATCCGGAATTTTCCCCGACCGCGCTGCTGCACAATCTCAAGCACAACAAGGTGCTGCACGAGCACAACGTCATCCTGACAGTCGTTTTCGCGGATATGTCACGCGTACCGGAGTCAGAGCGCGTGACCATCGTGCCGATCTCCGACCGTTTCAGCCGCGTCATGCTCAAATACGGCTTCATGGACCAGCCGAACGTGCCGAAGGCGCTGGCGATTGCCCGCAAGCTCGGTTGGACCTTCGACATCATGTCGACGTCGTTCTTCCTGTCGCGCCGTTCGATCAAGATGGCTGCGCATCCCGGCATGCCACGATGGCAGGACCGTCTGTTCATCGGGCTGGCGGCGTCGGCAGCCGACGCGTCCGACTTCTTCCAGCTCCCCACTGGACGCGTGGTCGAGGTCGGGACGCAGGTGACCGTGTGATCGCCGGCCGCGCTGGCAGGACCGGCTTTTCATCAAAGTCGCGCGGACCGCCAACGACGCCACCGACTATTTCCAGATACCCACCGGACGGGTCGTGGAGGTCGGTACGCAAGTAACGATTTGACGTAGAATACTGCTGCGGTGTGAATCGCAACGGGACCGTGATGTCCGAACGCGCCTACCGTCAGCGGCTCGAAGCCGATCTGGCGCGGTGGCAGGCCGATGGCCTGCTCACCGCGGCGGCCGCAGACTCGATCCGAGGGACGCTTCGTCCCGTGCCCGAGGGCGTCACCATCGCGACCGTGGTCGGGATCGTCGGCGGCTTGCTGATCGGGGCCGCCTTCCTCGCCTTCATCGCGGCCAACTGGACGGCGATCGCGCGTCCGGCCCGGTTCGCCATTCTGCTTGCCGGGATTGCTGGCGCTTACGGCGTCGGCGCCTTGTTCGACCGCGCCGGCCGCACCTATCTCGCCGATCTCTCGGTCGGAGTCGGCTCGATCGTCTTCGGCGCAGCGATCGCCTTGGTTGGCCAGATGTACCATCTGGGCGACGATTTCGCCGCCGGCCTCCTGCTGTGGGCGTCGGGCGCGCTCGCTGCGGCGGTGCTGACC
>JBOHIG010000391.1:0-2025 GCA_050725815.1 Xanthobacteraceae bacterium
CGCTTGAGCATGCCGTTCTTGTCCACCAGCGCGAGCCATTCGCGCAGGTCGCGCCAGGCGACAGGCGTTGCCTCGTTGGAGCCGACAGCGCCACCACGGCGCTCGATTGATCGTTCTTCCATGCACAGCGCTCTTCGTTGCACCGCGCACATCGTCGCGCTAGCGTGTAGCGGTTGGCAATAGGGCCGTGGGGAGGTTGCGTTGAAAATCCTGTACTTCGACGATTTCAAGCTCGGCGTCCTGACCAGGGACGGCGTCGTAGACGTCATGTCCGCGGTCAAGGACGTGCCGCATCTGGGCCCGTACGACCTGATCAACGGCGTCATTGAGAGGTTTGCCGAGTATCGCAAGAACTTGCAGGAGGCGGCCGCCTCCGGGCGCGCCATTGCGCTCGACAAGGTCAGGATCCGTCCGCCGCTGCCGCGGCCGGTCAACATCGACTGCATGGCGGTCAACTACATGGAGGATGGCACGCGTGCCGAGCCCGCGCCCATCAACGCCTTCCTCAAATCGCCCAATGCGGTGATCGGGCACGGCGACACCATGGTGCTGCCCGATGTGCCGGCCGGGGTGTTCGAAGGCGAGGCTGAGGTCGCGCTGGTGATCGGCAAGCGCGCGCGCAACGTGAAGGCCGCCGACGCGATGAGCTATATCTTCGGCTACATGAATTTCATCGACGGCTCGGCGCGGGCACTGCCGCCCGCCGGCAACACCTTCTACCAGATGAAGTCGCGCGAGACCTTCGCGCCGATCGGGCCTTACATCGTCACCGCCGACGAGATCGCCGATCCGCACAAGCTCCAGGTCAAATTGTGGGTCAACGGGAAGCTGATGCAGAACTTCAATACCGACGACATGGCGCACAAGATTCCGCGCTGCGTCGAGTTCGTCAGCTCGATCCATACGCTGGAACCGGGCGACATTCTTGCGACAGGCACCAACCACCGCGGCCTCAATGCCTTCCAGGACGGTGACGTGGTCGAACTGGAGACGGAGGGGCTGGGCCGGCTGCGGATCAATGTGCGCGACGACCTCAAGCGCACCTGGCCGCGCGATACGCGGCTGGAGTACGCGACCAGGGGCGGGAAGGACGCCTTCGCCCCGCAATCGACCGGCAAGTACGCGCCGTCCGGCGGGTAACTCAGCTCAGCACGCCCACGACCGCGCCGATCAGGCAGGTCGCGAGCGTGCCCGACACGATCGATTTCAGTCCGAGCGATACGATGTCGTCGCGGCGCTCCGGCGCCATGGTCGCCATGCCGCCGATCATGATGCCGAGCGAGCCGAAATTGGCGAAGCCGCACATCGCATAGAGCATGATCAGGCGCGAGCGCGGATCGAGCGCGTCCGCCGGCAGCTTGGAAAGCTCCACATAGGCGATCAGCTCGTTGAGCACGGTCTTGATCCCCATCAGGCTGCCGGCGGTGACGGCTTGGTCCCAGGGGATGCCCATCAGCCAGCATACCGGCGCCATAATCCAACCGAGGATGCGCTGAAGCGACAGCGGCGCGGCGGCGACATCCGGCAGCAGGCCGATGATCGCGTTGGCGAGATAGACCAGCGCCACCAGCACGATCAGCATGGCGCAGATGGTGAGCAGCAGCTCGAGCCCGGCGACGGTGCCCTTGACGATGGCGTCCATGGTGCTCGAGGCGACCGGCTCGGGGTCCGTGAGCACGCCGCCGGTTTTTTCCCGCTCCGCGGTCTCCGGCACCATGATCAGGCTAATCAGAATGGCGGCCGGCGCACCCAGCACCGAGGCGATGACGAGATGCGCCGCGGCGTCGGGGATCACCGGGGCCAACATGGTCGCGTAAAGCACCAGCACCGTGCCGGCGATGCCCGCCATGCCGCCGGTCATCACGATGAACAACTCGCTGCGGGTGAGCCGCGCGAGATAGGGCTTGATGAAAAGCGGCGCCTCCACATGGCCCTCGAAGATGTTGGTGGCGGTCGATAGACCGACCGCCCCGCCAACGCCGATGGTGCGCTCCAGCGCCCAGGCGAAGCCGCGCACGACCGGCG
>JBOHIG010000392.1:0-21265 GCA_050725815.1 Xanthobacteraceae bacterium
AACTCGCGGCTAGGTGGGTAGCGAATGTCAAATCCACTCCACTAGACCGACCGCCAATCCGCCTTCTTCGTCTCCCATTGATCGAAGACGTCCTTCACCGCCTTAAGCGCGTGGTTCGTCTTGGGAAACCCGATATAGGGCGAGCATTGCAGGATCGTCTCGACGATCTCGTCGCGCGTGGCGCCGCGATTGAGCGCGCCGCGCGCATGCAGCGCGACTTCGCCGGCGCAATCGGACGCGGCGGCCGCGGCGATGACGATCAACTCCCGTATTTTCAAATCGAGGTGCGGCCGGTCCCAGATGGTGCCGAAGCAGTATTCGTGGATAGCGCGCGCATGCGTGGGGCACAGTTCGTTGATCTCGTCCCAGCGCCGCAGTCCTTCTTTACCGAAGGCTTCGTCGCGAATCTTCTTGCCTCGTGCGGCGCGATCATCACTCATCGTTTTCCGTCCTGTCATGGATGCGCAATGCGCTGCGACCCTAGCGCACTGCCCCGATGCTGGAAAGGCAGGGCCCCGCGCACCGCTACTTATCGATGCGGATGTTCGCCGATTTGGCGACCGTGGCCCATTTCTCGACCTCAGCTAGACTAGCCGAAGATGTTTGCGGTGTAAGGGGCAGCCTCACCGTCTCACCCGTTGCGACCGCGCGCTCGATGGCGAGCGTGGTTTCCAGATTGACGCGGGCCTGCTCGGGCGTGGTGTGCACTGTCGGCTGTCCGGTGACGAGCGAGTCGAGCCAGGCGCGCGTCTCGTTGCCGAGCGGTCCCCAGAAATCGCCGACCGCCCAGTCACCCGCGGTGTTGCTGCCGAGGAAAGCCATGTTGACGTGGTGATCCGGCACATAGGCGTGCGGAATGCCCTTGTCCGAATAGAGCAGATGATCCATGTGATCGTCGTCGACGATCATGGTGCCTTCGGAGCCGAGAATCTCGACCCGATCGGACTGACCGAGCGTCGGATAGCGCGCGGGCAGCGCATAGCTCACGCCAAAATTGACCACGGCGCCGTCCGCGAACGTCACGATCGCCCAGGTAACGTCATGCGCGCCATAGCCCGCCTCCTTGAAGATGCCGTGCTGGCCGCGCGCGCCCGCCTCAACCGGGCTATTGCCCTCCAGGAACCAGCACATCAGATCGACGTAATAGGTGAGCACATCGATCACCGGCGTCGCATGCGGGTCGCGCTTGAGGATCGCAAACGCCTGCGCGCGCGAATTGTAGACGCGCGCCAGCCCGCCGACCACGCGGCCGACGCGGCCTTGCAGCATCTGCTCCTTGGCGCGCAGGAAGCATTCCTTGTAGCGACGGCTGTAACCGATGCGCAGATCGCCGCCCGCCTGCTTGAGTGCCGCCAGCATCGCGTCGGCATCCTTCAGCGTCATCGCGATCGGCTTCTCCACCAGCACCGGCTTGCCAAGCTCCAGCGCCTTGCGCACCGGCGCTGCGTGCTCGCCCTCTGGCGTCGAGACAATCACCGCGTTGACCTCCGGATGCGCGATGACCTTGTCATTGTCGCCGGTATGCAGATGGGCGCCGGAACGCTCAGCCAGTGCGGCCGCCTTAGCGGGATCCCGGTCGGAGATCGCGAGATAGCGCACGGCGGGATGCTTCGAGGCGAGCATCGCGCGCAGCGTGCCGATACGGCCGGCGCCGACGACGGCAAGGCCGATCTCGCTGCGGTTGGTGAGCGGCGATTTCATCGGTGCTCTTCCAGCTCCACCAACGCGCCGAAGAAATCCTGCGGATGGATGAAGGCGATCTTCTCGCCCACGACATTGTGTTGACGCTTGCCGTCGCCAAGTACGCGCACATCCCTGGCGTTCAGATTCCTGACAGTGGCGTCCACGTCATCGACGCATAGGCTGAAGTGATGGATTCCGCCCTTCGGGTTGCGCTCGAGAAATTTTGATATCGGCGAATCCAGCCGCGAGGGCTCCATCAACTCGATCTTCGCGTTGCCGAGATCGACATAGGCGAGCCGTACACCCTGCTGCTCGTTGAGATGGCGCTCTCCCGTGACGAGACCGTATTTGTCGGCAAGCGTCCGGGCCGCCGCTTCGATGTCCGGCACGACGATCGAAACATGGCTGAAGCGGAACTTCATGCCGCGCCTCCTAGATCACCTTATCCGTACGCAGGGCGGCGATCGCCTGCATATCCAGGCCACGCTCCTGCGTTAGGATTTCGTCGGTATGCTGCCCGAGCACTGGCGGCGCGCACCGCACCGATGCCGGCGTGTCGCTGAACTTGAACGGGATGCCGAGCACCTTGAGCGGTCCGACGGCGGGATGCTCGACAGTCTCGACCATCTCTCGCGCAGCAGTATGCGGCTCCTGCAACGCCTGCCCGACCGAGTTGATGCGCCCGCAGGGTACGCCGGCGGCCTTCAACTTGACGATCCAGGCATCGGCCGTGTCGCCGGCAAGCGTGTCATTGATCATGCCGTCGACGACGTCGCGGTTGACCACGCGGTCGCGGTTCCTGGTGAAGCGGGAGTCGCTCGCCCATTCCGGATGGCCGAGCGCAGCCGCGCATTTGGCGAACTGCGAGTCGTTGCCGACTGCGAGCGCGATCATGCCGTCAGAGGCGTGATAGGTCGTGTACGGCACGATGCTCGGATGGCCGTTGCCATAGCGCCGCTCGCCGCCGCGGCCGGTCGCCAGGAACGCCTGTCCGATATTGCCGAGCATCGCCAACGAGGTCTCATAGAGCGACACCGATACCTTCTGCCCCCGACCAGTGGCGTGACGGGCATTGAGCGCCGCCAGGATCGAGTTGCACGCCAGCATCCCGGTGCAGATATCGACGATCGCCACGCCGTATTTTGTCGGCTCACCGTCCGCCGTACCACAGATGCTCATCAGGCCGGACTCCGCCTGCAGGATGAAGTCGTAGCCCGGCAGCGCCGCTTTCGGGCCACTGGTTCCATAACCGGTGATGGAGCACCGCACGAGCCGCGGCGCGTTGGCATCGAACCAGGCGTCGGTGAAGCCCCACTTGTCGAGCGTGCGGAGCTTGAAGTTGTCGATCAGCACGTCGGCGTTCTTCACCAGCACCGCCAGGATCGACTGACCGGCCTCGACCGCCAGATTGAGCGTAAGCGAGCGCTTGTTGCGATTGACGCTCATGAAATAGGTCGACTCGCCCTCGACGAAAGGCGGGCCCCAGTTGCGGGTGTCGTCACCCGTGCCCGGCGGCTCGATCTTGACGATGTCGGCGCCCATGTCGCCGAGCGTCATGGTGCAGAATGGCCCCGCCAGCACCCGCGTCAGGTCGATGACGCGCAATCCGGCGAGGGCTCCTGTCGCGCTTTTATTCATCGGCGCCTGCTAGGCCTTGCTCTTGCGCATCGACGGCGGCGCGTTGAGGTCCTTCGCGCAGCCGTCCAGATAGTCCTGCAGCGCACGCTTGTTGCGCATGCGGAATTTCTGGAAGTCGGGTTTCCGGCTTTCCAGGAACGCGTTCATGCCTTCGAGGCTCTCCTCCGAGCCCCAGACATGTGCGAGCAGCTCCATGCCGTGCTGCCACGACGCATAGAGCAGGTCGGATTCGAAATTGAGGTTCTTCTTGGTCATGCGCAGCGTCTGGCTGCTATGGCCCTTGATGATCTCGCACCAGGCGAGCGTCTCCTTCAGCAGATCCTTCTGCGGAACGCATTTGTTGATCAGCCCGATCGCGACCGCCTCCTTACCGGTGAAGGTGCGCGCGCAGAAGATCATCTCGCGCGCCAGCCGCTCCCCGATGATGCGCGGCAGGTATTGCGTCGCCCCGACCGTGGGGCAGGCGCCGACCTTGGCCCCGGTCTGGCCGAGCACGGCATTCTCCGATGCGATGACGAGATCGCACCACAATGCAAGCTCGTGCCCGCCGCCCATGCACCAGCCGTTGACCATCGCGATCACCGGGATCGGCAGGCCGCGGATGGTCATGGCTAGGCCCTGCATGCGGTCGTTCCACATGTAGCCGTTAACGAAGGTGAGCCGCTTCATCGCGAAGAAGTCGCCGCCGGCGGAGAACGCCTTGTCGCCGGTCCCGGTGACGACCGCACAGGCGATCGACGGGTCCTCGCGCGTCGACTTCAACGCATCGATCATCTGGTCGAGGGTCTGCTCACGGAAAGCGTTGCGCACGCGCGGACGGTTGATGGTGATCCACGCGACCTGATCCTTCACCTCGTACAGGATGTCGCTGTATTGCCGTCCCTGCCCTCGCGAGCCTGATTTCTTCGCGGCGGATTTTCTTGCCATCTTGAGTCCCATGGTCATCGGGACGCGCGTTCGCCCGGCCCGCGGGGATTGATAGTGTGCGACGTACGTGGCTGCAAGCCGTGTCAGCGGCCGTAATAAAGGCCGACCACATGCCTGGCTTCGGCGAAGAATAGCCAGCGCTCGATCAGGAGGCCGAGGCCTTGAGCCAGAACGGCAAGCACCGCGGCGATCGGTGCAGCGATGGAACCAAGCGCCAGCGCAGTGAAGGCGAGCGGGATGGCGAATGCGAGCATGTGGACGAACGCGCGAAGCTTGACGGCGTGCTTGCGCGCGACTCGATAGCCCATCTCCTTCATCACGTAATTGGCCTCGGTGTGCGGCCACTCGATGGAGCGGACCGCCCCGTCGCCCAGCCCGGTCGCGCTGCCGGCGGTGACCGGGTCGGCGAGCGCATCGTTATGCCGCCAAGTGGCTGTTTTCCACGCCCAGCCGACGCCGGTCAGGACGAGCGCTGTCCAGGCAAGCGTGGCAGCCGGCTGCCCGGAGACACGTAGGATCGCGTGCAGCAGGATCGCGCCGCTCATCAGCGCGTAGAGGAGATAGCCCGGCACCGTATAGAGGCTGTGCCACTGCGGAATGGGCTTGAGAGATGCGTAGATCATGCCCGTGCTCACCAGCGTCGCCAGCGCGCACAGCGCCGATACGGCGCCAGTCGCGGCAACGATGGGTTCGGTGGGTTGCAGCACGATCCAAGTAATGCCGAATACAGCGGCAGGGACATAGGTGACGACGCTGGCAATGCCTTCGCGGGACAGCCACGACGACCGCCATTGCGACAATGCGCGCCAGGCGCGCTCCGGCCGGCCGAGATGCAAGGTCGAGGACAACAGCCCGCCGGTGATCAGGGCGAGCGCGATGCCGAGCGCCACCAGTCCGAAGGAGGCCTCAGCGGGTAGTCGGCCAAACAGCGCCAGCGCGCCAAGCATCGTCAGCATGCCATAGCCCGCGCCAGTCGCGGTGGTGAAGACGATGACGGAGAAGGCGGGATGCATTTTGTCTACCGGGAGAGCATCCGATCGACCCAGGCGAGGAACCCTCCTTCGGCCGGCGCCAGCGTCTCGGCGGCGACGGCCGAACAGCCAGTCGAGCGCGCACGGGGCGGCAGATATTTATTGACGGGCCGGTAGCCCATCTCCGGCATCAGATCGATGCCGCCGCGCTCGGCGACGAGCTGCGACACTGGCGAGGTGGGATCGCCGAGATCGCCGAAGTGGCGGGCGCCGGTCGGGCACGCCGCGACGCAGGCCGGCACCCGGTCGGCCTCAGGCAGATTCTCGTTGTAGATGCGGTCGATGCACAGCGTGCACTTCTTCATGACGCCGACGGCAACGTCATATTCGCGCGCGCCATAGGGACAGGCCCAGCTGCACAGCTTGCAGCCGATGCACTTGTCCTCGTCGACCAGCACAATTCCGTCCGAGGCGCGCTTGTACGATGCACCGGTCGGGCACACCATCACACAGGCGGGCTCATCGCAATGCAGGCAGGAGCGCGGGAAATGGACCGTGCGGCTGCCGGCATCGGTCTGCTGCTCGAATGTATGGACACGGTTGAACCAGACGCCGTCGGCCTCGGCGCCATAGGGATGAATGTCGGTCAGCGGCGCCATGTGGCCGCCGGTGTTCCATTCCTTGCAGCTCGTCACACAGGCATGGCAGCCGACGCAGGTATCGAGGTCGATAACGAGGCCGAGCTTCGTCCCGGTGGTTGCCGGCAGGCTGGTCATCGGGCGGCCTCGCGGTCGGCGCGAAACAAGCTGCCAAAGGAGAGCATCCGCGGCGCGGGCGGAAGTCCGGCTGGGGCAGCGAGCGGTGCAAATCGCGGCTCCGTGAATCCTTCTTCGGCCAGCGCGCATTTGCGCAGCCGCACCCGCAGGTCGAACCAAGCCGCCTGCCCGGTGATCGGGTCACCGTTCACACGGCGGCGGCCCTGCCGATCGGGCGGCAGCAATTCGCTGATAGCGTGATTGAGCAGAAACGCTCGCTCGAATTCCGGCGCGTCAGGCTCGAGCATCCACGCGCCGCGCCGTTTACCGATCGCGTTCCATGTCCAGACCGTGTTTGGGTTGACGCCGTCGACCAGCCGCACTTGGCCCTTGACCCGTGCATGGCCGCTTTCGACCCACACCCAGTCGTCGTCGCCGATGCCGAACTGGGCGGCGGTGGCGCGGTGCACGAACAATCGGTTCTGGCTGGTGACCTGCCGCAGCCAGGCATTCTGCGAACCCCACGAGTGATACATCTGCATCGGACGCTGAGTGATCGCGTGGAGACCGAACTCGTCGCCATCAGCGCCGTCTTCGGCGAGCGGCGGGTACCAGATCGGCAGCGGGTCGAAGTAGCGGACGAGCCGCTCGCGATCGGCCACAGGCGGCAGGATCGACCCGTAGCCGCGCCCCGCCAGGCGGAAGCGCTGCAGCGGCTCGCAATAGAGCTGGAACACGATCGGCTCTGCGGCCGAAATGAAACCCATGCGCACCGCAAAGTCGAGATAGGCACGGTTCGCCATCTTGTAGAATTTCTGGTCGTCGGCCAGCTCGTGATGCCAAAAGCCGCCATTCTCGATGTAGCGCGCGAGCTGGTTCGGATTGGGCGCCCCCTTGCCGAACGTACTGCCGTCGTTTCCCCGCCACCCCGCCAGCGGACCGATGCCTAGGGAGCGCTCATGGTGAACGATGTAGTCGGCATAGTCGCGATAGAGCGGCTTGCCGCCGCCACCGACAAAACCGGGCAGATTGAGGCGAGCACCAAGATCGAGCAGCACCGACTGGAACGGCCGCACATCGCGGTCGGGCGCGACCACCGGCTGGCGGATGGCGTCGCCCGGCCCGTCGGCATGGCTGATCGGACGATCCAGCAGGCTGATGCAGTCGTGCCGCTCGAGATAGGTGGTGTCAGGAAGCACCAGATCGCTGTAGGCGACCGTCTCGGAGAAGTACGCGTCCGAATAGATGATGAAGGGGATCTTGTATTCGCCATCGGGGTCTTTGTCGGTGAGCATGGCGAGCGTGCCCGCCGTGTTCATCGACGAATTCCAGGCCATGTTCGCCATGTACATGAACAGCGTGTCGATCCGGTAGGGATCGCCGCGCCAGGCATTCGAGATCACCGAATGCATCAGCCCGTGGGCGGCGAACGGCGCCTCCCACGAATACGCCTTATCGATCCGTCGCGGCTGCCCCTTGGCGTCGACCAGCAGATCTTCGGGCCCGGTGACAAACCCGAGCGGGGTCGTGCCCGACAGCGGCGTGTTCGGCTTGCCGCCATCCTTCCCGCCGGGCTTACCGGGAGGCGGCGCGGACTTCGGGAAAGGCGGCTTGAAGCGGAAGCCGCCGGGAACATCCACTGTGCCCAACAGCACTTGCAGCAAATGGATGGCCCGGCAGGTCTGGAACCCGTTGGAGTGCGCGGATATCCCTCGCATCGCATGCATCGCGACGGGGCGGCCGCGCATCGTTTCATGCCGTCGACCGGCGCAATCGGTCCACGGCACCGGTAGCTCGATCGCTTCTTCGAAAGCGACGTGCGCGAGCTCGGCGGCGACGCGTCGGATTGTTGCAGCGTCGACGCCGCATTGTCCGGCGACGGTGTCCGGCGAATAGCGGGTGTCGAGATAGCGTTCGGCGATCAATTCGAACACCGGCGCACAGGTGCGGCCGTTCACGGTGTGCATGCCGGTCAGCGCTGGCCGGATATCGGCCGCCGATGCGTCGACGGCCGCACCGCGCTCCCGATCCCAGGCCAACAATCCGCCGCTCGCGCTGCGCAGGAACAACCCATCATCGGCGGCGCGCGGCTCGCGGATGACCAGCGCGGCCGCGTTAGTGTAGCGGATGAGATAGTCAAGATCGATCTTGCCGGCCTTCAACAGCTCATGCACGAGTGCCAGCACGAACAGCCCGTCGGTGCCGGGCCGGATGCCGATCCATTCGTCGGCGATGGCGTTGTAGCCGGTGCGGCACGGATTGACCGACAGCACTTTGACGCCCCGCGCCTTGAGCCGGCCGAGCCCGATCTTGATCGGGTTGGAGTCGTGATCTTCGGCTACCCCGAACAGCATGAAATAGCGGGTGCGGTCCCAATCCGGCTCGCCGAATTCCCAGAACGAGCCGCCGATGGTGTAGAGGCCGGCCGCCGCCATGTTGACCGAGCAGAACCCGCCGTGGGCGGCGTAATTGGGCGTGCCGAATTGCGTCGCCCACCATCCCGTCAACGACTGCGACTGATCGCGGCCGGTGAAGAAGGCGAGCTTCTTGGGATCGGTGGCGCGGATGTGCGCCAGCCGTGCCGTGGCGATCGACAGCGCCTCGTCCCATTCGATTTCGCGGAATTCGCCGCTGCCGCGTTCGCCGACGCGCAGCAGCGGCTTGCGCAGCCGCGCCGGGCTGTAGTGCTGCATGATCCCGGCGCTGCCCTTGCCGCAGATCACACCGCGATTGACTGGGTGATTGCGGTTGCCCTGGATATAACGGACCAGCCCGTCCTTGATGTGCACGTCGATCCCGCAACGGCACGCGCACATATAGCAGGTGGTCTGGCGAACCTCGTCCGACACCGACGGTGACGTATCGACACCATCGTTCTCGCAAGGTGCTGACGTGCCCAGCGGCGCTTGGGTCGGCAACGCGTTGGCGCCGGCGGGAACGGTCATGGATTTTTGAGGCGCCGGTCGTGTCTACCGCTCTTGGGGCCGGGGCCGCGCATGTAGTGCTTCTCTGGCCGGTATCGGCTGGGGGACAAGCCGCGAAGCCGCAGTAGCGCCAGATAAAGTCTGGCAACCAACCCAGTTCGCAGCGGATGGGACGGCAGGCGCAGCATGGTAGGCCGCTATGTTGTTTTTAGAAGATTATTCTCCTACCAGGCATGCGATCAAACGATTTATTCTTGTCAAACTGATAAACAAAATCGATCATAGCACCCATGACGCTCGATCAACTGCGCATCTTTGTTACCGTAGCCGAGGCCGGCCATGTCACACGCGCCGCCGCCGCGCTGGGAATAACCCAATCGGCCGCCTCGGCCGCGGTCGCGGCGCTCGAATCACGTTACCGCACCCGCCTGTTCGACCGGGTCGGCCGCGGCATCGAATTGACCGAGACCGGGCGACAGTTCCTGCGTGAGGCGCGCGCGGTGCTCGACCGCGCCGCGATCGCGCGCTCGGTGCTTGAGGATCTCGCAGGGCTGCCGACCGGCACGGTGTCGATCGCGGCCAGCCACACGATCGCAAGCTACTGGCTGCCGAAGCGGCTCACGGCCTTTCATGCAACCAATCCCGGCGTCGTGCTTGACGTCGTTATCCGCAATACCCGCGAGGTGGAAAGCGCCGTCGCCGACGGGGCAGCGCATCTCGGCCTGGTCGAAGGGCCGACTCAGCACCCCGCCCTCACCCGGCTACGCGTCGATACCGATCGGCCGGTGCTGGTGGTGGCGGCGGATCACCCGCCGCTGCCACGCAATGGGCAGGGCCGGATCGACCTGCGCGCCGTTCCCTGGGTCGTCCGCGAGGAAGGCTCCGGAACGCGCCGCGTGCTGGAGGATCTCGCAGCACGCGAGGGCCTCTCGCTTGACGAACTGACTGTCTTTCTGGTGCTGCCGGGCAATGAAGCGATCCGCGAGGCGGTCGAGGCCGGTGCCGGCGCGACCATCATCTCGGAGCACGTCGTGGCGTCGTCGATCGCGGTTGGGACTTTGCGGGCCAATCCGATCGACCTGCCGCCGCGCGACTTCGTGGTCCTACAGCACCGCGACCGCCATGCGAGCGTCGCGCAGCAGACGCTAGTCAAGCATCTCGCGAGCACGGCGGACGCAACGATCTGAACAGACGCAAGGGCTCGGCGTGCCACAAGGTTGAGGGCGCCCCTCAGCGTGAGAGCTGCCGCGCGTACCAGCCACGTCCCTGCCCGCGACCGGGCGCGGTGCGCGCAAGGTTCTGGATATATTGGCGCACCTCGGCCGGGGCGTGCGCCATGGCTTCGACGACGGCGAGCGCTTCGGCCGCCCCGATCGGGCTCACCTCAATCCGCAGACGTGCGGCATCTGACAGGAACTGCGGATCGTGGTGTACGGCGAGGAACGCCCATTGCAGAGCTCGCGCCCGCTCGGCCGGGACGCCGGGCGGCAGGATGAACGGACGCGACAATCGATAAGGCAATTCGGCGAATTCGATCAGCGCGCGCGCCTTGTCGTCTTCCGCCACTTCCCGCGCAGTCGGGACGTCGGGAAAATCCTTGTGGCGCGTGCTGCGCGCAAATTGCATCAGCACCCGCATGTTGCCGCCCGGCCGTAGCCAGCGCGGCTGCACCTGCGCGGTCGCCCAGAGCGAGGCAAAGCGGCCGTCAACCTCCCCGCGGATCGCCGCATAATAGGGCGCATAGCGGTTCGGATAGGTGGCGATGACCTTGACGTTGAGGCCGAGTGCATCGCGCGCCACGTTGGTGAGATCATAGACTGCGGCGCCGTCGGCGGTACCGCCGAGAATGAGCTGCGGACCGCCAGGCCGGCGCGCGTCCTCGATCGAGCGCACTGGCGCGTCCTTGTGCACGAATAGGAGATGGGCGTCGTTGGCATAGCTCGACGACGATCCGAGCCAAGTGAAGCCGCGAATGTCGAACCGCGTCTGCGGATTGCCGCCGGCAACGCCGAGAAGCGGAATGTCGCGTGCAAAGGTTCCAATCACGGTGCCATCGTTGGACGCGTCGTTGTAGAGGTAATTGGCCGCGCGCAGGCTCCCCGCGCCCGGCATGTTCTGCACGGCAACAGTCGGACGGCCGGGGATGTGGCGGGACAGATAGCGTGCGACCAGCCGGCCATAGACGTCGTAGCCGCTGCCGGAACTGAAGCCGACGACCAGCGCAACCTGCTGGTCCTTATAGAATTCTGCAACCGGATCCGCTCGCGCGCCGCCCGTGCAAAGCAGGAGTGCGGCAACCGCCGCAGCAATTTTGGGTATGGGCATGCCTGTCGAGTCCTGAATCGGCCGCTCCCCGAAGACAATTGTCGTGGAAGTCGGGCTGTTTGTATACGCCTCTCCGCGAGCGCGCAGACGGCGGAAATTGCACGCCTGCTCTGCGTCATCTCGGCCGGGCGTGCGCGTGCACGCGCGGCAAGACGCCATTTGACAAGGCTGTATGCACGCCCTCTATTTATCGACCATAAATCCGAGCTTCCCCTTCGCGTCGGAGGAGGACGCCCATGACCGGCATCCATCGTTTCCAGCGCCTCCTTTGCATCTGCATCGCCACATTGCTGTGTGGCACGGCCGCACTCGCCGACGACATTTCGGATTTCTACCGGGGCAAGACGGTAAGCATCTATGTCGGCTTCCCGCCGGGCGGGGGCTACGACATCTATGCCCGCGTCCTGGCGCCCTACTTCGCTCGCCATATTCCGGGCAGTCCGGCCGTCGTGGTCAAGAACATGACCGGCGGCAGCGGCGTGCGTGCGGCGGCCTATATTTCCAACGTGACGCCGCAGGACGGAACATCGCTCGGCCTCTTCCTTGATACCACCACCATCGGCAAGCTGCTCGGCGGCCCCGGCGACTTCGACCCCGCGAAACTCGTCTGGATCGGCCGCATCACCTCGACCGACAGCGTCGCCATGGTCTGGCATACCGCCCCGGCGCAGTCGATCGAGGAGGCCAAGCGAACCCCGATCACCATTGCGGTGACACAGCCGGGCGCCAGCACCTCGATGATCGCCACCGCGCTTAACGATCTGATCAAGACCAAATTCAAGATCGTGCGCGGCTACCAGGGCTCTCCTCCGATGGCGCTCGCCATGGAGCGTGGCGAGGTCGATGCGATGGGCGGCATGAGCTGGGATGCGGTCAAGACCACCAAGCAGAACTGGTTGAGAGGGAAAAAGGCGAAAGTGCTCTACACGTTCGGCATGCGCCGATTGAAGGACGTGCCGGACGCCTCTGCGCTGACCGAACTCGCAGTGGACGATCGCTCCCGGGCAATTCTGACATTGCTTGCTGGCGGCGCCGACGTCGGACGCTCGCTTGCCGCGGAACCCGAGACGCCGCCCATCCGCGCGGCTGCGCTGCGAAAGGCCTTCATGGCGACGTTGGGAGATCCCGATTTTCTCGCCGACATGCACAAGCGCAAGCTGACCGTCGAGCCGTTAAACGGCGCCGCCGTGCAGAAATTGATCGCATCGGCCGCCGCAACGCCGCGCGCACTGGTGGAGCGGGCTAAGCGGTACGTGGTACGGGGCGGCAAGTGATCATCGACTGGCACACCCATGTGCATTCGGAGCGCGAGCAGGCGTTGCCGCGCTGGCGCGGGCAGTGCCCGGCCACGATCGACAACGTTCTACGGCTGCACGACGAGGTCGGGCTCGACATCAGCGTGATCTCGAATTCCGGCCACTACCTGAAAGAATACCCGCGCGAAGAGGCGCTACCAGCGATCCGCGAAGCCAACGAGTACCTCGCCTCGCTGCGCGACACGCACAAGGACAAGGTGCTGGCCCTTGCGGTGGCGATCCCCGGCGGCGACGACGACCATCTCAAGGAACTCGAACGGGCGGTGAAGCAGGACGACCTGCGCGGCGTACTCATCAGCTCGAGCCACCGCCGCGCCTACCCGGACGACGACGACGCACGGCCGTTCTTCCAACTCGCGTGCGATCTCGATATTCCGGTCTTCATGCATCCGCCCTCGGTCGGCTTCGGCGAGGAGCGCATGAAGGAATTCCGGCTGGCGTCGAGTGTCGGGCGACCGTTCGATTCCTGCCTCGCGCTGGCCCGGATGATCGTGCGGGGTGTCTTCGAGCAATTCCCCAAGCTAAAATTTGTCGCCAGCCATCTTGGCGGCGGCATCTGCGAGATCATCGGGCGCATGGACTACGCCTACGAGCTGCGCGACAACCCCCTGATCCTCGGGCCCTACGGGCCTCCGATGTACATCACGCGCAAGCCAAGCGAGTATCTGCGCATGATCTACCTAGACACCGTCGCCTATCATGCGCCGGCGATCGAGTGCGCGATCAAGACCGTCGGCGCGGACCGTTTGATCTTCGGTACGGATTCGCCCATGCTGGTCGCGCTCAAGCAGCGTGGGCTCGACGTCATCGACGAGCTTGACCTGAGTGCGGCGGAGAAAAGCAATATGCTCGCCGGCACGGCAAAACGGCTGCTAAAGCTCTACGGCTGCTAAAGCTCTGATGTAGCCAATACCGGCACGATCCAGGCCGGCAAGGGAGGAATGCGATGAACTGCTTCTGGTCGGGGGCGTTGTCAACCGCACTTTTCACTGTGCTCACCCTGCCCGCACAGGCGCAGGACACCACTACGCTACGCTATGGTCAGATCAAAGGCTCGGTGCGCAGCGTGTCCTCGCTTGCGCTCTATACCGCGCAACGCAAGGGTTTCTTTGCGCGCGAGAAGATCGCGTTGCAGCTCGTGCGGCTTCCCGGCGTTCGCCACATGGTCGAAGGGCTGGACAAGAACACCGTCGATGTCAGCCACACTGCGACGCCTTATTTGATTCAGGCGGTGCTGAAAGGCTCGAACACCGCCGCGATCGTCGGCGGGCCGGCCAACACCATCTTCAGCCTCATCGCCAAGCCCGAGATCAAGTCGTTCGGCGGCCTCAAGGGCAAGCTGGTCGCAATGTCGCTGCCGGTCGATACCATCTCGATCGCGAGCCGGCTGCTGCTCGCCAGGCATGGACTCAAGGAGGCGGCGTTTCGCACAAAGGAACTGATTGGCACCAAGACCCGTGCAAGCTGCCTCGCGAGCGGCGAGTGTGACGCCGCCCCGCTCGGCCAGCCCGACGACATTCAGTTCGCGTCGAAAGGGTATTCCAAGCTCGGCGATTCGCTCGAGGTCATCCCGGTGCTGCAATTCAACGTGATCGCCGCCCGCCGCGACTGGGCGGCGAAGAACAGGGATGTCGCAGTGCGCTTCGCACGCGCCTTCGGCAACGCCTACAAGTTCATGCGCGATCCCAAGAATCGCGATGAGGTGACGACCATCCTGGCCGAGACGACCGGCGCGACGCCCGACATCGCGCGGCGGATGCTCGCCTTCTACTACGAGCCCGATCGCGGCGTCATGCCGAGACAGGCGGAGATCAGCATTCCAGGTCTGGCGATGGTCATCTCGCTGCTCGGCCAAAGCGGCGCACTCAAGGGCGGGCTGCCCGCCCCCGAGCGTTTCGTCGATCTGCAATACCTCAAGGCCGCCGGCCTGCAGTAGACACTCGGTTTGCGAGCGCAATTTCCACTAGAGATTGACCGGCTGGCTCATGAAGTCGCGCTTTTCGAGCGCGACGCCGCAATGGCGCAGCAGATCGTAGGCTGTGGTGCAGTGGAAATAGAAATTCGGCAGGATGAAGTTGAGCAGCAGCGCCTGCCCGGTGAATTTCCGCTCATTGGTGCCGAACTTGAGCGTGATGTCCTTGTCCTCGGTGCCGTCGATCTGGTTCGGCTTAAAGCCCTTCACATGCTCGATCACCTTGTTCACCCGCGCCTTCAGCTCGGCGAAATTTTCCTCCGTGTTCGGCATGTTCGGCATCTCCGTGCCGGCGAGCGCGCTGCAGCAGCGCATGGCATGGGTCGTCGCCTGCTGCACCTGCCGCGAATAAGGATACATGTCGGGGAAGAACCGCATGTGGAACAGGAAATTGGCGTCGAGCTGCTTGGCCTCGATATGCGCGGCGGCCTTGTCGATGCAGTTCGACTGCCCGGTCAGAAACTGTACGAAGATCGGGACCGACACCTTGTACATGGAGATGGTCATTGAACGTCCTTTATTCTGGCAACATGCGGTGCGCCGGAGCTTAGCGGCCCGCCGATGCAACACAAGGGTATCGAGGCATCTTGGCCTGCGCGTCTAGTGGAGTGATTTGGCACTCGCTACCCACCTGGACGCGAGTTCGAGAAGCGAATGTCAAATCTAAAACTCCACTAGTGTCCCGAATCCGAAGTTCGCAAGAGCCAATCCGCGAGTCCATTTGCGAACTTCGGATTCAAAGGGACACTAGAATCAATATGTTGCTAGTGTGGCTTTGGTTCAGAAGTTCGCTCCCGACCAAGCGGCCCAGTATGGCGAACTTCTGAACCGCCACACTAGTGGTCCTTCGATTCTAACATTCGCAAAATCGCTCGCTGAAACGGGATGCGAATGTTAGAATCGGACCACTAGCTTCTTGTTGAAGCATGATCTTTTCCGAAAACCGGTTCCCACTTTTCGGGATCATGCTCTAGGGACCCGCAATGACCATTCGTCTGCACCGGGGCGATCTGCCCGATCTTGCCCGCTACCAGGGTGGCGCCGTCGCGATCGACACCGAGACCATGGGTCTCGCAGTGCAGCGCGATCGGCTCTGCGTGGTCCAGCTCTCGCCGGGCGACGGCTCTGCCGACGTGGTGCAGATTGCCGCCGGAGGCTCGCCGGCGCCGAACCTGATCAAGCTCCTCGCCGACGAACGAAGCCTCAAGCTGTTCCATTTCGCGCGCTTCGACCTCGCGACGCTCTTCCAGGCCTTCAACGTGATGCCGGGGCCGGTCTATTGCACCAAGGTGGCCTCGCGGTTGGCGCGCACCTACACCGACAAGCACGGCCTCAAGGACCTGGTGCGCGAGCTCCTCGGCGTCGACATCTCGAAACAGCAGCAGCTCTCGGACTGGGGCTCCCCGGAGCTGACCGAGGCCCAGGTCGCCTATGCCGCCTCCGACGTGCTCCATCTGCACGCGTTGAAGGCCAAGCTCGATGCGATCCTCGTTCGGGAGGGCCGCATGGAGCTGGCGGAAGCGTGCTTCCGCTTCCTTCCCCACCGGGCCCGGCTGGACCTGCGGGGCTGGGCGGAGGACGACATTTTCGCCCATAGTTAACGGGCCTTACGATGCCGCGGCCGGGCCACATTTCTGCGCGATCTTAGGCCCGAAATCGGTAAAATCGCAGGGCGGGGCAGCCTGATTCTCTCCGCCGCGGGCCGGTATGGGGAACACCGTTTGACCGCAATGTCGCAGATCGAGGGCCGCCGGCACGACTTTGTCCGGTCCGGTCGCAACAACGATCACGTCTTCCGCGCAGCGATGCGTCATAGCCGTGTCGTGCGGGTGCTGCGCATAGGCATTCCGCTTGGCGTCGTTCTGAGCGTGGCGGTGACGATCGCGGCGATGACCTGGCTCGATCCGCTGAGCGCGCTCGCCAAGCTGCCGGTGAGCAGCGACGGCCTCGTCGTCTCGGGAAGCAAGATCACGATGCAACAGCCGCGCCTTGTCGGCTTCACCCGGGACTCGCGGCCCTATTCGGTCACCGCTCGGAGCGCGGCGCAGGATATCACCAAGCCCGATACGATCGAGCTGCGGGATATCCGCGCAATCATGACAGCGCGCGATCAGAGCAAGATCGACGTGGTCGCGAAGGACGGCATCTACGACGGCAAGACGGAGATACTGACGCTGCACGACAATGTCGTCGTTACGACGCCGACTTATATCGTGCGGCTCAAGCAGGCCGTCGTGGGCGTGAAGACCGGGAATGTGGTCTCCGAGCATCCGGTCGAGGTCAAGATGCCGCAAGGGACGATCAACGCCAATCGCCTCGAAGTGGAGAACTCCGGCGAGGTGCTTCGCTTCGATGGCGGCGTCGACATGGTTATCGACGGCGACAGCGTGCGCCAAGAGGCAGCAGCGGGAACGCCGTGACAGAGCAAACGTTCCAGTCCCCGATCCGTTCGTTAGTCGTTGCGGCGCTGGCCGTGGCGATGGCGCTCGGCGTGTGCACTGCATCCGCGCAATCGCAGAAGAGCCAACCCCAGAAGAACGTCACTCCCTTCGGCGGAATCGAAGTCAAGCGCGGCCAGCCGGTGAAAATTCAGGCAACCAGCCTGGAGGTGCGCGACAAGGAGAAGAAGGCGACCTTCCGCGGCGATGTGCATGTCGTGCAAGGCGAGACGGATTTACGCTGCCATACCCTCGTCGTCTATTATGACAACGAGAGCGGTGCATCCAAGGCGAGTGCGTCCAAGGCAGGTGCGCCCAGGGTGAAGGAAGCTTCGGCAAAGGATCCGTCGGCCAAGCGCGATCAGCAGATCCGCAAGATGATAGCGACCGGAAACGTCATCATCGTGACCCAGAAAGGTCAGCGGGCGAGGGGCGATCGCGGGGATTTCGACATGCACTCAAACACCGTCGTCTTGACCGGCAATGTGGTCGTCGCGAGCGGCGACGACGTATTGCGCGGGCAGCGGCTGGTGGTCGATCTGACGACCGGCGTGTCGCGGATGGAGTCCGGCGGGGGACGGGTCGAGGGCCTGTTCCAGTCGAAGGGCGGTCAGAATCCGGTGCGGTCGCAGCGCCCGGCCAAGGCGCAACGGGAGCCGTAGTCGGTTGCAGCGAGTTCGGTCGGCGACCTGTGAAACGCAATCAGCAAGAGACATCGGCTTCGAGGCAGGCGTGCGCGATTTCCTGGGATTATTTCGCGGTACATCGCGGCGCCGACGAGATCAGGGCTCCGGCTTCTGGCGAATCGATTTGAAATCGCTCGGCGGACCGATCACTGCCGCGGCCACCGAGATGCTCAATCTGCCCCGGGCTCGCCGGCAAACGCGCGCCGAACCCGCCAGGCCACGCCCGGCGCCCGAACCTCGCCGGAACGCAGTGCAACGCGAGCCGGCTCGCTTGGACGCGCACACTCACGCAGATGCGCATGCTCAATTCGATGCGCATACCCAGTTGAATGCGCATCAAGCGCCACGCCGCGCAGCGGCGCAACGGCCGGTGCATCGGCAGGCCGTTCGGGACGATCGGCTGCAGGATTCGTTCCTTGCCGCGCACGGCGTCGAGAAGTCCTTCGGCGGGCGCAAGGTTGTCGATGGCGTGCACATCTATGTGCGGCGCGGAGAAGCTGTCGGCCTGCTCGGGCCGAACGGCGCCGGCAAGACCACCGTGTTCTACATGATCACCGGTCTGATCAAGGCCGATCGCGGCCGCATCGAGCTCGACGGCCACGACGTCACTGTCCTCCCGATGTATCAGCGTTCGCGCCTCGGCATCGGCTATCTGCCGCAGGAGGCGTCCATCTTCCGCGGTCTCAATGTCGAGGACAACATCCGCGCGGTTCTCGAAGTGGTGGAGCCCAACCGCCGCCGGCGGGAGGCCGATCTCAACGCCCTGCTGGAGGAGTTCGACATCGCGCGGCTGCGCAAGACGCCTTCGATCGCGCTGTCCGGCGGCGAGCGCCGCCGGGTCGAAATCGCGCGCGCGCTGGCGTCGCGTCCGAACTATATGCTGCTCGACGAGCCCTTCGCCGGCATCGATCCGATCGCCGTCGGCGACATCCAGGCGCTGGTGCGCCACCTGACCAACCGCGGCATCGGCGTCTTGATCACCGACCACAATGTGCGCGAGACGCTTGGTCTCACCGATCGCGCCTACATCATCTACTCCGGTCAGGTGCTGATGGAGGGCCGCGCCGAGGACATCGTCAACGATCCGGAGGTTCGTCGCCTCTATCTGGGCGATGAGTTCCGCCTCTGAGCCCGGAAGGCTCCGGTTAAGGCCCTCAAGCGGACTAGTGCCCCGCTTCCGAAGTTCGTGTTACATCGCAGCATTCTCCGACACGAACTTCGGAAGCACAGGGGCACTAGCAACCTCATGATTCTAGTGCCGCTTTTCGATTTGAAGTTCCTGAGCGAGATTGCGGCAAGTGGTGCAGTAACTTCAAATCGGCGGCACTAGTATACACCGACTCTGGAACCGGCTAAGCAAGAACCGGACCAGTTTCGAAGGCACCATGGCGCTCACGCAAAGGCTTGAAATCCGGCAGGGCCATGCGCTCGTAATGACGCCGCAGTTGATGCAGGCCATCAAGCTGCTGCAACTGTCGAATTTGGACTTGGCCGCTTACGTGGACAACGAGCTCGAGCGCAACCCGCTGCTCGAGCGGTCGGCCGAAGCCGACGCGAATCGGTCCTCAGCGGAAGCCGGCGCCGCACCAACCGGAGACGCGACCGAAGACTGGCCGGACCGGCGAGATCATGGCGATGAATCCGACGCTGAGGTTTCGGAATCCGGCGTGTCGGAGCGCGACTCCGACGATAACGAGCCCGCGACGCCGCGCGCGGCCGCCGATGCAGCGCCGGGCCTTTCCGAATGGGGCGGTTCGACGAGCAGTCGCCGCGACGACGGGGACTACAATCTAGAAGCCTTCGTTTCGGCCGAGCGGACGCTGGTCGATCATCTCTCCGAACAATTGACGCTGGCGGTCGCCGATCCCGCGCAACGCATGATCGGACAGTACCTCATCGATCTCGTCGACGATGCCGGATACCTGACCGGAGATTTGATGCCGGTCGCCGAAAAGCTGGGCACGTCATTGGACGAGATCGAGGCGGTGCTCGCGGTTCTGCAGGGCTTCGAGCCGTTGGGCGCCTGCGCGCGCAGCCTGAACGAGTGCCTGGCGATCCAGCTCAAGGAACGCGACCGCTTCGATCCGGCGATGCAGGCGCTGGTCGAGCATCTCGATCTCCTTGCCAAACGCGACTTGGCGGCGCTGCGCAGGATTTGCGGCGTCGGCGACGACGATCTCACCGACATGATCGCCGAAATCCGCCAGCTCAATCCGAAGCCGGGCCTGGCTTACGGGACGACATTGATGCAGCCGATCGTGCCCGATGTATTCGTGCGTCCGCTGGCCAACGGCTCGTTCGGCATCGAGCTTAATTCCGATACGCTGCCGAAAGTCCTGGTCAATCACAGCTACTATACGCAGGTCACCAAGTCCGTGAAAAACGACAAGGAGAAGTCCTACCTCGCCGACTGCCTGCAAACTGCGACCTGGCTCACACGCGCGCTCGATCAGCGCGCCAAGACCATCCTCAAGGTTTCCGAAGAAATCGTCCGCCAGCAGGACGGCTTCTTCGCTCACGGCGTCCAGCATCTCAAGCCGCTCAATCTCAAGACGGTCGCCGACGCCATCGGGATGCACGAATCGACGGTGTCTCGCGTCACCGCCAACAAATACATGGCGACCAACCGCGGCATTTTCGAGCTCAAGTATTTCTTCACCTCGGCGATCGCGGCCGCCGATGGCGGCGAAGCGCATTCCTCCGAGGCGGTCCGTCATCGCATCCGGCAACTCATCGATGCGGAAACCCAGAACGTGCTGTCCGACGACACCATTGTGGATATGCTGCGCGAGTCCGGCATCGATATCGCGCGGCGAACCGTTGCAAAATACCGGGACGCGATGCGGATACCGTCCTCGGTGCAGCGCCGTCGCGAAAAGCGATTCGCGAACGATGCGCAAGGCTGAGGTTGGTAGGGTACGGTCCATCGCCATGGTCCCGTCAACATGACCCACGGCCATTTGGAGACGAAGGACGCCCATTGACGGCCCGATTCCCGATCCGTATGGTCCGCCGCCTTTGGCGAAGTTAACGCGCTGAGCCTCCCAAGACCTGGAAGAGTTCCATGCAGCTCGCCGATGTCGTCGCGCTCGATGCCATCATCCCGGCGCTCAAGGTCACCAACAAGAAGCAGGCGCTTCAGGAACTCGCCGCGAAAGCGGCGAAGCTCTCCGGTCAGAACGAGCGGACGGTATTCGACTCTCTCGTGCAGCGCGAGAAGCTCGGCTCGACCGGCGTCGGCAACGGCATTGCGATTCCGCACGGAAAGCTGACGGACCTCAACAAGCTATTCGGTGTGTTTGCACGGCTCGACCGGCCGATCGATTTCGAAGCGCTCGACGGTCAGCCGGTCGATCTCGTGTTCCTGCTGCTGGCGCCGGAAGGCGCCGGCGCGGATCATTTGAAGGCGCTCGCGCGCGTGGCGCGGCTCCTCCGCGATCCCGATATCGCGCGCAAGCTGCGCCAGTCGCGCGATGCCGAGGCGATCTACGCCGTGCTCGCGTTGCCATCCGCGAGCGCTGCGTAATCAAGCAGCAATGTAAGTGACGGTGCGGCCGCCGCTCGGCGCGCGTGGGCGGGTCAGTGCACGCTCACCGTCTCGAGCTCCTGGCTCCAGGCGTTGGCGATGGC
>JBOHIG010000393.1:0-9046 GCA_050725815.1 Xanthobacteraceae bacterium
AGTTCGGCCACGTGTTGGGGCCCGACGACACGATGACGTCCTCGACGTCCTCCATGCCGGCGAAGGAATAGAGATATTCCATCAGGTGCGCGGTCACCTGGTTCTCGGTGATGCCGGGGCGCAGGAACTTCATGCACTCCCAATGCGTGGCGTCGCCGATTGCGCCGACGATACGGAAGCATTCCTGCTCGTCCTGGTTCTTGACCGCGCGCGCTTCCATCATCGGGGTCATGCCGTCGACCCAGGTGATGTTGTTCTCCTTGAAGATGTTGATCATGTTGATGTCGATGAAATCGACACCGAGCTTCTGGCCGGCGACGCCGTGCCGCTTCATCTCCTCCAGCACCGCCTTGGTGAACTTGTTGACCTGCTGGGTCGAGGCCGGGCCCGCCGCGCCCTTGATCCAGGCGAACGAGTGGCGGACGTTCTCCTTCGGAATCCACGGCGAGTGTCGCTCGATCTGGAAGCCGAGGTCGCCCTGCTCGAATAGCACCGGTGCCCCGTCGCCGCACAGCATCGCGTAGCGCAGTCCCGGCTTGAGCCGATTCCAACCCGGCGTCAGCGTGCCGGTGATGTAGCGCACGTTCTCGTCGTACATGCAGAGCATGGCGCCGAGCCCGTGCTTCTTCATCATCTCCCGCGCCCGCTCGGTGCGGTACTTGCGCATGCGGTCCCAGTTGACACGCTGCTGCCAATCCAGGCCGGCAATGCCGAAATTCGCTCCCATGACCTCATCCCCTCGCTTGCACGCTTTCGTGCCGTGGTGTCGTGAAAAAAACCTAGCCGGGCTGCTGCTGCCGGGTCAATCGACCTCCGGGACGCCAGTGCGTCAGGTCGGTTCCTTGCCGGGATCGGCGGTGAGGCCTGCGGCTTCGATACCGGCAATGGCGCATTTCTCGTCGTTGTCGGCGACATCGCCGGAAATTCCGACCGCGCCGATCACGTCGCCGTCCTTGTCGCGGATCAGCACGCCGGCCGGACCCGGCACCATACGCCCGCCACTCACCGCAGCCAGCGCCGTGAAGAATGCCGGCTGTTTGGGCGCGCGCCCAGCGAGCGTGCGCGAACCCAACCCCATGCCGAGAGCGCCCCAGGCCTTGCCGAACGCGATGTCGAAACGCAGGATGCCGGACTTGTCCTCGCGCTTGAACGCGACCAGATGCCCGCCGGCATCGAGCACCGCCACCGAGAGTGGCTGGAGTTTGGCGTCACGGCCGGTCTTGAGCGCGACATCGACGATGGTCGAAGCTTGTGCGAGCGTAAGCGACTGCATGACTGCTCCCGAAGATGGTTGTGAGACGATAGCGAAGTGCTGAAGATCACCGCTTGCGGGTCGACCAGTAGATGGCGGCGGCGGCGCCGTCGCGCGGCCCCCAGCCGCTGCGGCTGACTTCCTCGAAGCAGGCGGCGGCGCGCTCGACCAGCGGCAGCTCGATGCCGCGGGCCTTGCCCTCCGCCTGCATGGTGCGCAGATCCTTGAGCGCGGAATCGATGGTGAAGGTGGTGCTGCCGCCGTCGCCACCCTGCATCATCGACACGACCATGGGCGCGCGCGCCTTGAGCGCGTTGGTGGTCGCCGAAATGTCGGTGAACAAGCTGACCAGCCGCTCCGGGTCCATCCCCACATCGCGGCAGATCGCAAAGGCTTCACCGAAAGCCTGCCACGACACCATCAGCGGCAGGTTGATGGCGAGCTTGACGGACGCCGCGGCGCCGACCGGCCCGCAATGCTCGATCCGGCGACACATCTGCCGCAGCAGCGGATGCACCCGGTCGGCATCGATGGCCTCGGCGCCGAGGAGGCCGATGAGCTGGCCCTGCCGCGCCGGCCCGGTGGTGCCGCCGACCGGACATTCGACAAAGGCCGCGCCCATCGCGCGCACCTTGGCAGCGAGCGCCACAGGCGTCTGCGGCTGCACGGTGCTCATCTCGATGAACAGCTTTCCCGCCACGTCGGCGGCAAGCAGACCTGATGAACCGCTGTAGACCTGCTCGATCGCCGCCGCGTCGGTGAGGATGGTGATGATCGCCTCGGACTTGCCGGCCAGCTCCGCCGGCGTCGCCGCAACCGTTGCTCCGGCATCTGCCAGCGGCTTGGTCTTGTCGGCCGATCGGTTCCAAACCGTGAGCTTGTGACCGACCTCCATGAGCCGCAGGGCGATGGCCGCGCCCATCTTGCCGACGCCTGCGATTCCAACGTCCATAACCAGTTTCCCGCGATTTTGACACGCAATCCACGCGGACGATACGCGATCCGCCAAGCCTGTTCTACCGTCATCGCCACACCGACGGCCATGTCCCACAAAGCGGCATGACGGTTTCGAAAAGTCAGTGTAGCGTCCGCAGCAATTCACCGGAGGATCGGAAATGGCTACGGGAAAAGGGACGGTCGGGGTCATCGGCCTGGGCATCATGGGCGGCGCGTTCGCGCGCAATCTTGCCGCCGCCGGTTGGCGCGTCGTCGGCTACGATACCGACTCTAAGATCTGCCGGACGCTCAAGCGCGCGGGCGTCGAGATCGCCGAGGATACCCGGGCCGTCGCCAGCGCGGCACCGACCATCATCACCGCCCTACCCCATCCAGATGCGCTACACAGTACGGCAGCCGCAATCGTCGGCGCTTCGGTCCGGCGCGTCCTCATCGAAGCCAGCACCTTCTCGCTGGCGGACAAACTCGCGGCCGAGCGCACGCTGAACAAGGCCGGTCATATCATGTTGGACTGCCCCGTTAGCGGGACCGGCTCGCAGGCCCGGACCCGCGACATCGTCGTCTACGCTTCCGGCGACCGGCGCACCATCCGCCGGCTCAAGCCGCTGTTTTCCGGATTTGCGCACGGCGTCTACGACCTCGGTGCCTTCGGAAACGGCAGCCGCATGAAATACGTTGCCAACCATCTGGTGGCGGTCAACAACGTCGCCGCGGCCGAGGCCATGGTGCTGGGCATGAAGGCGGGACTGGACCCGCAAGTGATCGTCGAAACGGTGAAGTCCGGCGCCGGCAATTCGCGGGTATTCGAGCTGCGTGCGCCTATGATGGCGAGAGGCCGCTACAGCGACGCCACCATGAAGATCTCGGTCTGGCAGAAGGACATGAAGGTGATCGGCGAATTCGCCAAGGCGCTGGGCGTCCCGACGCCGGTGTTTTCGGCAACCAAGCCGATCTATGACGCGGCGATGAGGACGGGCCACGCCAACGACGACACCGCCGTGGTATGCGCCGTGATGGAAGAGATGGCCGGCGTGAAGCGCAAAGGCACGAAGAAGTCACGCTGATTGTGGTCGATGGCCACGCCGCGGATGCTGCGGCCCGCAAGCGGGAAGAGGTTACGGAGCCCGTGGCTCGTACGTTCGTCCTTCGAAAGCGATTCATTCCCGCAGAAAATCCAGCACCGCGATCTCCGACATCACCGCCTCGGGTGTGTGGCGGCGTTCGGCTTCGGCGCGCGCCTGGGGCGTTTCGAAATTTGCCTGGAGATATGCGCCGAGCTCACGGCCGCGCGCCACCACGCGGCAGTTGACCGCAACGCGCGCGCGCTCGAACATGGCGAGCGCAGGCGCAAGATCGTCATGGGATTGCACCGCGCCGGCGAGCGCCATCGCATCTTCCGCCGCCTTGGTGACGCCGGCCGCGACATGCGGGCGGGCAAGAAACGCCGCATCGCCGATGATCGCGACCCGGCCGGCGACCATGCGTTCGCAATCGACGTCGAAGATCGGCTGCAGGAACGGCTGCGGCGCAAGCCGCACGACTTCGTCGAGTTGCGGGGCAAGCAGCCTGTGTGATGCCTCACGCAGCGACGCGATCACCTCCTCGCGCACCAGTGGCGGCGGAATCCCGAGCGCGTGGCGGCGCCCGTCCGCGTCTGTCATCAGCCGGTTGAACTCGGGTTCGTCGGCCGGCCGGTACCAGACAAAATTGCAGCGGCGGTGGCCCGCCCGCAAATCGTTGTTGCGGCCCGCAACCGGATAACTGATGAACTGCTCGCCAGCGGGCAAGCCGAACACCATGGCGTCGAAGATGGCGCGATGCACTGGCGGCGAAAGTGCGGCCTCCTCGACCAGCCCGCGCCACGCGACGTAACCGGCATAGACCGGACGCATATCCGGGAAGACCTGCGCGCGCACGGTCGAACGGAAGCCGTCGGCACCGATCAGCAGATCGCCGTCGGCGCTGCTGCCATCGGTGAAATGGGCAACGACGGTGTCGCCTCCCGATGCCAGGTGCTGCAGTTCCTTGCCCACATGGTAACAATCATCCGGAAGCTTCTCCCGCAGCATGCGGAAAACGCGATCCCAGGACGTGAGCGTCTGCGGGCAGGTGAATTCGCCAACGACCCGCCCAGCGTGGTCGAGCGTGCGGCGCATGCTCACGTCCACACCGAGGTCGCCGCCCGGGTTGCATCCCGCCGCGCGCAGCACGGCGCGCATCTCGGCATGGGTCACGATGCCGGCACCGCGGCCGATTCAACGCCGTATCGACACGTTCGTAGATGTCGGCATCCCAGCCGGCCCGCCGCAACAGGCTGGCGGCGAACAGCCCGCTCATCGAGCCGCCGATGACCACAGGGCCTTGCGTTTTCGCGTACCGGTCAAGGCTGCGGTTTCCTCACCATGCCCGGCTGCTATATCATCGCGACAGCCGACATTCGACTTGGAGGAATGCCGTGACCCTCACCACCATGGACAAGAAGCCACTGCGCATGGACCAATCGCCGTGGTCACCCGAGATTGCCGCCGAATTCGAACGCGAGAGCCGCGATCACAACGGCTGCGTCGGGCAGCGGCTGCTGTCGGAAACCGACCGGGTCCGGGTCTGGGAAATCCGGCTCCGACCCGGGGAGCGCATCGGCTTCCATCGCCATGTGCTCGACTACTTCTGGACCGCGGTGACGCCCGGCCGTGGACGTCAGCACGGACACGACGGCAGCACGGTCGAGCACAGCTACGTCGCGGGCGAGACGCGGCACGAAACCCATCCTGCCGGGCACTACAAGGTCCACGATCTTGAAAACATCAGCGATGCGGAAATGATCTTCACCACCGTCGAGTTTCTCGACAGCGCCAACGAGCCCTTGCCGATCCCCGACCGTGTGCGCGTGGCGCGCTGAACCTCCCTCGCGCAACACAACGAGTCATCCCGAAACGGGTTGAATTGCCGCGCCTTACGCGGTTGCCCCGTCTGGCGACCCCCGATAGCATCTTCCGCAGCCATTCCAGCGGGCCCAAAGCGGCCATTCACGGAGGAAAACATGGACAGACGCAGTTTCGTCGTGGGGTCGGCCGCCACGGCCGCTACGCTTGCTACCGGGCCCGCATTCGGCCAGGGCAATTATCCGACGCGGCCGGTATCTCTCGTCAATCCGTTCCCGCCCGGCGGCGCAGTCGATACCGTCGGCAGACCCTTCGCAGCCATCTTCGAGAAGTTCCTCAAGCAACCGGCGGTCATCGAAACCAAAGCCGGCGCTGCCGGCGCCGTCGGCGCCCAGTTCGCCGCAAGCGCGAAGCCCGACGGCTACACCCTGCTCATGCACATCGTGTCGCTCGCCGGCTTTGCGGAAGTCGACAAGCTGTTCGGCCGCGAGCCGAAATTCACCCGCGCGAGCTTCATTCCGATCGCCCGCCTCACCGAAGGGCCGATGGTGCTGATCGTCAACGACAAGCAGCCCTACAAGAACCTGAAGGAGCTGATCGACGATGCAAAGAAACGTCCGAACCGGATCATCTTCAGCTCGTCCGGCCTCTACGGCGCGCTGCACTTGCCGACCGCATTGTTCATGAAAGCGGCCGGAGTTCAGATGCGGCACCTGCCAACGAGAGGCGGCGGCCCCGCGCTGAATGCGCTGCTCGGCAATAATTCGCAGGTGCTGGTGTCGTCGGTCGCAGCGGCCATGGGGCAGATCAAGGGCGGCAAGGCCCGCGCGCTGGCGAGCTTCTCCGCGAAACGCACCAAATCGCTGCCCGACGTACCGACCCTAAAGGAGCTCGGCTACGACGTCGAATTCTCACTCTGGGTCGGCGTGTTCGCGCCGAAAGGCACGCCCGACGCGATCATCAAGAAATTGCGCGAGGACGTCGGCAAGACGGCCAAGACGCCGGAATTCGCCAAGGCGATCGCCAATGTCGGCGACATCGTCGCCTATCTCGACCAGCCGGAATTCGCGAAGTTCTGGGACGCGGACGCCAAGCAGGTCGAGGCCGCGGTCAAGTCCATCGGAAAGGTTGCGGGCTGATCGGAGGCGTGGATGAACCGGCGGAAATTCGTGATCGGCAGCGCTGCCTCGGCCGCTGCCATATGGTCCCATGAGGCGGCGGCACAGAAGGCATTCCCCTCGCGCCCCGTCACGATCGTGAACGCGTTCCCGCCCGGCGGAGCCAACGACCTCATTACGCGGCCGATGGCCTCCGCGCTCGAAGCGGTCATCAAGCAACCGGTCGTGGTCGAAAACAAGACTGGCGCCGCGGGCGCGGTCGGC
The DNA here is from genome assembly GCA_050725815.1 of Xanthobacteraceae bacterium. GTDB lineage: Bacteria > Pseudomonadota > Alphaproteobacteria > Rhizobiales > Xanthobacteraceae > VAZQ01. The sequence goes on from JBOHIG010000393.1 coordinate 6,474, forward strand.
GCGCAGTTCGCGGCCAACGCCAAGCCGGATGGCTATACATTGCTCTCGCACAATAACGGACTGGCGGGCTACGCAGAGGTGGACAAGCTATTCGGCCGACCGCCGAAAACAACGCGCACCGACTTCATTCCACTGGCCCGGTTGGCCGCTGATCCGGTCCTGCTGCTGGTCAACGCCCAACAGCCATACAAGACGCTCGAAGAATTCATCGGCGCCGCAAAGAAACGGCCGGGGCAGATCGTTTACAGCTCCGGCGGCCTTTATGGGGCAAGCCATCTGCCGATGGCGATGCTGGAGCAGGCGGCTGACGTGCCGAAATTGCGGCATCTACCGACCGCGGGTGGCGGTCCGGCGATCACGGCGATGCTCGGCAATAACGCCCAGGCCAGCACGCAGACCGTGCTGGCAACGCTCCAACACATCAAGGCCGGCAAGTTGCGCCCGCTGGCAAGCTTCGGCGCGCAGCGATCAAAATCGCTTCCTGACGTACCAACGCTGAAAGAGCGAGGCTACGACATCGTCTACTATTTGTGGGTTGGCTTGTTCGTTCCCAAGGGTACGCCCGCTGACACGATTTCGAGGCTCGCTGCCGCCATCGACAAGGCGGCGGCAAGCCCACAATTCAGCGGCGCGATCGCCAAGATAGGTCTCGAACCGAGCTACCTGGGCGCGGCAGATTTTGCGAAATTCTGGGACGCGGATTCCAGCCGGTCCGCCGAAACCGTGCGCCGGATCGGCAAGGTGGCAGGCTAGTGGAACGGTTCAGAGATTCGCCATACCAAGCCGCATTGGCAACGCTGTGCTGCTAGTGTCCCTTTGAATCTGAAGCTCGCAGGAGCATTTGCAGGCCTGCTTGTGCGAACCTCAGATTCAAAGGGACACTAGTTCTTCGATCGCTCGCCGCCATACGGACGGTCATATCGCGAATCGCAACGCCCTCGCCCCGCGAAGCGGCGGAGAGGAGGCCGGGGGTCTGAATGTCAGTTGATTCCGAGAACATCCCGCCGCCGCGCACTGTCCTCCGCTCCGACCACGTCGCCGGTGTTTTTTTTATCGCCCTTGGCATTGTCGTGTTTGCGCTCAGCGGCGACCTGCCCTTCGGCACCATCACCGCGCCCGGCGCCGGCATGATGCCGAAGCTGATGGCCTTCCTGATGATGCTGTTCGCCGCCGTCGTCATCATAGGCGGACGCGTCAGCCAGCCGTTCGCCAATATCGATTGGAGCGACCGCTGGCACGCACTGCTCGTGGTGGCGATCACGGCGGCCGCCATCTTCGCCTATCAGCGTATTGGCTTTCTCCTCACCATGTCGTTGCTGGTCTTCGCGCTGCTGGTGGTTGTCGAACGCCGCAACGTGTTCATCGCTGCGACCTACAGCGTTGGACTGACGCTGTTCGCCTATTGGCTGTTCGGGAAGGCGCTGAAGGCGCCGCTCGAGCACGGTTGGCTCTGGTTCTGACGCCGTGGAAACGATCTTCGACAGCCTGGCGCTCGGCTTCTCGGTCGCCTTGCGGCCGGATGTTCTGTGGTTCGCATTCCTCGGCTGCGTGGTCGGCACGCTGGTCGGCATGCTGCCCGGCATCGGACCGCTCGCCGGCATCTCGATCCTGCTGCCGCTGACCTTCGGCCTCGACGCCACCAAGGCGATCGTCATGCTGGCCGGCATCTATTACGGCTCGCAATATGGCGGCTCGACCACGTCGATCCTGCTTCGCATCCCCGGCGAAGCCGCCTCGGTGATGACCTGCATCGACGGCAACGCCATGGCCAAGAAGGGCCGCGCCGGCGCCGCGCTGTGCATCGCCGCGGTCGGCTCTTTCGTCGCCGGCACCTTCGCGATTCTCGTGTTGACGCTGGTGGCGCCGCCACTGGCAGCCTTTGCCTTGGGGTTCGGTCCGCCCGAGTACACCGCGCTGCTGGTGCTGGGGCTGATCTTCCTGGCCTACATGTCTACGACAACGCTGACTCGAACGCTGCTGATGGCGTCGGTCGGCCTGCTGCTCGGCACCATCGGCATCGACGTGATGACCGGCCATTTCCGCTACAGCTTCAACATCGCCGAGCTCGGCGACGGCGTCGGCATCGTGCCGGTCGCGGTTGGCCTGTTCGGCCTCGGCGAGTTGCTGGCGACACCCAGCAAGCAGGTTCAAGGCAATGTGCGGAGCCCGCGCCTGCGCGAGCTGCTGCCGACGCGCGAGGAGTGGCGCCAAGCCGCCATGCCGATCGCCCGCGGCTCCGTCGTCGGTTTCCTGATCGGCATCATACCGGGCTCCGCGCATATCATTTCGAGCTTCATCTCCTATGCGCTGGAGCGCAAGCTCTCGAAAAAGCCGGAAGAATTCGGCAAAGGCGCGGTCGCCGGCGTCGCTGGACCGGAATCGGCCAACAACGCGGCCTCGACCGGCGCGTTCGTGCCGATGCTCGCCCTTGGCATTCCCACCGGGCCGGTGATCGCGGTGCTGATGGCGGCGCTGCTGATCCACGGCGTGCCGCCCGGGCCGACGCTCGTGTCCGATCATCCCGGCGTGTTCTGGGGCTTCGTCGCCTCGATGTACGTCGGCAACCTGATGCT
>JBOHIG010000394.1:0-36912 GCA_050725815.1 Xanthobacteraceae bacterium
ATTGCGGCAGGACGCGGGTTCAAAGGCCGGGCGATTCATTTCAAGGGAACCGGAAAGTCCCCAGCCTGGGTTCCAAAATGGGGCAATCCGGTATCGGCCGGCGGCAAAGCTGCTAGGCTGGCGGTTCAGAAGTTCGCCATACTTGGCCGCTTGGTCGGGAGCGAACTTCTGAACCAAAGCCACACTAGCAACACATTGATTCTAGTGTCCCTTTGAATCCGAAGTTCGCAAATGGACTCGCGGACTGGCTCTTGCGAACTTAGGATTCGGGACACTAGCAATCTATATTTTTTTAGTGGTCCTTTGATTCTAACATTCGCAACGTCGCCTGCCCAAACGGGATGCGAATGTTAGAATCGGACCACTAAGCGCTCGGCAAGCCGAGTTCCCTGGAACGGTCGGCCGGTCCCGGCGTTGGGCTGATGCGCGGGAGCGATAGGAGGCGACCATGCCGTTCACCTTGAGCCTCGGCATTCCTGTGTTGCTGTTTGGCGGCGTTTTCCTGCTCCTGCAGGCGGTTCACGCAGGGATATAGGGTTCGGACCAGATCCCGTTCGAAAGCCCGGCCGTTGCGGCCGGGCTTTTTTCGTTTTTCGTTCGTCGGAGCCTCCATCCTGAAGAACCGCAGCGGGAGCACAGCGGATATGATGAACAGGCAGTTTACAACGCGTGCTTTCGGCCACTCTGTCGATGCTGGCCGCACAGGCCGCGAATGGCGACGATTTCGCGAGCGTAGCGCCTCGCGGCAGCGTTGCTCGACAAGGGATTGACCCTCCGCAGAGCGCGGCGCAGCATCTTTAGCTCTGCAATCAGGGGAGGAAAGCATGGCCACATCGTCCACCCGGAAGGTTGGCCGGCGGCTCGGGCGGCTTCAAGCTTGTGCCTGCTGTCTGCCGCGGCGCGGCGTGCTTACGGGCTTCGCGGCGGTCGCCGCCGGCGCGCTGCTCCCCTCTGCAGCGATACAAGCACAACCGATGAAGAAGCCCCGCGTGACCGGGGGCCGCATCGACGTCCACCGTCATTTCGTTCCGCCCGGATATGTTGTCGATAAGCGGCGGACCTGGCTCAACGACCGCTCGACGATCTCCCAGCAGCTTGAGGACATGGACAAGGGCGGTATCGCACTCGCGGTGACGACGATCAGCGTTCCCGGTATCGATCACAACGACGCTGCCGCGACGCGCAAGTTCTCGAGGCTCGCGAATGAATTCTGCGCCAAGCTTACCGCCGATCATCCCGGTCGTTTCGGCAATTTCGCCTATCTGCCGTTTCCCGACATCGATGGAACCTTGAAGGAAATCGAATACGCGCTCGACACGCTGAAAGCCGACGGCGTCTTCCTACGTACCAATTACGGCCGGACGTTCCTGGGCGATACGGCTTTCGCGCCGGTGTTCGAGGAGCTTAACCGCCGGGGCGCCGTGCTCTATACCCATCCGACCAGCCACCCATGCTGCCAACGGCTCGTGCCCGGATTGCGCGACGCCGACATCGAGTACGGCACCAACACGACCCGCGCCATCGCCAAGATGGTGTTCAGCGGCTCGTCGCGCAAATATCCCAAGATGCGCGTGATCTGGTCGCATGCCGGCGGCACCATGCCCTTCCTGATCCGGCGCTTCAACAAACGGGTGCGCGAGAGCCCGGAATTCCAGCCAATCCTTCCGAACGGATTCCAGCCGGAGGCAGCGAAATTCTATTACGATATCGCGCAGGCGCCGGAGCGCGCGCCGATGGCGGCTCTAAAGGCGGTGGCACCGGTCTCGCAATTGCTGTTCGGCACCGATTGGCCCCATCTCACCACCGAGGAGCATGTCACCGGTCTGCGGAATTGCGGCGTGCTCGACGAGGCCGAACTCAAGGCGATCGACCGCGATAACGCGGTGCGGCTGCTACCGACGTTGAAACCGGTTTAGACGCCAAGCACCGGTTTCAGTGCTCAGACAGGATCAGCTTTTCGGCGCGTCCTGGATCAGTTGCCACACCCGGGAGGGCGTCAGCGGCAGCTCCCGTGGCTCGACGCCGAGCGAGCTCAACGCTGACGCCACTGCGTTGGAAAGGGCGCCCCCGACCGGAATGATGCCGCCTTCGCCCGCCCCCTTGGCGCCGAGCGGATTGTTCGGCGATGGATGCTCCTCGAGCGAGATGGCGCGCAAGTGTGGATAGTCGGTCGCGACGGGCACGAGATAATCGGCAAGCGACCCCACCAGAAGCTGCCCGTTACTGTCGTAGGCGACCTCCTCGGTGAAAACGCTGCCGAGTCCCTGCACCGCCGCGCCGATCACCTGGCCGTGCAGCGTCTCGGGATTGACCACCCGGCCCACGTCGTCCACCACCACGTAGTCGAGCACCTCCACCTGACCGGTGCGCGGATCGACCGCGACATGCGCAAAAGCGGTGCCGTAGGTGTAGGTCGCCTTCGAATTGTGAAATACGCCATCGGCGAACAGCTTTGCGCTGGAGAGTTCCGCCAGCGTCACGCGCCGACCGTCCGCTGCGCTTGCGACGCCCTCCTCCACCTTCACTTGCTCGGCTGCGATGCCGAGCCGCTCGGCCGCGGTAGCGCGGAATTTCTCCAGGAGCGCCCCCGCGGCAACGATGATGGCGCCTCCGCCCATGACGGTGGCGCGCGATCCGTATGAGCCGAAGCCATCCGGCAGATAGGTCGTTGAACCGTGAAAGACCGTGATGCGCTCGAGCGGCACGTCAAGCGCGTCGGCGGCAATCTGGCTCATGATCGTCTCGACGCCCTGCCCCACGCCCGACGATCCGACATAGACCTCAAACGAGCCGTCGCTTGTCATGTCGATCCGGGCGTGCTCGCGTGGCCCCGACGCGCCCCCTTCGATGAAGCAGGCGACGCCGAGTCCGTGATAGCGACCGTCGATCAGCTTGCCTTGCAGCGCTGCTTTGTCGCGCCACCCCGCCTCGGCAAGGCAGCGCTCGAACGGACTGAGATAGTCGCCGGAATCGCATGCCGTGTCGCCGAAACCATCATTGGGCCGCACCGGCGCAAGCGGATACGGCATCTCGTTGAGCGCAATAAGGTTGCGACGGCGGATCTCGATGCGGTCGAGCATCAGCTCCTTCGCTGCCATGTCCAGCAGGCGATCCATGAAGAAGCAGCCCTCGAACCGTCCAGGCCCGCGATAGGTGCCGGACGGCGTCTTGTTCGTGATCATCGCATGCGAGGCAAGATGCAGATTGGGAATGCGGTAGGGGCCGGAGGTGAACTGCGCCACGTTGCGCACCGGAGTCATTCCGTTCGGGCGAACATAGGCGCCGATGTCCACCCAGATGTCGCCGCGCAATGCCAGGATGGTACCGTCCCTGTCGAGCGCAATCTCGATATCGCATTCGGTTTCACGCGAATGGGCCATCGCCATGAAATGCTCGCGCCGGTCCTCCACCCATTTGACCGGACGGCCGAACTTGCGCGCGGAGAACGCGACTAAGAAGTCCTCCGGATAGAACTCTCCGCGCGCGCCAAAGCCGCCGCCCACGTCGTATTCAATGTAATCGACCGTTTCCTCCGGAAGCTTCATCATCGCGGCCATGGCGCGCTTGTTGAAAAATGGCAATTTCGCCGCGCCCGAAACGCGCAAGCAGCCTTCGTTCCATTCGGCGAGCAGCCCGCGCGTCTCCATGGTCATGGCGGTCATCCGCTGCACGCGAAAGAATTCGCGCCGCCGATACGCTGCGGCGCCGAAGGCCGCATCCACGTCGCCGGCATTCGCCGTGAATACAGAAGCGCAGTTCGTCGTGGTGCCCGCCATCAGCAGCACATCGCCGCGCGCGGAGGCTTGGCGATCCGCCACCACCGGCAGATGCTCGATATCGAGCCCAACCGCCTGGGCCCCATCTTCTGCCAGTTCCGCGCTGTCGGCTAATACCACCGCGAGCGGCTCACCCACGTAGCGTACGACATCGTCTGCCAGCACCGGCTGGGCAAAGGGCGCGATGGTCGGATTGGGCCGCCGGAACGGGATCGTGGGGATCGGCCGATCAAGGTCACGCGCAGTGATGATGGCATTGACGCCCGGCAACGCCAGCGCTGCCGCGGTCTCGACCGCACGCACACGGCCATGCGCAACCGGGCTGCGCACGATGGCCGCATGCCATTGTCCCGGCCGCACGAGATCGTCCACGTACTGCCCGCGCCCGCGCAGGAAGCGCAGATCCTCGACGCGCTGGACCGAGCTGCCGATGACGGTATTGACGCGCCTCATCGGCACTCACTCCGCAATGTGTCTCGTCCTGGGAAGGACGGCGTGATTGTTGCTGACGGGGGCGCACCATATTGGGTTCGCACAGGATTTCCAATGTGTTGCCGGCGCAACGCAGCCCCACACGGAATCAACCATCTGAAGCGATTGCCAAGCCGCAGAATAGGACTAAGCTGATTGCCTCTTTAACAAAGAAAAATATGGGAGGTTGCGCGATGAAGTGCATCGGCTTGACTGCCGCACTATTGCTGACGGTGCTTGTCCAGACCGCATCCGCGGCGGATGTCGTTCTGAACGAAACAGAGACGCTCGGCCGAAGGCTGTTCGAGCAATCCTGCGGGATCTGCCACATGCGGCCGCTCCTGACCGCGCGCGTCATGTACGGGCCGGAGCTTTCGCGCGAGACCGCCTCCGGCAACGAGGAGGTTGTGCGGGGCATCATTACCGAGGGCACACCCCGCATGCCCGCGTTCAAATACCATTTCACGGCAGAGCAAGTAGCGGCGATCGCCGCCTACCTGAAGGGCGTGCCGCCGGGAACGCAGGCGCTGCTGCCTTCGCTCGGCGGGCCGGCGCGATAGCCACTGTCGTAGTCGACGATCAAAGGGAAGCCATTCGGGAGCACGCCATGACCAACCGTTTCGCAACCGCCGGTCTCGCAGCCCTTGGGATTGCGCTCATCGCGCTGTTCGTTCCCACCGCCGCCTTCGCCGAAGTGGCGCTAAGCGGTACGATCACATCGGCGTCCGGCGAGAAGATGGGCGGCGTTGCCGTCTCCGCGAAGGCCGAAGGCTCGACCATCACCACTTCGGTCTACACCGATGAGAACGGCGGCTATTATTTCCCGCCCTTGCCGGAAGGCGCCTACCGGGTCTGGGCCCAGGCGGTGAAGTTCGAGACTGCGCGCGGCAACATTGCGCTCGGCACCGTCCGGCGGCATGATTTCACGCTCAAGCCGATCACCGACAAGGAAGCCTGGATCAGGCAGCTACCAGGCGACGAGTTCCTCGCGGCGCTCCCCGGCGACACGCCGGAAGATTTCCGGATGAAGACGCAGGTGCGCAAGAACTGCACCGGCTGCCACAGCGCGAGTTACCCTCTCCAGCACCGCTTCGACGCCGAGGGCTGGAGCAAGGTGCTCGACCTGATGAAGCAGGTGAACGTCTCGGGCGTCTATCCACGCCCCGACAAGCGGATGACACCCAACATCCATTTTCATCAGACGGAGCTCGCGGCCTACCTTGCGCGCGCGCGCGGCCCCGGCGAAAGCTCGATGAAGTTCAAGCTGCAGCCACGTCCGTCCGGCGAGGCCGCCCGCATCGTCGTCAAGGAATACGACTTCCCGAACGAAGACGGCCACTTTCAGACCAACGACGGCAGCGACTGGATGCTCGGAACGCCATCCGAGTCCGGGCATATGGCCGGCGTCCACGACGCCTACGCCGACCTCAACGGCAATATGTGGATCGTCTATTCGCGACCGAGCCAGAAGACTACGTTCGCGCGCGTGGACGCAAAAACCGGTGCGGTCAGGCATTTCGCGCTTCCGGACCGCCGCGGCATCGTTACCGGCAGTCACGGCATTACGCGCGACGAGAACGGGATGCTTTGGTTCAACACCCGCTCGCACGTCCAGCGCGGCCATGGCGGCCTGGTCAAGCTCGACCCCAAGACCGAGCGATACACCCTCTACATCCCGCCCAAGCCGATGTCCGGCACAGCGGGAACGCTCGACGCCGACATGCGGGGCAATATCTGGGTTACCTCGCCTGACGGCGCCCTGCGCTTCAACATCAAGGACGAGACGTTCACCGAGTTCAAATCGATTACCTACAAGGACAGCCGCGGCACCGCCACGGTTTACGGCCTCGCCGCCGACAGCGCCGGCAATGGCTGGTGGCTGCTGATGACACGCGACCTCGTGAATTACTCAGACATCACGACGGGCAAATCCTTCGAGTTCAAGCTTCCGCCGGAGCAGGCCGTGATTGAGAACCTCACGCCCGAGCAGCAAAAGATGTACGAAACCTTCATCCCGCCCGACTTCAACACGCCGTTCGCGTGGGCGCAGTCGCCACGACGCATGGGCGCCGATCACAACGGCGATTACGTCTGGATCGGCAACTCGTTCGGAGGAACGCTGGCCCAGGTCAACATCAAGACCAAGGAAGTCACGATGGTGCCGCTTCCCAACCCGGAAGCGCACCAACCGTACCAGGTGACGGTCGACAAGAACCACAATGTCTGGACCAACCTGTGGAGTACGGACAAAATCGCGAAATACGATCCGGCGGCGAAGAAGTGGACGCTGTTCGAGCTGCCTAACCGCGGCACGGAAACTCGTCACATCTCGCTGCTGGAGCGAGACGGCCAGCCGATGCAGGTCATCGTGCCCTACTACCGGACGCGCAAGGTCGCGGTCATGACCCCGCGCAGCGAAGCGGAGATCGACGCGCTCAGGAAACAAGCCGCGCGCTGAGCGATCTCAGATTTGAAAGGGCGGATGACCGCAGCGTCATCCGCCCTTTGCATCGCCGCATCGATTAGCCGGAATTTCTGCGATCACGCGCCGCGCGGCAAATTGATCCGCTGCGGGCACGTCGCTTGTCTCACGATTGCGCCTCGCGATCGACACCGGCGCCGATGATGATATCCAGGTGGTCGTCGTCAGAATCGTCCAATCCTGGGGAGACGCGACGAATTCGCACAAAGGCCGCTTTCGGAGCCGGCCGCCGTTTACGGTTTTGGGGCAGTTTCATAGTCGCCTCGCAGCACCGCTCCCCGCGCCACAAGGGCGCATTCTCCCCGAAAAAACGCCCCGCGGCGGCATCCAGTTCCGGCCAGCCGAACTCATTGTGAAGGCTTGTCGTTTCGATCCGGGCAAGCGCAAAGAGGCCGCACGACGCTCGCTTTAGCTTGCCGCGCCGTGCCGGAATCTCAACCGCCTTCGCGCAACGCGGCGTCGAGCACCCGGCGGCACTCGCCGAGCTCGTGCAGTGCGGATTGCAGCCTGCGCAAGTCATCGCGAGTCAAGTTTTGGTGCCCTGGCGCGGGCGGGACCATCGAACGCGAGTGATCGTAAGCCACGGGCTCGTCTACTTGAGGCTCCTGGTCTCCGAGCAGCGACGGCAATAGCCCGAATAGTCCTCGGCTGCGCTCGGCGTCCGCCGGATCGCGCGAGCGGGTGTCCGGCTCCTCGGCCAAATCGTCGTTGTCGTCGATGTGCGCGGCCTGCGGCGCGCCGGCCTGCCAGACGTTCTGCACGAAGCGGACACCCTGTTCGCGCAGGAGCCGCTGAACGCCGCGGATGGTGTAGCCCTCACCGTAGAGCAGATGCCGGATACCGCGCAGAAGCGATACGTCATCGGGACGGTAGTAGCGGCGACCACCACCGCGCTTCATCGGCTTGATTTCGCGGAAACGCGTTTCCCAGAACCGCAGGACATGCTGCGGCACGTCGAGATCGCCGGCCACTTCGCTGATGGTGCGGAATGCGTCCGGCGCTTTCTCCACCGTCGCTATGCTCCCTTGAATCGTGCCGTACTACTTGGTTGGCTGCTCCGCCTCGCCGTTGATCCGTTGCTTGAGGATGGCCGATGGCTTGAAGACCATGACCCGCCGCGGCGATATCGGAACCTCCTTTCCGGTCTTGGGGTTGCGGCCGATCCGCTGACCCTTTTTGCGAACCACGAAGGAGCCGAAGGAAGAGAGTTTCACCGTTTCGCCTCGTTCAAGGCAATCGGTGATTTCCTTCAACACCAATTCTACCAACGTCGCGGATTCGGTGCGCGACAGTCCCACTTTTTGGTAGACCGCCTCGCACAAATCCGCGCGTGTGACTGTTTTTCCGCTCATCGCCTGCCCCGCTAACGGCGATCAGATTATCCCTCTGAATTATCTAACGATATTAGCTTGGGCCCAAGAGTCAACCGGGCCCGAAGGGAACTTTTGGGGCCGCCGTCGGCTACCACCGGACTGGCCGTCTCAGCCAAGGGGCTGAGCGCAACGGCGAGCGGCCCCGTGGGCTGGGAGCCGGGATCGTAATTTCGCCTCATCAGGGCGCCGATTCCGGCGGAAATGGGCTGAAGAGCGCTATGAGCGTCAGGACGCAGATGTGGTCTGCTACGCGGTAAGCATTTGTCAAGGAAACCGCGCGGTCGGAGCCGATACGTTGATCGCTACGATCAGCCGCACTTTCTGAACCATTGCGTGGGTGCGCCATTCGCGACCGAGCGTCCTTCGGCGATGATCTGATCCCCGGATTCGCGGATCGATTCCATCGTCCGGATGCGGCCGTCCTCCACGCGATAGACGACATCGAATCGCTGGTTGCCGTCGGTCATGCTGATTTCGATGTCGTTCTGCGACACTTCGACGGCGACGTCGATCGTATAGCTGGATCGCCGCCGTTTCGGGCCGATCATCATGTCGAACTGGACATTGCCGTCGTCCAGCGTGCGGTAGACGGAGTAGGGATTTCCGGCCGCGGCCGGCTTGCCACAATTGATCGAGAACGAGCCGATCAATTGGTAGAACTGGAATATGTCGCTGGCCGATTGCGCCTGCGCCGTATTGGCCGCAACCAGCAATGGGATCGCGAGGCCAATCGCACACCGTCTCGAGTGCTTCATGCTCGAGTGCTTCATGGTCCGATCGGCCCCGCCGCTACCATCGGACCAGAACCGCCCCCCAGGTAAAACCCCCACCCATGGCTTCCAGTAGAACCAGGTCGCCGCGCTTGATGCGCCGGTCGGCAACCGCGTCAGCCAGCGCCAAGGGTATCGAGGCCGCGGATGTGTTTCCATGGCGGTCGAGCGTCATCACCACCTTTTCAGGAGAGATTCCGAGCTTGTGGGCGGAGCCGTCGATGATGCGCTTGTTGGCTTGGTGCGGCACGAACCAGTCGATGTCGGCGGCGGTGTAGCCCGCATCACGCAGTGCGTCATGGACCGCCCCAGTGATGGCGCCGACCGCATATTTGAACACCTCGCGGCCTTCCATGCGCAGATGCCCGACCGTCTGGGTCGAGGACGGGCCGCCGTCGACATAAAGCTTATCCTTGTGGCGGCCGTCCGAGCGCAGATGCGAAGACAAGATGCCCCGGTCCCCGCGCGTGCCCGCCTGCTCCTGCGCTTCCAGCACCACCGCGCCGGCGCCGTCGCCGAACAACACGCAGGTGGTGCGGTCGGTCCAGTCGAGGATGCGCGAGAAGGTTTCCGAGCCGATCACCAGAGCGCGCTTGAAGCCGCCCGCACGCAGCAGGCCATCGGCTGTCGCAATGCCGTACACGAAGCCCGAGCAAACCGCCTGCAGATCAAAGGCGGCGCCTCCTGTGATGCCGAGGCCGGCCTGTACCGATACGGCACTGGCTGGAAAGGTATTGTCGGGTGTCGACGTCGCCAGCACGATCAGATCGATCGACTGCGCGTCCACGTGAGCATGTGCGAGCGCGGCGCTGGCCGCGTGCAAGGCCATCGTGGCTGTGGTCTCGCCCGGCGCCGCGATCCGCCGCTCATGAATGCCGGTGCGTTGCACGATCCATTCATCGGTCGTGTCGACCGTCTGCGCGAGTTCGGCATTGGTAACGACCCGAGTCGGCAGATGGCTGCCGCAACCAAGAACAACAGAGCGAATGACCGTCACGACAAGCCACCTCCGGCCACGCGCGGCCCAGCGCCATTGCGCATAAGCGTCTCGCTGATCCTGGCAAGCAAGTCGTGGTCGATCATGTCGTAGCCGATGTCAATGGCGTAAGAGAAGCCTTCGGCGTCGGTACCGCCGTGGCTCTTGATGACGATACCATTGAGCCCGAGGAACACGCCGCCATTGGCTTTGCGCGGATCCATCTTCTTGCTGAGCGTCCGGAAGGCGCCGCGCGCAAACAAATAGCCGAGCTTCGACCAGATCGATTGGCTCATCGCGTCCTTGAGGTGATGTGAGATCTGCCGAGCGGTGCCCTCCGCCGCCTTGAGCGCAATGTTGCCGGCAAACCCCTCGGTAACGACCACATCGACTGCGCCCTGGCCGATATCGTCGCCTTCGACAAATCCCGCGTAGTCCAGGAACGCAAGATTGCGTTCGCGCAGGATGCGGCCAGCTTCCCGCACCGGCTCCAGCCCTTTGACCTCCTCGACTCCGATGTTCAACAGTCCGACGCGAGGACGCTCAATGCCGAACAGGGCCCGCGCCATGGCGCTGCCCATCACCGCGAGATCGACGAGGTGGGCGGCATCGGCGCCAATACTGGCGCCGAGGTCGAGCACGATCGACTCGCCGCGTACCGTCGGCCACCGCGCCGCAATCGCAGGACGGTCGATCCCCACCATGGTCTTGAGATGGAACTTGCTCATCGCCATGAGCGCACCGGTGTTTCCGGCGGAGATCGCGACATCGGCGTCGCCGCGCTTGACCGCGTCGATGGCGAGCCACATCGAGGATTTCCAGCGCCCCTGGCGCAGCGCCTGGCTTGGCTTGGCGTCCATCGCGATGGCGACGTCGGTGTGAACCAGGGTCGATGCCCCCTTGAGCGCCGGCCGCCCCTCCAACAGCGGAGCGATGGCGGTGCGGTCTCCGAACAGCAGGAATTCACTGTCGGGATGGCGTCCGAGCGAAATTTCTGCGCCTGGCACCACCACCGAAGGACCGAAGTCTCCCCCCATGGCGTCGAGCGCGATACGGACCTTACGGGGCATGGATGGCCTGGGTGGCGCGTTGAAGGGAAGCCCGCGGCGTCAGCGCGGATGACCGACCATAGCGTGGCGGTCGGGGGCGAGGCCAGAGGGCGCTGCACCCGTCAACGGCCATCGTCCTTGCTCCCATTCTTCAGTGCGGCCAGCGCCGCAAACGGATGCGCGGCATCGCTCCCCGCCGATGGGGCCTCGTACCTGGCACCCGGCTTGCGCGGATATGGATCGATGCCGAGGATCAGGAACTCGGTTGCAAGCACGCCGAGGTCGATACGGCCGTCGATCAGCGGCTCCGGGCCCTCCGCGCGGCGTACGGCTGCCTTCTCCGTACCGCGGTTCATGTCGCGCTCTTCGCTGGTGTCCGGCAGCGCGGCGGGGCTGAAGACGAGATCAACCGCTTCCTCCACCACGCCCTCCATCGGCTCCAGCGTGACGACGCAGATCTGGCCTATGTCCGCCGAAATGCCGCCGACGACATGCAGCCCCTCACGGCCATGCCGGGTAACATCGAAACCCGCCTCGAAGCGCGGCAAGGCGCGCAATCCGGCAAGCTTGGCGATCGCAGCGCGAACCGCCGGATCGGCTGCAAGATCGAACCGCTGCCCGGTCTCAGGCACGTCGGTCACGGCAACCGGCACGCTCCAGGGCCATTCCTCGGACCTCTTCATCGCACACCTGTGGCGACCGCCTCACGCGCGGCAGCGTCGAGCGGATTGGGAAACGATGGCTGGCCTTGCCGCACCGCCGCGATATCTGCCTCGCCCAGACTATGTGCCGCAGCGCGGACATAGTCGGCGAGCTGCTCGGCTCCCGGGGCCGACGCCGAGCCCGTACAACCATAGAGATTGCGCGCTAGCGCCCCCGCCAAAGCCGCCACGCCAGGTTCGGCCAGCGCCGCCTCGTACGCCCGCTTGCGGCCGTAAAATGCCTCTCCGATCGCGCGCATCTTGCGAGGGACGGCAATATCGGCGACCCCCATTTCCCGCATGCTGGCGTCCATATCGCTGCAAAACAGGTCGAATACCGCCTGCCCCAATTGGCGGTCCGCTGCGTCCCCGGCGTCGAGCCGGCCAAGTACCAGCACCGCGTGCAGCACGATCATCTCAAAGCGCCCGTTAACTGTGTCCGGCACACAATAGCTGCGGTAAAATGCCGGGCGGCGCGCCTGCGCCACGATCGCGCCATAGAGGCACGCGATGGTGCTTTCTCGCGGGGTGCGGCGAAACAGGCCTAATATCATCAGGATAGCTCAGCGGCTTGGGCCGGCCGGTCGCCGGAGTCGTTGCAAAAGGCGCCGCTGCCCGGTACGTCATCGAGACGAGCAATGCAACGGGATATGGGGACTTTGGCCGGAATGCGGAACCCTCCTTCGAGGCGAACCGGGCGGACCGCCGCCAGGGTCCTGACCGCCGCATTCATCCTCGCGGCGCCGCTGGGCGGCTGTTTCACCGAAACTTACCAGAAGGGTTACGTCATTCCCGAGGGGGCGCTCGAGCAGATTCCTATCGGCGCCAGCCAGGAACAGGTCCTCATCCTGATGGGTACGCCATCGACCGTGGCCACAGTCAGCGGCGAGGTGTTCTATTATATTTCCCAGCGGGCCGAGCGGCGCGTCGCCTTCATGCAGCAAGACGTTGTCGACCAGCGCGTGGTCGCGGTCTATTTCGACCGCAACCGACGGGTCGAACGGCTGGCGAATTACGGACTCAAAGACGGCCGCGTGTTCGATTATGTGAGCCGCACCACGCCGACCGGCGGCGACGAAGTCACCCTGCTGGGCAGCATCTTCAAGGGCCTGCTGTTCTAATCGTTCCGGTTTCCGGGACAGCGTCCGCGTCGATCAGCCTTCGCCTTCACGTATCGGCCCGCGCACGAGGTGCATGATCTCGATGACGTTGCTGTCGGGATCGAGGAAATAGGCGCTGCGACCCTGGAACGTCCCCTGGCGGCGATCCTCTTCCTTGAAGACCTCGATGCCATTCGAAGCCAGGAACGCCTTGGCACGGTCGTACTCCTCAGCCGTGAGCAGAAAGGCGCTGTGGATCTCGTGCTTCCCGGGCGGGTTGGGATCGATCGGCTTCTCGGAATAGGTGAGCACAAAATTGTCCTTGCCGGCCGCTCGCAGAAACACCATGTGGCCGGTGCGGCGCATCTTCTCCATGCCGAGAATCTCAGTGTAGAACTTCTCCGAACGGTCGAGATCCTTGACCGGTATCGTGAAGTGCAGGACGCCTTCGGTCTTGAGCATCGGTTGTCCTCCGGCGACGATCAACCCGGATTCATGATCTTGCGCAGCCGGCCGACCACCGGCGCCGGCGTCTGGGTGTATATACGCGTAAGCAGCGCATGCAATTCCTGCCCGCTGCGCGGCGATTTCACATCCAGCCGGCGCTTCTTGGCCTCCGCGATGAATACCGGATCCTTGAACGTATCCATCATCGCCTTTTGCATGGCGGCGACGCGATCCGCCGGCACGCCCGGCGGCATCAGGTAGGGCCGCCCGGCGCCGAGCGGGCCAGCGCCGGCCGCGACCAGCGCCTTGTCGTCCGCACCGGTGGCGAGGTCGAGCACAGACGGCACGTCCCCGAGCGCGGGCTCCTTCTCCAGCCCGATCTGTACCAGGATCTTCACGAGCTTCTTGGGCAACCAGGTCGCGCGCGTGGAGGTGAGCGCGCTGTAGAACACGCTCGGATAGCCGTCGACTTCCCCACGCTCCATCGCCAGCAGCACTTCGGTCTGCGAGCGATAACCGACGACGATCTTCAGCTTCAACTTGAGAGTTTCGATCAACAGGCGGCCGTAGAAACTCGGCGTCGAGTTGACGCCTGAAGAACCGACCGTGATCTCCCGCGTCAGCACGTCCTTCCAACTGTTGACTGGCGTCTTGTGCCAGATCGTCAACATCGCGGTTTCGATCGATGGCGTGCCCAGCCAGTTGAACCTGGTCGCGTCGTATTTCGCCTCCTTGGTGCCGAATAGCGGCTCGAACGGCGTGTTGTTCTGCACCCCGCCGATGACGGTCCCGTCCTTGGCCGCGACGTTGAAGAGGTGGTTGACGGCCAGGATGCCGCCGGCGCCCGCCATATTCCTGACAACCACCGTGGGCTTGCCGGGGATATGGCGCGAGAGATGCGGCGCGATTGCGCGCGCGAGGGTGTCATAGCCGCCGCCGGGCGCCGAGCTCACGATCAGCGTGACGGTCTTGCCCTTGTAGAAATCGGCAACCGATTGGCCGAACGCAGGGAATGCGCTCGCCGTAGCGAACAGCACCGCAAACGACAGGAGACGCCCGCTGGACTTCGATCGCATGTGTCCCTCCCGGCAGACAGTGTGTGGTCACAGGCATTGTCGACCGCTCCGGCGCGCGGGGCAAGGCGCGCGCGTCGCTTGGCCTCATGTTATCGCCGCGTAACCTGGCCGGCGGTCACCCGCCTTACCGTGGTCCCGCGACCGACTGGGGCAATAGAGGTGATTGCGTGCGACGCAGCGGTCGGTCGGCGGCCGCGACAGCGTGCAGCCCTGCGCGACGGCGCCGACGTCGAGGCAGGGCAGCGCGGCGTTGATCTTGGCTCGCGCCGATTGCTGGGCGTTCCCGAGCTCGGACATCGGCACGTGCTCCTTGACGACGGCCGTGAGCTGACGCTCCACCGTCACAATGGTGCATTCGCCCGGTATGTCATGCCTCCACCCGGAGGATCAATGCGCCAGCACCGCCAACAACAAGAGCGCCACGATGTTGGTGATCTTGATCATCGGATTCACCGCCGGGCCAGCCGTATCCTTGTAAGGATCGCCGACCGTATCGCCGGTCACCGCCGCCTTGTGGGCCTCGGAACCTTTGCCACCGTAATTGCCGTCCTCGATGTATTTCTTGGCGTTGTCCCAGGCGCCGCCGCCTGAGGTCATCGAGATGGCAACGAAGATGCCGGTGACAATGACACCGAGCAACATCGCGCCGACCGCGGAGAATGCCGCGGACTTGCCGGCAGCGCCACCACCGGCGACGAAGTAGATCACGTAGTACATAACGATCGGCGACAGCACCGGCAACAGCGATGGCACGATCATCTCCTTGATCGCCGCCTTGGTGAGAAGATCGACCGCCGTGCCGTAGTCCGGTTTGTCGGTGCCGGCCATGATGCCCGGCTTTTCACGGAATTGCCGGCGCACCTCCTCGACAATGGCCGAGGCTGCGCGACCGACCGCGGTCATCCCCATCGCGCCGAACAGGTACGGCAGCAGGCCACCGAACAGCAGGCCGACGACGACGTAAGGATTGCTGAGCGAGAAATCGAGCGAGACGCCGGCGAAGTACCTATGGGTCGCCGCGTTGGCGATGAAGTACTTTAGGTCTTCGCTGTAGGCCGCGAACAGCACTAGCGCGCCGAGGCCCGCGGACCCGATGGCATAGCCCTTGGTTACCGCCTTGGTGGTGTTGCCGACGGCGTCGAGCGCGTCGGTGGACTTGCGCACCTCCTTCGGCAGACCCGCCATTTCGGCGATGCCGCCGGCGTTGTCGGTGACTGGGCCGAAGGCGTCGAGCGCGACCACGAAGCCGGCAAGCGACAGCATGGTCGTCACCGCGATCGCGATTCCGAACAGGCCGGCGAGCGCATAGGTGATGAGGATGCCGGCGATGATGACGATGGTCGGCAGCGCGGTCGACTCGAGCGACACCGCCAAGCCCTGGATGATGTTGGTGCCGTGGCCGGTGAGCGAAGCCTTCGCGATCGACTGCACCGGCCGGAAATTGGTGCCGGTATAGTATTCGGTGATCCACACGATCAGTCCGGTCACCGCGAGCCCTGTTACGCCGCACCAGAATAGTGCGGTGCTGCTGAAGGTCATGTTCGCGACCTTGATCGGCACGCCGAAGCCCACGAGCCAGTGGATGACCAGCGCCAGCGCCGGTAGCGACAGCACGCCGGTGGCGATCAGTCCCTTGTAGAGCGCGCCCATGATCGACTGGTTGGCGCCGAGCTTCACGAAGAAGGTTCCGATGATCGAGGTGACGATGCACACGCCGCCGATCGCAAGCGGCAGCGTCATCATGTTGAGAAGCATCGGAGTGCCGGCGAAGAAGATCGCCGCCAATACCATGGTGGCAACTGCTGTCACCGCATAGGTCTCGAACAGATCGGCCGCCATGCCCGCGCAATCACCGACGTTATCGCCCACGTTGTCGGCGATGGTGGCGGGATTGCGCGGATCGTCCTCCGGAATGCCGGCCTCGACCTTGCCAACGAGGTCACCGCCGACGTCGGCGCCCTTGGTAAAGATGCCGCCGCCGAGGCGCGCGAAGATCGAGATCAGCGAAGCGCCGAAGCCGAGCGCGACCAGAGCATCGACCACGGTGCGGCTGTTCGGCGCGTAGCCCATGGGTCCGATCAGCAGCCAGAAATAGACCGTGACGCCGAGCAGCGCGAGGCCGGCGACCAGGAGGCCGGTGATCGCGCCAGCTTTGAAAGCAAGTTCCAGTCCGCCGGCAAGCGAGCCGATGGCGGCCTGCGCGGTGCGCACATTCGCTCGCACCGAGACGTTCATGCCGATGAAGCCGGCGGCGCCCGAGAGCGCGGCGCCGATCAGGAAGCCGACCGCCACCAGCACGCCGAGGAGATACCACACGATCAAGAAGATTGCCGCCCCGACGATGCCGATGGTGGCGTACTGGCGCTTGAGATAGGCCTGCGCGCCCTCACGCACCGCGCCCGCGATTTCCTGCATCCGTTGACTGCCGGGATCGGCGTCCAACACCGACTTGGTCGCCCACGCGCCATAAGCGATCGAAAGCAGACCGCAAACGACAATCACCCCCAAAGCTGTCATGGATCACAATCCCGGTTCGATGATGGAGCCTGCCGGGCAATGGCCCCTGCCGGCAATAGAATCGCAGGGCCGGCGATGTGGCCCGCCCGAAAGCGCGCGGACATTGCCAAAAACCGACCCCCGGTGCAACGTTTGAGGAGCAATTTCCGAAACAAAAGGGACGCGCCTACCGTCCGGAAATTGCTGGAATATGGGCAGTTCTGGCAGCGCGGAGGGCTAAGCGGGCCGAGGCCGCCGCCTCGACACTTGCCAGATGAGCAACACGCCGGCCACGAGCACCACCGGGAACACGATCTGGTTCACGGCGGCCCAGCCGAAGCCCGCGAGCACGATGCCGGACGAGAACGAGCCGAGCGCCATCGAGCCGAAGACGAGGAAATCGTTGAACGACTGCACCTTGTTGCGTTCTTCGGGACGGTGGCACTGGGTCACCATGGTGGTCGCGCCGACGAAGGCAAAATTCCAACCAACGCCGAGCAGTGTAAGTCCGATCCAGAAGTGCCAGAGCGAGATGCCGGAAATGCTGATGATCGCGCTCAAGACGATCAACGCAAGCCCGAGCCCGACGATGCGCTCGACCCCGAAGCGCACGATCAGCGATCCGGTAAACAGGCTTGGCACGAACATCCCAAGGAGGTGCCACTGGATGCCCAGTGTGGCGTCGCCCACCGAGTGATTGCAATCGATCATGGCGAGAGGCGCCGAGGTCATCACCATGTTCATCATGGCATAGCTCGCGACCCCGCAGGCGACGGCCGCGATGAAGCGCGGCTGGCGCGCGATCTCGGCAAGGGGGCGGCCCGGGTTTGCCGCGATGTGCGGCGGCGGCATGGGGATCTTCACCAGCATCAGCACGCCGGCCGACACCAGCGCAACCGCCGCCTGCGCGAGGAAGCTCCCGGCGAACAGATAGGGTGGCCACAGGTCCTTCGTAACGATGACAAGCTGCGACCCTAACAATCCGGCAAAAATGCCGCCGACCATCACCCAGGATATTGCCTTGGGTCGGAACGCATCGGTCGCGGTGTCAGCGGCGGCGAAGCGATAGGATTGGTGCACGGCCGCATAGAAGCCCGAGAAGATCGCGGCGACGCAGAACAGCACGAACGAGGCGGTCAGCACCGCGGCGCAGGCGAACAGGCCGGTCAGTACGCCGAACGCCGTGCCCACGAAGAACGACGCGCGCCGGCCATAGTGGCGAGCGATCCAGCCGCGCGGCAAGGTGCCCATCCACATGCCGAGCACATAAATGGAGACCGGGACGGTCGCGAGCGACTTGTCGGGCGCTAGCATCGAGCCGACGATCGCGCCGGTTGCGATCAGCACGACGTTGTTGCCGCCGGCCAGCGACTGGGCGACCGCCAGGATCAGCGCATTGCGGCGGGCCAGACGGTCGCCGGCCATTGCTTCGGCTGATGCATCGGCCACCGCCGACATCGGCATTCTCCGAGAGGGGGGTTCCTTGAACGCGATGCCTATCTAGCTACGTCGAAAGGAAAGGGCCACCTCCCCGACCGCAGAGCTGCAATGTCAGCCCGCCGGAAACGCCAGCGCACCGGGATGGCGGGTCACCACCGAGTGCGCGTCAGCCGGCGCTTGGGCGCCGATCTGCCCAAGCGAGGCGCGGGTCTCATCGATCATTAGGTCGATCACGTGCTTGGGCCCGGCTGTGCCCAGGGCGCCCAGACCCCAGAGGAACGCCTTGCCGGCGAACGCCGCCTGTGCGCCGAGCGAAAGCGCGCGCACGACGTCGACACCGCTGCGCACGCCCGAGTCGAGCAGTATCGTCGCGCGCGAACCGACCTGCGCGGCGATCGCCGGAAGCACGTCGATCGGCGCCGGCAGAGCCTCGATCTGGCGCCCGCCATGATTCGAGACCCAGATGCCGTCGACGCCGAGCGAGACCGCGCGCTCCGCGTCGGCCGGATGCATGATACCCTTGAGCGCCAGCGGGCCCTTCCAGAAATCGCGGAAACGCGCCACCTCGTCCCAGGTATAAGCGCCACCGATCTCGTTGCGCGCAAAGGCGATCACCTCGTTGACGCCGGCGTTCTCGCCCGCATAAGGCTTGATGTTCGCGAAGCGTGGATGGCCGTGCTTCCAGAGAGCCATCAGCCAGGCCGGCGAGCGCAGCATCTGGTAGATCATGCGCGGGCCGGGCGAGAACTTGCCGCCGCCCAAACCGACGACCACCTCGCGCGGCCGCACGGTGCGCACCGGCACATCCATCGTCATCACCATCACGTGCACGCCGACCGCGGCGGCGCGGCGCATGAGCTCAAAGCCGAGCGCATGGTCGTTGCGCGCCATCCGGTAGAGCTGGAACCAGAGCACGTCGGGCGCCAGCTTGGCGGCCTGCTCAAGCGTGATGCCGCCGACGGTGCCGAGCGTATAGGGCACCCGCGCTTGTTGCGCCGCCTGCGCCATCAGCGCGTCCGCGCCGGGCCAGATGATGGCCGGCCCGCCCATCGGGGCAACGCCAAGCGGCGCCGCATATTTGCGCCCGAACAGCTCGACCTCGACCGGCGGCAACGCCGGCATCACGCCGTAGCGCGGCACCAGCTCCACCGCGTCGAGCGCCGCCCAGTTGCGGGCGATGCCGGCGTCGGCTCCGGCGCCGCCGTCGCCGTATTCGAAGGCGAAATAGGGGATGCGCGTGCGCGCCCTGCGGCGAAGATACGGGATCGTCGGGTACCGCTGCCGCAACGCAGCGCCGCCACGGTAGGTCGCTTGCAGCGCGGCGGAAACGGTGGCGGCGGACGTAACGGTCGTCCTGTCATCCATGGCTGCTTCTCCTCACGCCCGCCCGTTCAGAAATGACTGAACGAGGCCTTCTTGAACCGGATCGGTTTGCCGTCGCCGCCGACGAAGCGCGGTATCATCGCGCCGGCCGCCACGCGGCCGATTTCTGCGACCGGCACCTTGGCGGCGACCGCTGCCGTGTTGAGAGATTCGAGCTTCTCTGGCGCCACCGTGCAGACGATCTCGTAATCGTCGCCACCGGTGAGCACCGTCTCGAGCGAGGCGGCGTCGGACGCCACCACGCTCTGCGCCGCCGCCGACAGCGGTACCCGCGCCACGTCGATTTCGGCGGTGACGCCGGAAGCCGCGCAGAGCTTGAAGAGGTCGCCAGCCAAACCATCGGACACATCCATCGCCGCTGACGCGTGCAGCCGCAACGCCTCCGCGAGCCCGCAACGCGGTTGCGGCAGTAGATAGCGCCGGATCAGATGATACTGGTGATGGTGGTCAAGCTTCCAATGCTTGACCGCGGTCACCACGTCGCGCAATCGCAGGCCCAATGCCGCATCCCCGATCGTGCCGGTGACCAGGATGTGGTCACCCGGTTTCGCGCCACTGCGGCGGACCATGGTGTCCCTCGGCACCGTCCCGAGCGCGGTGATCGAGACCGTGACCGGTCCGGTGGTGCGCGTGGTATCGCCGCCGAACAGCGGACAAGAATAGGCGTCGGCATCGTTGCCGAGCCCGCGTGCGAACAGATCGAGCCAGTCCTCCCCGATCGAGCCCGGCAACGCCAGCGACAATAGAAAGCCAAGTGGCTGCGCGCCCTTGGCGGCGAGATCGGAAACATTCACCCGCAGCGCCTTCTTCGCCACCATGTCGGCGGCATCCTCGGGAAGGAAATGTATTCCACTGACGATCATGTCGGTGGTGAGCACGAGGTCGGTGCCGGCCGGGACCGCGAGGGCGGCGGCATCGTCGGTCAAGCGGAAAGCGCCCGGATGCTTCGCAAGTGGCCGGAAGAAACGGGCGATCAGGCGATCCTCGGCGGATTGCGGGTCGGACATCGCTATCCTGCCCGCTCGAACTCGGACTCGCGCAGCTTGCGCGCGATCTGGTCGAGCACTGCATTCACCATTCCGGTCTCATCACGCTCGACGAACGCGTTGGCGACGTCGACATATTCCGACACCACCACCCGTCCCGGAACATCGCGCCGGTGATCGAGTTCATAAGCGCCTGCGCGCAGAACCGCGCGCAGGATCGCCTCGATGCGCTTCAGTGGCCACGTCTTGGCAAGTGCATCGTCGATCAGGGGATCGAGCCGGCGTTGCTCGCGCACCACGCCACCAACCACGTCGCGGAAGAAGGCGGCCTCGGCCGGCAGGTATTGCTCACCCTCGACCTCGCGGCCGATCCAATGACTTTCGAACTCGGCGAGAATCTCGTTGAGGCCGGTCGACGCGATATCCATCTGGTAGAGCGCCTGCACGGCGGCGAGCCGAGCCGCCCCGCGCCGGTTGGCCTTGCGCTCATCGGATGGGGTGGCCCGCGCCATGCGTCACCGTCGCCTGTTGTTGATTTGCAGCAGCGCAAGCGCCGCCCGCGCGGCATCGCCACCCTTGTCACCCCGCTTGACGTCGGCGCGTTCGCGCGCCTGTGCGTCGGTGTCCACGGTGATGATGCCGTTGCCTATCGGAATGCGCCGTGAGACCGAAAGGTCCATCAGGGCGCGGGCGGATTCGAACGAGACGATCTCGAAATGCAACGTCTCGCCGCGGATCACGCAGCCGAGCCCGACCGCCGCGTCATAAGGTACGCGCTTGCGGTCCGGACTTCCCAGCGCGATGGCGATGGTCGGCGGAATTTCGAGCGATCCCGGTACGCTGATGCGGTCGTAGCTGGCGCCGACGGCATCCAGCGCCCGCGTCGCGCCTTCGAGCAGCGCATCGGCGATATCGTCGTAGAACCGCGCCTCCACGATCAGGATACGCGTACCCTTGAAACTGCGCTTTTTGGCGCCCGCAGCCCTGCGCGGCTCGGCCATCATTCGTCTCCGCCTGTCACAAGGTCAGTAGCAAGCGGATCGGCAGCGAACAAGCACGGTGCCCATCCTTCGAAAACCAGACAAGTCAAGACGATGTCTGGGTTTCCATGAGCCGCGCGGCATAACGGGCCATCAGGTCGACCTCGAGATTGACCGGCTCGCCGACCGCAAGCGCGCCCAGGGTAGTGACCTTGAGCGTGTGCGGGATAACCAGCACCGAGAAGGTATCGCCCGAAACCGCGTTGACGGTGAGCGAAACCCCGTCGAGCGTCACCGAGCCCTTGACTGCGATCAAGCGCGCGAGATCGGGCGGCGCGCGTAGCACGAGCCGCGCCATCTCGGTCAGGTCCTCGCGCTCAATAACAGCAGCGAGGCCATCGACATGACCGGCGACCACATGGCCGCCCAGTTCGTCGCCATGTCTGAGCGCGCGTTCTAGATTGATCCTGGTGCCGTGTCGCCAGCGTCCAACCGTGGTCAGCCGCAACGTCTCTGCAGCGGCATCGACCGCAAACCAGGTTCGTCGGTCCTCCTCGCCGATACCGACCACCGTGAGGCATACGCCCGAGCAAGCGATGGACGCGCCTTCGGCGATCGAGGCGCGCTCATAGCTGCACGCGATCTTGAGGCGATAAAGCTCCTCGCCTCGCGCGCGCAACGCGACCAGTTCGCCGACGTCAGTGACGATCCCGGTGAACATCGAATAGCCGCCTCACAGTACCGGCATGAGTTTGTTCGCTTGCAGGAACTCGATCACCAGGCGGTCGAAGCCGGCCGGGTCCTCCAGGCAACAGGCATGTCCGGTGCCCGGCAGCACCTTATGCACCGCGCCCGGCGTCGATCGCGCGGTGAACTCTCCGGCCGGCCGCGAATTGTCGAACTCGCCGTTGATGATCAACGCCGGCACCTTCATGGTGGAAAGCCGCTCGGTCGAGGCATTCTGATTGAGCGCCAGGAACACCTGCGCGATCGCCTCGCCCTTCAGGCGAGGCCCGCGCTCGAGGAACATGTCGAGGAGATAGCCGCCCAGGCGGCTGTCGGCGAATTCGGGCTGCACAAGCTGCCGGATATGCTGGGGGTGGTAGTCCGCAAGATTCGTGCGGTACCCTTCAATGCGGCTCGGAAAGCGGTTGCTCGCCGCGCTATTGCCGCCGACGAGGATCACGGCATCGAGCAGTTCGGGGCGGTCGAGCGCCAGCAGAAGCGCAATGCCCGAGCCGACGCTGCATCCGCCGAGTATGGCGCGCGCGATGCCGAGGTCCTTCATCACGCCGACAACGTCGTCGCACATGTCCTTGAGCGAATAGGGCGTGGTCACCTTGGACGAACGTCCGTAACCGCGGATGTCGATTCCGACGACCTTGAACCAGGTCGAGAAATGCGCGGTTTGATACATCCACAGGTCGTGGTCGAACGGATTGGCGTGCACGAGCAGCATCGCCGGGCCGTCGCCGGCGGTCTCGTACCAGATGTCGACGCCGTTGGATTTGCTGTATGGCATTTACCTCACCGCCTTGAGCACCGCGGTCGGGTGCCTGTGCCAGACCGGCTCGACCGACACAAAGCCCGCGACCCGTAGCGAGTGCTGGTGCAGCGGCACGCCGCCGAACTTGTCGAAATGATCGTAGTCGAGAAAGCAACCGCCGGGCTTGAGCAGGCCGTGCACGGCCTCATAACAGGCGGCCATGGCGGCGAGATTTTGCAGATTGTGGATCGCGATCGCCGATACGGCGAGGTCGAACGGCCCGCCGGCAGCGCGCGGCCAGTCGGGATCGAGCAAGTCGCCGCGCACATAACGCACCTCGCGTCCGCTGCTTGCGAAGCGCGCGCGCGCTTGCGCCAGCATCTCCTCGGAATAATCGATCAGCGTCACGCGCGCCTTTGGAAAAGCTTCCAGTATCGCCTCCGTAACGACGCCGTTGCCGCCGCCCACGTCGAGCACGCCGATGGCAGCGCCGGACCCAAACGGCGCCGCCGCAATCAGCGCTGCGAGGATCTCCCGGCGTTCGCCAGCGCGGCCGGCATCGCGCGCCATCCAGCGCGCCACATAGTCCTTCGAATGCCAGTCGTGCGAATGGTCGTGGTGATGGTGATGGTCATGCTCGTGATCGTGATCATGATCGTGGCCATGGCTGTGGTCGTGATGATGGCCGTGGCCATCCTTGTGATCGTGGGTCATTGGGGCCGTCCCCTTCTTCTCGAATTCACCACCGACCGGCAATCAAGGTCAATCGGCAGCCCATGCTTTCTCAGCGCCTGACATAATGCTCGACGATATCGGGACCCGCGGTTTCATTGCCGATGCGCGCAAGGCGCGGCGACTGTGTCAGTGCCCCCAGCGGCTGCCCCTCCAGCGCGTCGATCGCGTTCGACCCGAGCAGGTTCGGCGAATGGAACAGCACGGCTTCATCGATCAGGTCGGCCGCCACGAACGCCGCCGAGAGGATCGGCCCGGCCTCGACCATGAGCCGGGTGATGCCGCGGCGCGCCAGGAGCCTGAGCACCACCGGCAGGTCGTGCGGATCGGCCGTGCGCAGCACCTCGACGCCGCGCGCCCGCAACGCGGCTTCTCGCTCGCGTGGTGCGGTTTCGCCCGTCACTACCCAGAGCGGCGTTGAGCCTGCG
Source organism: Xanthobacteraceae bacterium (assembly GCA_050725815.1). Taxonomy (GTDB): domain Bacteria; phylum Pseudomonadota; class Alphaproteobacteria; order Rhizobiales; family Xanthobacteraceae; genus VAZQ01. The sequence goes on from JBOHIG010000394.1 coordinate 24,153, forward strand.
GTCGTAGCCAGCCGGCCGTCGGACGGGAGCCGCAGCTCGCCATCGAGCACAATGCGCACCGGCGAGCGCGCCTCCGTGCCGGGCAGCCGGCATGTCAGCAGCGGATCGTCGGAGAGCGCGGTGCCGATGCCCGTGAGCACAGCGTCATACGTCGCGCGCATGAGATGGACGCGGTTGCGCACGGCGGAGCCGGTGATCGCCACCGGCCGCCTGCCGGCGAGCCCGGCCTTGCCGTCGGCAGAGACCGCGAGCTTGAGCGCGACATGCGGCCGCCCGTCGACCACGCGGCGGATATGCCCGGCATGATCGCATCGCGCTTCCTCGCCGCCGACGCCGACCTCGACCACGATGCCACGCTCGGCCATACGCCAGTGGCCGGCCCCGGCGACATCGGGATTGGGATCGACCATCGCGGAGACGACGCGCGCGATGCCTGCGGCAATGATCGCGTCGGCGCAGGGTGGCGTCTTGCCGTGATGCGAACAGGGCTCGAGCGTCACATACACGGTCGCACCGCGCGCCGCCTCGCCTGCGCGCTTGAGCGCCTCGGTCTCCGCGTGAGGCCGCCCGCCTCCTTGCGTCCAGCCACGGCCGACGATGACCGGCCCTGCCCCACCGTCGCGGACCACCACTGCCCCCACCGCCGGATTGGGCCAGGTGCGGCCAAGCCCGCGCCGGCCGAGCGCAAGCGCGAGCGCCATGAAACGGGTATCGGCGGGAGATTCGTTCATCCAGCCTCTTTGCAATCGGACACCATACCGGCTCAAATACAGGGACCGGCATCGATGATATAGTGCAGACCTCCTGGAACGCTCGGAAAAATGAACCAGCTACAATCCCGCCCTAACATCCTGTTCTTCATCACCGACCAGCTCCGCGCCGACCATCTCGGTTGCTACGGCAACCGGACGATCCGCACGCCGGCAATCGATTCGATCGCCAAGCGCGGCACGGCCTTCGACAATTTCTATGTGGCGAGCCCGGTTTGCCAGCCCAACCGCGCGACGCTCGCGACCGGACGGATGCCATCGCTGCACGGCGTGCGCTCCAACGGCATCTCGCTCTCGCTCGCCGCCAACACATTCATCGAGCTGCTACGGGTCAACGGCTGGCGGACGGCGCTGATCGGCAAAAGCCACTTGCAGAATTTCGGCGGCCTGCCTCCGGCGCTGAAGAAAAAGGAACCGCCTCCCGGCTACAGCACACCGCCGACGGGCTTCGACGAGGCAGAGAAGGAGGATCGCGGCGATCCGATCTACGATCAGGAGAACGCCAAGACATTCGCCGCCGATCCGAAGCACGATTTGCGCCGGCCCTATTACGGCTTCGAACATGTGGAACTGTGCTCCAATCACGCCGTGCGAGTTCACGGCCACTACACGCAATGGCTGCGCGAGCGCAGACCCGACGGCGATACACTGCGCGGCCCCGAGAATGCGCTGCCACACGACTATGTGCTGCCGCAGGCCTGGCGCACGCGCCTGCCGGCGGAACTTTACCCAACCTCCTATGTGGTGGAACGCACCATCGCCTGGCTCGAAGACTACGCACAGCGCAAGAATGGCGCGCCGTTCTTCGTGCAGTGCTCGTTTCCCGACCCGCATCACCCTTTCACGCCGCCGGGGCGCTACTGGGACATGTACAAGCCTGCCGATGTCGGGTTGCCGGACACGTTCCACATCGGCAATCACCCGCAGCCGCCGCATGTCGCCGCGCTACACGCCGCACGGGACGACGGCACCCGCGTTGCCGACTCGCAGCCCGCCTTCGCCGTGAACGAGCGCGAGACGCGCGAAGCGATCGCCCTCACCTACGGCATGATCGCGATGATCGACGATGGCGTGGCGAAGGTGCTCAAGAGGCTCGACGATCTCGGCCTCGCCAAGGACACGGTGGTGGTCTTTACCAGCGACCACGGCGACCTGATGGGCGATCATCAGTTGATGCTGAAGGGCGCGTTTGCCTATCGCGGCCTCATCCGCGTGCCGTTCATCTGGGCGGAGCCGGACAATGCGAATGCGAGCACCCGCTCGGACGCGCTGTTCGGCACGCTCGACATCGCGGCAACCATGCTCGATCGCGCAAAAATCGCTCCCTATAACGGCATCCAGGGCAAGAGCGCCCTCCCCGCGATAGGCAGTGGAGACGACGCCGGCCACGACGGGATCCTGATCGAGTACGGCTCTCAACGCGGGCTCGTAGGCATTTCCGGCGAGATGACAATGCGCACGCTGGTCGACCGGCGCTGGCGCATCACCTACTACCGCGGCGTGCCGTGGGGCGAATTCTACGATCTCGAAAGCGATCCGCTCGAGATGCACAATCTTTGGAACGACCCGGCGTCGGCGAAGGCCAAAGCCGAGGTCACCGAGCGGCTCCTGCACAAGATGCTGGAGCTGGCCGAGCGCAGCCCGCTTCCTACGCGGTCAGCGTGAGAACTACGCCTCGGTGCGGCTCCAGGGCGCGATCCAGCGCTCCATGCGCTTGAGCAAGGAGGTCAGCGACACGCCGAGGAACATCAGCAGGATCACCGGCACGAAGGTCTTGTCCATCTCGAAGATGTGGGCGTAGCGCGTGACCATATAACCGAGGCCGGAGATCGAGGTGTAGAACTCCGCGATGATCATGCCGACCAGTCCGCGCCCGATCGCGAGCCGGATTCCGGCGGCGATATAGGGCAACGCCCAGGGTAGCAGCACGTGCTGCCACATCTGCATTTCGCTGAGCCGAAACGAACGGGCGACCTCGATCATGTTCTGGTCGCACTCGCGCACGCCCTGATAGGTGTTGATCAGGATCGGAAAAACCGCGAACAGGAACACCACGATGACCTTGGCCTGCAGGTCGATTCCAAACCACAGCACCAACAAGGGCACCAGTGCGGCCATGGGAGTCGCATAGAGCGCGTTGATCGGCATCTCGAGCGCCCAATCGACAGGGCGGATGCGCGCCATCAGCACCGCCAGCGGAATACCCACAAGGATCGCGCAGGCGAGCCCATAGAACAGAATCTGGAGGCTCTCGATCGCGTAATGCGGCAGTTCGCCATTCACCGTGAGCGTATAGAACGCCACCGCAATCTTGGACGGGTAGGAAAAGAAAATCGGGTTGACCAGCGGGCCGAGCAATTCCCACAGCACCAGCACGAGCGCGAGAAAGCCGTAGCGATACACCGCGGGGCGGCGCGACAGGGAAATCTTGCGCGCCGCCGCTGCGGCCGCCGGCATTTCCTCGATGGCGCCGGGCGGCGTAGCGACCTGCGGCTCGTTCACGGCAGTCATGCGCGCGTCACGTCGACGGGCACTTTGGACCTTTCCACTCGCCGAGCTCCTTGATCGCCTCCTGCGCCAACGACAGGTCGACGATCTGCTCGTACGGGGGCACCTTGCCCTTGGTGATATTGCCGACCCGCTCCATCAGCTTGGCGCTGTAGTTGACCCGCCGGGGTCCGAGGCCATGGTTGGCGTCCCAGATGCATTTCTCCACCAGGAAATCTAGCGATTTGGCGGCGATCGCCTCCGACATGCCGGTGTGCTTGACGATGATCGGCAGCACCTTGGCGCGGTCGGTGTAAAGCAGCCGGGTCGCCTGGATATGCGCCTTCACATAGGCCTTCATCGCAGCACGCTTCTGCTTCAGACCTTTCTCGCTCACCGCCATCACGTTGTAGAGATTGTCGGGCTGGATCTCCCACAGCCGGGCGATGGCATGCAAGCCTGGCGCCTTGCTCTGCGCGATCATCTCCTGCTCGACGTGGAGGATCGCGGTATCGATCTGGCCGGCGACCAGCGGTGGCACGTCTTCCGACAGGATGCTGACGAACTTGACGTCCTTCGGATCGACCTTGGCAGCGCGCAGCACACCGCGCGACAGCACGTCGGCGAATCCGCCCGGCTGCTGGATGCCGATACGCTTACCTTTGAGGTCGGCGAGCGTCTTGATATTCTTCTGTACCACCATCGACGCTTCCAGCTTCGGCGCGTTGGCGAGGATCAGCTTGGTCGGCGCCCCGCGCGAACGCCCGACGATGGAGAACGGCCCTGACGCTGAGGCGACGTCGGCGCTGCCCGCGACCATGGCGCGATAGGTCTTCACGCCGCCCTCGAGCGAAACGATCTGCACGTTGACGCCTGCCTTCTTGAACAGGCCGAGCTCGAGCGCGATGTGCACAGGGATGTGCACGATATTCGGCGGCTTCGTCGGCATCGCGACGATCAGCTTGTCCTGCGCCACGGCGCTTCCAGGCAAGGCAAGACCAGCGCCGGCAAGACACGTGACTGCAAAAAATGAAAACGTCCGGCCGATTCGTTTCATGGCATTCCTCCTGGGCACTTTTCTGACTGAGGATGGCGGTAAGCAGCCAGCCTCAAACGCATCGCCAGCCGCGGACCTCGCCGCAAAGAAATGGCCTGACGATCAAGAGAACTCCGGATCGGAAAGCCTAGCGCGCCCTGCTGGAACGAAAATCATGCCACATTGTCGCAGCCCCGTCCGTGATCGCATGCGGAGACTGTCTGCCAGGGGACCGCACATCGGCTGCGCGTGGCATGCACCGCTCGCACAGGTCGTAGGATAGATGAGCCTTAGCCCGCGGAGCGCCGCCTCAGAGCGATGGCTCCCGTTGCACGCGATGGCAGCGGACGCCGCTGGGTTCCGATGATGCGGAAACCGAGCGGCACGCTGCCGAGCGGCAGCGTCACGCCCCAGCTCAACAACACCGCGCCGGCGAAAACGACCGCTCCCTTGACGACGGCCGGCAGCGGTGTGCCCAAGAGCGCATATTGCAGCCAGACGACAAACGGGTAGTGGACGAGATACATGCCGTAGGCATTATCGGACAGGCTGTCGATCAGGCGCGACGCGCCGCGCGCGAAACGCAACACCAGCGCCATGACAAACAAGCACCCGCCTGCGCAGCAGAGTACAAAGCCAAGATTGGCGGCGAGCTGCAGCGCGAGCGATCCCGGGCGGCCGTAGTGCACCTGGATCAGCGCGGTCGGCGCGATCCAGGCGAAAAAGCCAACCGCAGCAAACGCCGCGGCAAGGGCCCAGCGTTTCGCCAGAATGCCCTCGGTCGCAAGCAGGCTGCGCTCGAGTCCACGCGCGCCGACGGCAACCCCGGCGAAGAAATAGACGGCGTAGTGCAGCGGGCGGCAGAATTGAAATGCGAATGGTCCGAACTCGTACCACTGCCATGGGGGTGACGATCAGCGCCATCGGGACATAGGCAGCGGCGGACGCGGCAAGCAGCGCCAGCAAGAAACGGAGCGGATGCGCGCTCGCCCAATCCGTCACGCACCCCAGCAGATCGTCAGCGCTCGCCACGAGCCGGTGCAGCGCCGCGGCGGCGATGTTCAATGCAAGGAGCTGCCACAGGAACCACTGCGGCCCGCAAGGCCAGGCCGGCAGCGCCATCCATTGCCGCCAATAATCGGCGAGGCTCGGATCGGGCGTCCTGATGCGGTAGGCCGGATAGAGTGCGACGGGCATGAGCAGATAGACGACAAGGATGAGCGGCAACCAAGCCGTAGTAACCGATCCACGAGAAACGTCCCGTTTCCCTTGCGGGTAAGGCTCGGCCACACGAACAGGCCCGACAGAAAGAACATCAACGACATCAGGTAGACGTCGTGCCAAGCGCAGAACAGGTCGAAGCCAACCCAACGCTGATTGTCGATGATCGGGAACGCCAGCCATTCGTAAGGCGGCTGATCGAACGGTTGGACGGTTCCGGGGAGGGAGCCGAGATAGGCCAGGATCGCGTGGAAGCCCAGAACGATCAGGATCACATAACCGCGCAGATTGCTGAGCGCCTGACTCGTCGCCGACGTTCGCATGTCCCTGCCATCGCGGTGGCGCCGGCGCCGGAAGGAATCTGGGCGGCTTGCGTTCATGCCGACGGCACAACCCGCATTGTGCCACCAGGCTGTCGGCCCGACTGTGGCCAATGAAACGTCACAGCATTGTAATGTTTTGACCTCGAATATGCTGAAAATATTGGTGCGTCTTAATGGCCTGTGCTTAACATGACGCCCCGCGGCGACTTTTCTGAATGCCGTGGGAACCGGAGCGCGGGGCAAGAGCGTTGCTTGCTCAACACGACACCCGGCGGGGCGGCCTCCGTGAAATGGCCATATTGCACCATCATGGGCGGTGAAACGCCTCCAACCTCCAATGTGAGTGTCCGGCTTTGAAACGACGATTGGCGATCCTGACGATCTTCACCTCCCTGGCAGCCTGCGCAGCATTGGCCGTGGCGCCGCTATCGGCATCCGCGCAAGGCCCCACCGTCGCGGGGCTTTGGCAGAAGCTCGACGACAACGGCAAGCCGGTGGGCTGGTTCCTGTTCGTCGAGCGCGAGGACGGCACCTACGAGGGCGCGATCGCGCGATTGTTTCCGGGTCCCGGCGAGAAGCCGAACCCGGTCTGCACACGCTGCACCGACGACCGCAAGAACGCGCCGCTGCTCGGCCTTTCGCTGGTGCGCGGCATGAAGCGCAACGGACTGAAATACGAGGACGGCACCATCCTCGATCCGCGCGATGGCAAGATCTACAAGGCGGTGATGACGGTGAGCGCCGACGGACGCAAGCTGACGCTGCGCGGCTATCTCGGCATTCCCCTGCTGGGCAAGGACGAGGTCTGGACCCGCCTGCCCGACAGCGCCGTCAAGGAGCTCGATCGAACCGTGCTCGCGAAATACCTGCCGGACCAGCTTCCGCGCCGCGCCAGCCCGAAGGGCAAGCCAAAGCCGAAGACGACCAGTCCGCCGCGCTGAACCCGCTTCGCTTGGCGCGGCACCGCCGCCCCTTCCCCGCCGGCCGTACTGACAAGGCTGCCACGCCTCGCTAATCTCACTTCGGCCGACAATCCCCCGGTGCGGCAGCTCTTGTTCGCGGTCATTTGGAGAACGGTATGACGTCCCTGCAAATCCTCAGGCGTCCGCTGGCGGCGGTATGCCTCGTGTTGGTTCTCGCGACGAACGTGGCGTTGGCTGAGGAGAAGCCGTTCGAGCCCCAGATCGGGCAAGAGGGCAAGGACGTCATCTGGGTACCGACGGCGCAGGCGCTGGTCGACCGGATGCTCGACCTAGCCAAGATCGGGCCCGACGATTTTCTGATCGACCTGGGCTCGGGTGACGGCCGCACCGTCATCACCGCGGCTAGGCGCGGCGTGCGCGCCATGGGCGTCGAATACAATCCCGATATGGTGGCGCTCTCGCGCGCCAACGCCAAAAAGGCCGGCGTCAGCGACCGCGCGACCTTCACGCAGGGTGACCTGTTTGCGACCGACTTCTCCAAGGCCACCGTCGTCACAATGTTCCTGTTGCCGAGCATCAACCTTCGGCTGCGGCCGCTCATTCTGAACATGAAGCCCGGCACCCGCGTGGTGTCGAACTCCTTCGACATGGGCGAGTGGGAGCCCGATCAGGCCTCCGATGCGACCGAGGAATGCCGGTCCTATTGCCGGGCACTGTACTGGGTCGTGCCTGCCAAGGTGGCCGGCACCTGGAAGGTGCCGGGTGGCGAGCTTGCGCTCGAGCAGCAGTATCAGATGCTGACCGGCACGATGCGGGCCGACGGCGAGTCGGTCGCGATCTCGGGCGGCCGGATGATCGGCGACCGCATCGTCTTCTCCGTGGGCGGCGCGCACTACAGCGGCCGCGTCAACGGCAACGCCATCGAAGGGATGAAGCGCGCGGAAGCGCCCTGGAGCGCGACGCGTTAGTCCTAATACACAAGGCGACCGACATGACCGACAAGCAATACGCCGTTACCCGCACCGAAGCCGAGTGGCGCAAGCTGCTGACGGCGGAGCAATACGAGGTGATGCGCGGCCATGGGACCGAAGCACCAGGCAGTTGTGCGCTGAACTATGAGAAGCGGCCCGGCGCCTTTTTCTGCGCAGGCTGCGAGCAGCCCTTATTCGTGTCGAAGACCAAGTTCGAAAGCGGCACTGGCTGGCCGAGTTTCAACGACCCGGTCCCGGGCTCGACCGAAACCACCGAAGACCGCAGCTATGGAATGCTCCGCACCGAAGTCCATTGCAACCGCTGCGGCAGCCATCTCGGCCACGTCTTCAACGACGGCCCCCCGCCGACGCACCTTCGCTACTGCATCAACGGCGTAGCGATGAATTTTAAGCCGGAGTAGACGGCGCCTAACCCTCAGGCGTTCAGCCTTCGTGCGAGCGCGCGCACGTAGCGCAGATCCATCGCGTCGAAGCTACCGTCGGCGAGCCCGCTCTTGAGGTCGCTGAGGTCCTCGCGCAGCGTGTCCGAGAGCGAACCGCGTCCGAGCAGCCGCTCGATCAGCCGCCGCGCGTCCGCCTTGTCCGCATCGGAAAGCCCGCCCGCCTCGTCGGCCGCAGGCTCGTCGAATGTCCCCTCGTCCGCATCGCCATCGTCGAAGTCGCGGCGCAGGAGGTCGTCCCAGGTCGCGCCCGCTTCATTGACGGTCCGATGCAACGCGCGCGCCGCTTCCAGGACCGCCGCATCGTCCTGCTCGCCCAACCGGTCGAGCAGCGCGACAATGCCGGGCCGATCGAGATTTGCCATTCGCCTTCTCCCTCCCATGAGACCCGCATTCTCTCACGCGGCCGCAAGCCCGGCCAGCCCGCCACCGTCCTCGCCATTCATGCTGCTGACAATCGTTCCCGAGCTCGCTAAGCTTGCCTGGGCGGCGGAGTTTTGCGCGACGCTAGGCGTCGCGCATTCATTGGAGGTTGTGCATGAATTTTTGGCAAGTTCGCAGCGTGCGCCTTGCGGCCATGTGTGCCGCCGCGATCGTGGTCGCGGGCGCCGCGCTGGCGGAGCAGAAGGCTTTCGAGCCGAAGGTCGGCCAGTCGGGCAAGGATGTGATCTGGGTGCCGACGCCGGAAGCACTGGTCGAGAAAATGCTCGACCTGACCAAGGTGACGGCCAAGGATATCGTCTACGATCTCGGCTCCGGCGACGGCCGCACGGTGATTGCGGCGGCGAAGCGCGGCGCCAGGGCGGTCGGGATCGAATACAATCCCAAGATGGTGGAGCTTTCGCGCCAGAACGCCACCAAGGCGGGCGTGACCGAGCGCGCGACTTTCCGGCAGGCCGATATCTTCCAGACCGATTTCTCGGAGGCGACGGTCGTTACGCTCTACCTGCTGACCAGCCTCAACGCCAAGCTCCGTCCGACCATACTCAACATGAAGCCCGGTACGCGTGTGGCGTCGAACTCCTTCGGCATGGGCGACTGGCAGCCCGACCAGACGGTGAGCGGCTTCGAAGGCTGTCAGTACTGCACCGCGCATTACTGGATGGTGCCGGCCAAGGTCGGGGGGACGTGGAAGCTCGCCGACGGCGAGATCGTTCTCGAACAGCGCCACCAGATGCTGTCCGGCCGCGTGAAATCCGGAACCGGCGTCGCCACGATCAGCGCTGGCAAGATGACAGGCAATGAGATCACCTTCACCGCGGGCGGCTCCCAATATGTCGGCAAGCTCAACGGAAACGCGCTCGAAGGCGTGATCAAGTCAACCACGATCGAAACGCCGTGGCGCGCGACGCGTAGCTAAGCGCGATCCAAAAGTAGAAGCCACTCTGTTGGAAAAGGTGCACTCTAATAAAGATGTTGGACCACGATCCGATTGAATTGAATCAGATTGTGGTCTGAGCGGTCGTTCACGGAGCGGGGGCGACGGAACGACGAAAGGCGGGAGCAATCGCTCCCGCCTTTTTGCATTTTTGCGGCGCTGGAGCCGATTGCTTCAGGTCGAATCGCAATCGCGCTCTTTCTTGTTCTTGGGCGTGCTTTGTTCGGGATCGTGTCTAGTTTCGTCGAACAAATGGCTCGACCCGCATCGCATTGCGGACGAAGACGCCCATCACATAGATGCCCAGCGCGAAGAGGATCGCCTGCAGGATGTAGGGGGCATAGCTCCCGAGATAATAGTCGAGGCCGAACAGGCCGGCGAACGCCCAGCCCGCCGCATAGGCGGCGCCGAACACTTCAGCGCCGATCATGATCGCCGCGCTCAGCACCGTCGAGACGCTCGCCCAGTTGACCTGCCCTCGCTCCGTCGGCGCGGACTTTGCAGCGGAATCGTTCATTTATGCCAGTCTCCGAAGCGCCCCTGCCGGCGGCCGATCGGGGCTGCCGCAGCCGTTTCGCGCCTGCCATAGCAGACGGCGCCGCACGGCGCACCAATCATCGGACGCGGGGCAGCCTGGCCGAAGGAGCGGCCAACCGACGCTGCTTAGCGGTCCGATTCTAACATTCGCATCCCATTTGGGCAGGCGACTTTGCGAATGTTAGAATCAAAGGATCACTAGCAAGTATAGGTTGCTAGTGGAGTTTTTGGATTGACGTTCGCATCGCGTGCCCGCGGCAAGGTCAGTTGCGAATGTCAAATCCACTCCCACTAACGCGCCGACGCCGGGGCCGGCGTGAGCCTGATCGGCGCCACGGCCTTGGGCACGGGTTGCCTGCGGACCGTGGGCCGGGGAACCGGCAGCGGCACCGGTTCGGCGTTTGCGACCGCTCCGGCCGGCTCGGCGCTCGCCACCACGCCCGCCGCCATCCGGTCGTCGAGTTCCTGCAGCGCAGCCGACGGATCGACCAACCCCCAGCCGTATTGGTCGTCGCGCCCCTTGGGATTGAGCTTGCGGGCGGTCACGGTGAGCACTTCGAGGATCGTCGCAGCGCTCGCCGTTGGGTGACGGTCGATCAGGAGCGCTGCCACGCCGCTGACATGGGCGGCGGCCACCGACGTACCGGTCGTGAGCTGATAGGCCTCCTCGGGGGCGGGCACCATGATGTCCACGCCGGGCGCCGACACGGCCACATGCGGGCCGCGCACCGCCACCGGCAGCAGCTTGTCCTCTTCGTCGGTCGCGGTCACCGCGATCACATGGGGATCGGCCGCCGGATAGAGCGGCGGCGATTTCGCGCCGGCATTGCCGGACGCCGCGATCAGCACGACGCCCTTCTCGTGCGCGCGCTTCATCGCCAGCGCCAGCATGGGATCGTAGGGTCCGGCGAAGCTCATATTGATGACGCGGGCGCCCTTGCCGACCGCCCAGTCGAGACCGGCGATGATGTGGCGCGTGGTCGCCTGCGGCGAACGCTGTGCATCGGGACTGAAGGCACGGACCGCCAGCACTTTCACGCCCGGCGCGATGCCCATGAGCTTGCGGTGCGCCGCGATGGCGCCGACCATTCCGGTGCCATGCGCATGTGGCGCGCCGCCGGCGGTCCCGACCGCATCGAATTGATCGATGATCGCGCCTTCGAGATCGGGATGGCGACTGTCGATCTGGGAATCGATCACGGCGATCAGCACGCCCGCGCCACGCGTCACGCGGTGCACTTCGGCAAGCCGCAGCTTATTGATGACATATTGGGCAGGATCGCCAAGCGCAGTGCCGGCGCTCTCGCTGCCGGCCGCGGGGTTGCCGAGGCTCGATTGCACCGGCGGGTCCTGCTGGGTGCGATACACGTAGTTGGGCTGCACCAGGCCGATGCGTTCGCCTTCCATCGCGCGTGTCACGTCGGCGACACGCCGGTTACCGGTGAAGCGCAGATGATAGACGGTCTCGCCGATCAGCCCGGTACTGCGGGAACCGACCACGGTGAGCCCGTGGCGCTGCGCCATGGCCTGCACCTGCTGCGGCGACACGTTCGGACCGACGCCGAACATCATGTCGGAGGCGACGTAGCGCGTCTCGGCCACGGGCGGCACGCCGGTGAAGCCGGCATCGCCCGGTAGCAGCCTGCGCGGCAGCCGCGCCCGCGCGGTCGCGATGGCCCGACGGTGACCGACCTCGAACAAGCGGCGCTGCGCCGGCGTCCGCCTGACCTGCCGGAACGGTATTCCCTTCGTCGGACGGAGCTTGGGCACGCCGGCCTTGCCCCCCGGTCCAGCCTTGGTCAGGCTGGTCTTGCGCGAACCCGGCGTTGCAATCGCCGCCTTTGTTTTGCCGTTCTTGCCCTTGCCGATCTTGGACGCAGCGTCCTTGCCCTTCCCAACCTTGGATTTTCCGTCGACCGCCTTGGCGCTCTTGCCCGGCAGGGTCTTGCCGTCCTTGCCCTTCCCGACCTTGGATTTGCCGTCAACCGCCTTGGCCTTCTTGCCGGGCAGAGTCTTGCCGTCCTTGCCCTTGACCGTCGTGGCGCGGAGATCCTTGCCCTTGCCGTCTCTCCCCTTGGTGGTGACACGGCGGAAATCCTTGCCGTCCTTGGTCCTCACGGTCTTCGGCTGGACACCCTTCTGCTGAAAGCCCTTGGGTTGAATGCCCTTGGGTCCGACGGTCGTCGTTCGCGATTTCACACCCGGCTGCCTGGGCGAGACGATCCCCTTCTTCAAGCCGGGACCCTTCTTCTGCAAGACGCTTGGGTTGACCGCACCTTTCTTTTTGATGGCTTTCGGGTCGATCTTGCCCTTCTTCTTGCGCACCAGATTCTTGACGCCGCTGCCGTCGATAACGCCCTCGAGGATGCGGACGGGATTCGGCTGGGCGGTAGCGGTGGTGTCCGGGAGGCAGAGCCAGACGATGGCCATAGCGATCAGCCAAAGCGCCGCGGTACCGGCCAGCCTTTGGCCCATGAGTCCGGATTTGTCGCGCCACAAAGGCCGCATGGGTGGAGAGTCCAATCCCCAGGAGAACCCACTATCGGTAGGGCGAAATTGTGCCGAGATTGCGTCTCCGGCGCCAGCGCAAACGGCGCAATTGCGCCGCTAGTGGAGTGGATTTGACATTCGCTTCCCTGCTAGCCACGAGTTC
>JBOHIG010000395.1:0-9372 GCA_050725815.1 Xanthobacteraceae bacterium
GCGCAGCCGTCACCAGGCGTTCGGCGAGGTCGGACAGCGCGGACTGATCGAGCAGCGAAGACATCTGTGGCTTCTTTTGCTGGTGCGGGCGATTGAAAGCAAGTCGAAGGAAGCTGGAAACGTCCCGTCAAGCATGAGTCGAGCGGGACCTTCTGATACCGCCTTTTAACCAGGAACATTAAGCGGATTCCGAAGCATTTGCGGCATGTTTGCGGCAACGATCGGGGGACGAACTCCGACGGGGAACCAAACGACCGGGATCAACCCGGCGGGGAGCAGGGTCTTGAGGCGTCAAACACAAATCGGCAGGGCCATGCCTGCCGGGTCGAGCCGTGATGAGCGGCTCGACCCATTTGCCCTCCCGGTCCGATTTGCGGTCAGCGACAAGGCTGCCGACGAGCGCATGCGTTTCGTCGAGCTGACACGGGAGCGCGTCGTCGTGCGCCGGGCGGTTCGCGGCATCAAGATGGCGGTCAACCTGCCGGTAACCGCGTTTCTGGGCGTCGCGATCCACATGGAAGCGCCCGACGACCAATCGTGTGGCGCAGTCTCGATCGTGCTCGAGCACCGGGATTCCATGCTCTCCCTTCCGCTTTATCGCGCCGCCGATTGCACGGATATCCTTGCCGAATGGCAGTCGTGGGCGCGCGTGCTCGGCATACCGCTCCTGGTCGCCGAGTCGGACGGACGCCTGCGCGAACCGTTCGACCGTATCGGCGCACTTCGCGTCGCCACCCCCACCCGGCGGCGGCGAAGTCGTTCGGCGATCAGGAAGCGGCGGCCGTCCATTTTCCTGCGGCGGCGGCCCGGGCATTCGATCGAGAATGCGTCGGTGCATCGCGACGAGCGGGAGATCATAGCCAGGAATTAGGCAGCGCCGCCTACGTCAACGCGTCCAACACCAGCGCCGCGAACAGGATCAGCCCGGCATCGCGGTTCGACTTGAACACCTTCAGGCAGAGATCGGGATCTCCGATGTCGAGCCGCCTGATCTGCCACGACAGGTGCGCTGCGAAAATCATGAGCCCGACTGAGAACACGACGCCGGCCCCGGCCATCAGTCCGGCAACCGCGATCAGCGCCACCGCCAACGTGTAAAACACTGCCAGCATCGGTTTGGTGTTCTCGCCGAACAGCAGCGCCGTCGATTTGATGCCGATCAGTGCGTCGTCTTCACGGTCCTGATGCGCGTAGATGGTGTCGTAGCCGATCACCCAGGCGATCGAGCCGGCATAGAGCACGATCGCCGGCCAATCGAGCCGGCCGAATGCCGCCGGCCATCCCATCAGCGCCCCCCATGAGAAGGCGAGCCCGAGCACGATCTGCGGCCAATAGGTGATGCGCTTCATGAACGGGTAGATCGCGACCACCGCCAGCGACGCCAAGCCGAGATACACGGTGAAGCGATTGAATTGCAGAAGCACTGCGAGCCCGACCAGTGCTTGCGCCGCCAGGAAAGCCGCGGCCGCAGCGACGCTCACCTGCCCCGAGGGGATCGGTCGCGAGCGGGTGCGTTCGACCCGACCGTCGAGATCGCGGTCAACAATATCGTTCCAGGTGCAGCCGGCGCCCCGCATGGCGAAGGCGCCGATGAAGAACAGGATCGCGTGCCAGACGCTGACGGGCTCGCGGGAATGAACCGCGGCGAGTCCCAACGACCACCAGCACGGAATGAGCAGCAGCCAGGAGCCGATCGGGCGGTCGAGCCGCGCCAGCCGCAGATACGGACGGATACGCGCCGGCGCGATCCGGTCGACCCAGTTTCCGGTCGAATCCGCGACGCGACCGGCGGCGCCGCTCATCGCACCAGCGGGTTGCCGGTCAAGGTCTCGAAGGTCCCGGCGCCTTTCTTGCTGTTCTTGCTGTTGCGTTCCGGAATTGGCGGTGTCGTGCCGAGCGCATCGCTCAGGCTCGGACCGGCCGGACGCGAGGCTTGCGCCGCCGCTTCGCAGACCTGATTGGCGACTTTCACGGCTTGCGCGTGGTTGGACTTGATCTGGAGTGCGGCGTCGGCGGGAACGCCGCATCGGCCGCCATCGCGCTCAATCGCGCGGAGCATCTTCGCTTCCGCAGCGATGAAATTCTTGAACAGCTTGCAGGCCGTCTGCACGTTTGCCCGCTTCTTGTTGGCGTTCTGAATCGCACCCCCGTGCTTCTGGACCTCGTCGCGCAGCGTGAGCAGTGCCTTGCACGCCGGCGGTGGAGCGGCTGGCGCCGCCTTGAATCCGGGACTGCCGGGAAGACCCGGCATGCCGCCGAATTGCGCGCCGGCCTGGTGCAGCGTGATGCTTGCGAGCACGGCCACCAGCAGGGCCCGGCAGACCGTCATGGCGTTCTCCTCTAGAGCGAGTCGTCAGCCCCCGACCTTGCCCCCGGACACATTAACAGGCTTTTGAATTCGGCGATAACAGGGCAGAAGGGCAGGATCGCAGCAACCGGCCCGCCGTCGGCGGCGGCTATTGCGTTCCAGGGCCTGCCGAACCGGGCCATTTTGCGGCCGAACCGCCGAATCGCTGCCAAGTGACGACACAATGCCGCGCTACGATTTCCACTCGCCAAGGCTCCATGTCGACGCCCCGCTCGACGCGGGCGCGCGCGTGCCGGTCGACGCCGCCCAGACCAACTATCTGCGCAATGTGCTGCGGCTCAAGCCGGGGGACGGCGTCCTGGTGTTCAATGGCCGCGACGGCGAATGGCGCACGTCCCTTGCCGAAGGCGGCAAGCGCAGCGCGACGCTCCTGGTCGCCGAGCGCACGCGGGCACAGACGCGCGCCCTCGATCTGCATTACCTGTTCGCACCGCTCAAGCACGCCCGCCTCGACTACATGGTTCAGAAGGCGGTCGAGATGGGCGCCTCCCGGCTTCAGCCGGTGTTCACCCGCCATGTGCAGACCGCACGCGTCAACGTGGAGCGCATGCGCGCCAACGCGATCGAAGCCGCCGAGCAATGCGGCATCCTCACCCTGCCCGAGGTCGCGCCGCCACTGCCGTTCGACCGCGTGCTCGCCGAGCGCGATGCCACGCGCCTGCTGGTATTCTGCGACGAGGACGCCGGGGTAAGGGATCCCATCGCGGCGCTGTCGGCGGCCCGCGCCGCAAACACGCCGCTTGCGGTGCTGGTCGGCCCCGAAGGCGGATTTTCCGACGACGAGCGCGCCACGCTCCTCGGCTTACCCAATGTGGTGCGGCTCGCGCTCGGGCCGCGCATCCTGCGTGCCGATACCGCCGCTATTGCGGCCCTGGCATTGGTGGGCGCGGTCCTCGGCGACTGGCGGGACGGTTAATGATTGGATTCACCGCCGCCCGCCGCCGGACCCGTTAAGACCGAGGCGCGATCAGCATCGAAATCGTAACGCGTCCATGCTACATCGCCGCGGCCATCAACGATACGAGAGCGCCATGACGGCGGCCGCGACGATGCAAAACGGGAGCCAGGGCGACGCGCGGGCGCAAGCGCTCGTGATCGCCTACGAGCGCGCGGGCTATGCCTGCGTTGCCCCCGCGATCGTGCAGACGGCGGAACCGTTCCTCGACTTGTCCGGCGAGGATCTGCGCAAGCGCATGTTCCTCACCACCGATGCGCATGGGCGCGAGCTGTGCCTGCGGCCGGACTTCACCATCGCGGTGTCGTGCGACTACCTCGCGTCGGCGGCCGCGGGCCGCCCGGCAGGTTTCTGCTATCTCGGCCCGCTGTTCCGCCAGGGCGACGACGGGCCGAGCGAATTCCTTCAGGCGGGCGTCGAATCGTTCGGACGCACCGACACCGCGGCGGCCGACGCCGAAATGCTGACACTGGGACTCGAGGCGGCGGCCGAATACGGAGTGATGGCGCCCGACATCCGCATGGGCGACGTCGGGCTGTTCACCGCATTGGTCGACGGTCTTGAGCTTGCGCCGGCCTGGAAGCGGCGGCTGATCAAGGATTTCAACCGCGCCGGACGGTTGGAACGCGATCTCGACCTGCTGGCGGTGCGGGCCGGCGCCGCGCGCGCGGAATATCAAGGTGTGCTCACAGCGCTCGCCGGTTCCGATCCGAAAGCCGCGCACGCGCTGGTCACCGACCTGCTGTCTATCGCCGGAATCTCCGCCGTCGGCGGCCGCTCGGTCGGCGAGATCGCCGACCGCTTCGTCGAGCAGGCCGCGCTCGGCGCGCAGACTTCGCTGCCGCGCGAGACCCGAACCTTGATCGAGCGATTCCTGTCAATCTCAGGGGACCCCGACAAGGCCGCCGCCGATCTGCGCGCCCTGGCGGGCGACGGCCACAAGGCGCTGGCCGCAGCGCTCGATCTGTTCGAAAGCCGTGCCGGCTTCCTCGCCGCGCGCGGCGTCGACCTCTCGCGGATCAAGTTCGCGACGCGCTTCTTCATCGGCCTCGACTACTACACCGGCTTCGAATTCCGCCTGCACGATCCGAGCGGCCGCAACGAGGCTCCGCTGGTCGCCGGCGGCCGCTACGACAAGCTGCTGAGCCGCCTCGGCAGCGCGCAGCCGATCCCCGCGGTCGGCTTCGGCGTCTGGATCGAGCGGCTGGCCGCCTGCGGGAGCGCGTCATGAACGGTCCCTTTGTGATCGCAGTGCCGGCGAAGGGGCGGTTGCAGGAGCACACCGAAACATTCTTCGCGCGCGCCGGCCTCACGCTCGTCAAACCGCGCGGCGTGCGGGACTATCGCGGCGCCATCGCCGACCTGCCCGGCGTCGAGATCGCGTATCTCTCCGCGGCGGAGATCGCGCAACTTTTGGCGCAGGGCGCGGTGCATCTTGGCGTCACCGGCGAGGACTTGATCCGCGAGATGATCCCCGATGCCGACGCCAAGGTGTTGTTGCTCGATGGCCTTGGTTTCGGCCAGGCCAACGTGGTGGTGGCGGTCCCGCAGGCATGGATCGACGTCCAGGACATGAACGACCTCGACGACGTCGCCACCGCCTTCCGTCTCAAGCACAACCGCAAGATGCGGGTCGCGACCAAGTACATCAATCTCACGCGCGAGTTCTTCTCCTCGCAAGGCATCACCGATTATCGCATCGTGGATTCGTCGGGCGCGACCGAAGGCGCTCCGGCCGCCGGCACCGCCGAGCTGATCGTCGACATCACTACGACCGGGGCAACGCTTGCCGCCAACGCCCTCAAGGTGATCGAGGACGGCACCATCCTGCGCTCACAGGCCAACCTGATCGCGGCTCGCGGCGCGAACTGGGGACCGCAGGAGCGCGAGATCGCACGGCTGGTGCTCGATCGCATCGGCGCACAGGCGCGGGCCCGCGCCTTCCGCGAGGTCCGATCCCGTTTCGGCGGATGCGACGAGGCGCTGCTGGGAGAGATGCGGGAACGCTTCGGCGTCGTGGCTCCGCTCGGCGGGCCGACCTCCTCGGGGGTGCTGACGCTGCACTGCCCGCCTGGGCGGGTGCAAGCGCTCGCGAGCCTCCTGCGCGACAAGGGCGCCGAGACGGTGACGGTCGCCGACCTGCAATACGTGTTCGCGCGCGACAGCGCGCTGTTCGCCAAACTCCAGGCGGCGTTGGGCGGCTGACGTTCAGCTATCATCGCCGGGCGTATAGCGGCCATGGCTGGTGGACGCATGCCTCCAATTCCGTGCCGACGATAGACTTGGCCTCCCTCCCCGGCTAAACGCGTGACCCATCGCGGCCGCACGGCCGCAGCAACCGCCGGGGCTTACGCGTTGTCCATTCCCAGCATCGAGACGCGATCCTCCTGGGTGATCGCGAGCGTTTCGCTCGTGCTGCTCGCGACCTCGTTCGGTGCGCTGTGGATCGTGGCCGTCGGCCTGAAGGCGATCGCCGCCGACCTTGGCGGCGCGCGCTCCGCGCCGTCGCTGGCGAGTTCGCTCGCCTGGCTCGGGAGCTCCGTAGGCGGCCTGTTCATGGGGCCGCTGGCCGAACGCTATGGGATACGCCTGACGGTGATCATCGGCGGCGTGTCGGTCTGCATCGGTCTCCTGATCTCGACGCTCGGCTCCCCATGGCATCTCTATATCGGGCACGGCGTATTCATCGGCCTCCTCGGCACCGCCGGGCTGAACGCGCCGCTCTACATCTATGTCAGCCGCTGGTTCGACCGCCGACGCGGTTCCGCGCTCGCGCTGCTGTCGAGCGGGCTCTATCTCGCCGGCACCATCTGGCCGCCGGTGTTCGAGCGCGCCATCGCGTATTACGGCTGGCAGCAAACCATGATCGCCTACGGGCTGTTCACGGCATTGCTGATCGTGCCGATGGCGTTGTGGTTTCTGCGCGCCGCGCCGGAAGTACCGGTGGCCGCGGGCGCAGCGGGCGCGGCCGGCGAGACGCCGCGCGTATTCGGCTGGCCCCCGAACGTGGTGTTCGGGATGCTCGCCGCCGCGTCGTTCCTGTGCTGCGTCACCATGTCGATGCCCCAGAACCATCTGGTCGCGCTCTGCACCGACCTCGGCTACTCGGCGCAGAGCGGAGCCGCCATGCTATCGCTCCTACTGGGCCTCGGCGTGCTCGGCCGTCAGATCTGGGGCGCGATCTCCGACAAGATCGGCGGGTTGTCGACGCTGCTGATCTCGTCGCTGCTGCAAGGGCTCGCCATGGCGGGCTTCGTGGTGACGCAGAGCGAGGCCGGGCTCTACGGCGTGGCAGCCGCGTTCGGCGTGGGCTTCAGTGCACTGATCCCAGCCTACGTGCTCGCCGTGCGCGAATACTTCCCTGCACGCGAGGCGAGCTGGCGCGTGCCGGTCGTGCTGCTGCTCTCAGGCAGCGGCATGGCGACCGGGACATGGCTCGCCGGTGCGCTGTACGACTCTTTCGGCTTCTACGCGCCCGCGTTCGCCGCCGGCGTGTTCGCCAACATCCTCAACTTCATCGTCATCGGGACGCTGGTGCTGCGCCGTCGCTACGCCGGACGCGAGGCCGTCAGTTGGGCTTGATGTTGGCGCCTTCGATAATGGGCCGCCATTTGTCGATCTCGGCCTTGAGGAACGCGCGCAACGCCGATGGCGATTGCTGATCCCTTGGCAGAATCTCCACGCCGAGCTTTGTGAGACGGTCCTGCACGGCGGAATCGGCGAGCGTCTCGACGACGGCGGCATTGATCCTCGCGACGACAGCGGCCGGTGTGGCTTTCGGCACCCACAATCCGTGCCAGAACGGCAGATAGAGCCCCGGCACGCCGGCCTCGTCGACGGTCGGCACGTCCGGGGAACCGGACCACCGCGTCTTTGACAAGAGCGCATAAGGCTTGAGCTTGCCGGCCGCGACATGCGGACGGGTGGCGGACGCTTCAAGGCAGGTCAGATGCACCTGACCGCCCATCACATCCTGCATCGCCGGACCGGCGCCCTTGTAAGGCACAAACTGAAATTTTGTGCCGGTTCTGTTCTGGAAGGTGACCCCGCACAGATGTGCAGGACTGCCGGCGCCGACAATCGCGAAAGTGCCCTTGTCCGGATTGGCCTTCAACCAAACGACCAATTCCTTCAGATTCTTTGCCGGCAACTTGGTGCCGGACAGGAGCCACATTGGCGAAGACGTCATCAGCGCGATCGGCTCGAGATCGGTGAGCACGTCGTATTGTGTCTTGAACACGATGGTGCTGAACACGTGCGAAGCGACATTGCCAAAATTGAAGGTGTAGCCGTCGGGCGCCGCGCGGGTCGCGCGGGCGACGCCGATGCTGCCGGCAGCGCCGCTGACATTCTCGACGACCACAGGTTGGCCGAGCGAAGCCCGAAGGCGTTCGGCGAAAATCCGCGCCAGCGTGTCGGTCGGACCGCCCGGCGGATACGGCACGATCATGTTGATCGGCCGCGTCGGATAACCCTGCGCCGCCGCGCTGCCGACGAAGGCCAGGACTGCGAACGCAAACCCGAGAATGAAGCGCTTCATCTTGTTTTCTCCCTGCGCTTTTGTTTCCTTCCGTGCCGTCCTATCCCGGATCGAATGTCAGCCGGGCGTGATCTTCGCCTTCCTGATGATCGGATGCCATTTGTCGACCTCGGCCTTGTGCCACGCCGCAAGCGCCTGCGGCGTCTGCCGGTCCACCGGCGGCACCTCAAGCCCCAATTCGGCGAAACGCTTGCGCACGCGCGCATCCGTCATGGCTCCGACGACGGCGGCATTGATTTTTGCGACCGCGTCCTTGGGCGTGCCTTTCGGCACCCACAGCCCATTCCAGAGCGTCATGTGGAAGCCCTTCAATCCGGCCTCCTCGGCGGTCGGGATCTCGGGGGCGGCGGCGAGCCGCTTGGTGTCGGAGATGGCGTAGGCGCGGATGCGGCCGGTGCGGATCTGCTGCATCGAGTTCGACGCCTGGTCGATAATGATGTCGATCTGGCCGCCGACGAGGTCGTTCAACGCCGGCCCGGTGCCGCGATATGGCACGAATTGCAGCTTCAATCCGGTGAGGCTTTGCAGATACACCGCAGCGATGTGGGAGCCGGAGCCGTTGCCGGCCGTCCCCGCGGTCGCCTTCGTTTCGTTGGCCTTGAGCCAGGCGAGCAGCTCCTTGAGCGTCTTCGCCGGCACCTTGTTGGTGCTGACGACGACCATGGGATTGCTCGGCAGCATGATGACCGGGTCGAGATCCGTCAGCATGTTGTATGGCAGCGGATAGATCGCGCCGTTGGCGACATGCGTTCCGAGATGACCGAAGCTGACGGTATAGCCGTCGGGCGCGGCGCGCACTGCGCGGCCGACGCCGATACTGCCGGCGGCGCCGGTGACGTTCTCGACCAGCACAGTCTGTCCGAGTGTCGTCTTCATGCGGTCACCGAGGATGCGGGCGAGTGCATCGGACGGCCCACCTGCCGCGAACGGCACGATGATAGTGATCGGCTTGGTTGGAAAAGTTTGCGCCTGTGCGCCGGCGATACCCGCCACTGCGGCGAACGCCGCGGCCATCAGCAATTTCAGCATGTGCGTCCTCCCAAGGCCGGGTCATTTCGACCCGTACTCAGGGGAGCCTATCACAAGGCTGCGAAATCGATCGGTTTGTGGCGGTCGAGCGTGGCCCGTATCGGCGGCAGCGGGTATTTGAGCCCGGTCGCGCAGTTGAACAGCACGGCGCGCTCGTCGCGCCGAACGCGCCCCTCGGCCAGGCTCTGCTTCCAGGCGGCATAGGTCGCGGCGCCCTCCGGGCACATCAGGAAGCCCTCCTCATGGGCGACCTCCTGGAGCCCGGCCGAGATCGCCTCGTCGGTCACCGCCATCGCGAAGCCGCCACTCTCGCGCACGGCCCGCAGGATCAGGAAATCGCCGACCGCCTGCGGCACCCGAATGCCGGCAGCGATAGTCGCCGCATTCTCCCAGCGCGTGGCGTGCTCTTCGCCGGCTTCGTAGGCGCGCACCATCGGCGCGCAGCCCGCCGCCTGAACCGCCACCATGCGCGGACGCTTG
>JBOHIG010000396.1:0-7870 GCA_050725815.1 Xanthobacteraceae bacterium
CTGGTACATCGTGCAGGCCTACTCGAATTTCGAGCAGAAGGTCGCCGATTCGATCCGCGAGCAGGCCAAGCAGCGGCATCTGGAGCATTGCTTCGACGAGATCATGGTGCCGAAGGAAAAGGTCGTCGAGGTGCGCCGCGGCCGCAAGGTCGACGCCGAGCGTAAATTCTTCCCCGGCTATGTGCTGGTGAAGATGGACCTCACCGACGAGGCCTATCACCTGATCAAGAATACGCCGAAGGTGACGGGATTTCTGGGCGCGGACAACAAGCCGACGCCGATCTCCGAGAGCGAGGCGCAGCATATCCTGCATCAGGTGCAGGAGGGCATCGACCGCCCGAAGCCGTCGGTTTCGTTCGAGGTGGGCGAGCAGGTGCGCGTGTCCGACGGCCCGTTCGCGTCCTTCAACGGCACCGTCGAGGAAGTGGACGATGCGCGCTCGCGGCTGAAGGTGGCGGTGAGCATTTTCGGCCGCGCCACGCCGGTCGAGCTGGAGTTCGCGCAGGTGGAGAAGCTGTAATTGGTGCGTCATGCGCGGGCTTGACCCGCAATGACTTGGAGAGGACGTGGGAGGTGAGGCGGCCGCCAACCGCCGAGAGCCGCACCACTAAAGGAGTAGCGAATGGCAAAGAAAGTTACGGGATTCCTCAAATTGCAGGTGCCTGCCGGCGCGGCGAATCCGTCGCCGCCGATCGGCCCTGCACTCGGTCAGCGCGGCCTCAACATCATGGAGTTCTGCAAGGCGTTCAACGCGCAGACCCAGCAGATGGAAAAGGGCATGCCGATTCCGGTCGTAATCACGACCTATGCGGATCGTTCCTTCACCTTCGAGATGAAGACGCCGCCGGTGTCCTATTTCATCAAGAAGGCGGCCAAGCTCGAAAGCGGCTCCAAGAATCCCGGCCGAGACAAGGCCGGTTCGGTGACCAAGGCCCAGGTCAAGGAGATCGCCGAGAAGAAGATCAAGGATCTGAACTGCAACTCCATCGAAGCCGCGATGAAGATGGTGGAAGGGTCCGCCCGATCGATGGGCATCGAGGTGATGGAGTAGGCGCCATGACACAGCTCGGAAAAAAGCAGAAGACAGCGCGCGAAGGCATTGACCGCACGAAGCTTTACCCAATCGAAGATGCGGTGAAGATGGTCAAGGAGCGCGCCAAGTCGAAATTCGACGAGACCATCGAAGTGGCGATGAATCTCGGCGTCGATCCCAAGCATGCCGACCAGATGGTCCGCGGCGTGGTTACTTTGCCGAACGGCTCGGGCCGCAGCGTGCGGGTCGGTGTGTTCGCGCGCGGCGCCAAGGCGGACGAGGCGAAGGCCGCTGGCGCCGACGTGGTCGGCGCGGAGGACCTGGTGGAGAAGGTGCAGGGCGGCCAGATCGACTTCGACCGCTGCATTGCGACGCCCGACCTGATGCCGCTGGTGGGACGGCTCGGCAAGGTGCTCGGCCCCCGCGGCATGATGCCCAACCCCAAGGTCGGCACCGTCACCATGGACGTGACCGGCGCGGTCAAGGGCGCCAAGGGCGGCTCGGTCGAATTCCGCGTGGAGAAGGCGGGCATCGTCCAGGCCGGCATCGGCAAGGCGTCGTTTTCCGAGGAGAATCTCGTCGCCAATATCAAGGCTTTCGCCGATGCCGTTCAGAAGGCGAAGCCTTCGGGCGCCAAGGGCAGCTTCATCAACCGGGTGGCAGTGTCCTCGACCATGGGCCCGGGGGTGAAGGTCGAGCCGAGTTCCCTGTTCGGGACCGGAACGGGCAGCGGCGCCGGCTGAGAATGAGCGGAAATTGGCGGGAGTGTTGCCCGGGATTAGACTTGGCAACGGCGCCCAAAGACTATACATAGCGCGCGGGCGTGCCGGCCCGGTGTGTCGGCGCGTCTTTGCGCGCCCTTCGGAAAACATGGTGGTTAGGAACTCGATCCTTTTGGGCATCCCGCGGGATTCTTCTGAAAGGTCGGGCCGAAGCATCGATTTCCACGCGCAAGTCCTGTCCGAGACTGCAGGCGCGACCGGGGCTTCGGCCCTCCGCTTAATCTCCTGCATAGACGGGTCGAGACCGATTGGGCCGTCCGTTTTGGCGTGCTCGCGACCGGTTCGAACCTCGGAACATCCGGGGCGGCTTGCCGCCTCGGTGGGCAGGGCGGATGAACGTCATCCCGCCGACAATGGCAGGATGGCAGGTCGCAACCCGGCGGTTCCGTCAAGACGCGGGCCGCCAAACCGGAAAGAGCTTGGCTAGTGGATCGAGCGGCTAAGAAGGAGCTCGTCACGGCGCTCAACGGTGTCTTCAAGGACGCCAATGTCGTGGTCGTCGCTCACTATTCGGGCCTCACGGTCGCCCAGATGCAGACTCTGCGCAGGCAGATGATGCAGGCGGGCGCGTCCGTGAAGGTCGCGAAGAACCGTCTCGCCAAGATCGCTCTCGAAGGCACCGACGTGGCCTCCATCGCGTCCCTGATGAAGGGACCGACCCTGATCGCGTTCTCCAGCGATCCGGTGGCCGCGCCGAAGGTCGCCAACGACTTCGCCAAGGCGCACGAGAAGTTCGTGATCCTCGGCGGAGCGATGGGAAAGACCGCGCTCGACGTCGACGGAGTAAAGCAGCTTGCTTCGCTGCCGTCGCTGGACGAGCTCCGGGCGAAACTCGTCGGCCTCATCCAGGCGCCGGCGACCAAGATCGCCCAGGTCGTCAATGCACCGGCGGCGAAACTCGCCCGCGTGGTGCAGGCCTATGCCTCCAAGGACGAAGCGGCGTGAGGCCCTTCGCAAAGTTCTCGACTGGTTCGAACCGACAGGACATGAGATCAAATGGCTGACTTGCAGAAGATCGTAGACGACCTTTCCGGCCTCACCGTGCTGGAGGCCGCCGACCTCGCCAAGATGCTCGAAGAGAAGTGGGGCGTCTCGGCGGCGGCCGCGGTTGCGGTTGCGGGCCCGGCGGCGGCAGCGGCTCCGGTGGCGGAAGAGAAGACCGAGTTCAACGTGATCCTCGCCGCAACCGGCGAGAAGAAGATCGAGGTCATCAAGGAAGTGCGTGCGCTCACCGGCCTCGGCCTCAAGGAGGCCAAGGACCTGGTCGAGGGCGCCCCCAAGGCGGTCAAGGAAGGCGTGACCAAGGACGAAGCCGAAAAGATCAAGGCGACCCTCGAGAAGGTGGGCGCCAAGGTGGAATTGAAGTAACCGACGGCGCAGCCGGCGATTACGAAATTCCATCCCCCGGGGAGCGCGGCGAAACCCGGGGGTCGATGCGGTTCAAGGCGTGGATGGCCGGGACAGACCCCGGCCATGACGGAGTGAGAGCCAGACACAATCGGGTGATTTCGGGCCAAGGCCCCGGAATCGCCCCTATATCCCGCTGGCGGCGGCAAGCGGATACAAGCGGATAACGGTTCGGCGGCACGCCGAATCGCATAGAAACAAGGGCTACGACGCCTGTCCTGATGGTCGCGATGGATTGCGGCTTTCCGGAGAGTCGTCCCGGGCCCGGCGGTACGACGGAGCGAGAGCGAATGGCAGCGCAGACATTTACCGGTCGCAAGCGCGTTAGAAAGTTTTTCGGAAAGATCCAGGAAGTGGCGGAGATGCCGAACCTCATCGAGGTTCAAAAGGCGTCCTACGACCAATTCCTGCTGGTCCAGGAACCGGTGGGCGGCCGGCCCGACGAGGGCCTGCAGGCCGTCTTCAAGTCGGTCTTCCCGATCTCGGATTTCTCCAACACCTCGATGCTGGAATTCGTGAAGTACGAATTCGAGCCTCCGAAGTACGACGTGGACGAGTGCCGCCAGCGCGGCATGACCTACGCCGCGCCGCTCAAGGTGACGCTGCGCCTCATCGTGTTCGATATCGACGAGGAGACCGGCGCCAAGTCGGTCAAGGATATCAAGGAGCAGGACGTCTACATGGGCGACATCCCGCTCATGACCAATAACGGCACCTTCGTCGTCAACGGCACCGAGCGCGTCATCGTCTCGCAGATGCACCGCTCGCCCGGTGTGTTCTTCGACCATGACAAGGGCAAGACGCACTCGTCGGGCAAGCTTCTGTTCGCCGCCCGCATCATCCCGTATCGCGGCTCCTGGCTCGACATCGAATTCGACGCCAAGGACATCGTCCATGCGCGTATCGACCGGCGCCGGAAGATTCCGGTGACGTCGCTGCTCTACGCGCTCGGCATGGATGGCGAGGAGATCCTCGATACCTTCTACAAGAAGGTCGCCTACAAGCGGCAGAAGGAAGGCTGGCGCGTACCGTTCGACGCCAACCGCTTTCGCGGCTACAAGGCCATCAACGATCTCGTCGACGCCGACTCCGGCCGCGTCGTGGTCGAGGCCGGCAAGAAGCTCACCGTGCGCTCCGCCCGGCAACTCGCCGAGAAGGGACTCAAGGCGCTGCGCATGAGCGACCAGGAACTGGTCGGTCATTACGTCGCCGAGGACCTGGTCAATCCGAAATCCGGCGAGATCTACGCCGAGGCCGGCGAGGAGATCACCGAGAAACTGCTCAAGGCGCTGATCGAGGAAGGCTATAAGGAGCTGCCGCTCCTCGACATCGATCATGTCAATGTCGGCGCCTACATCCGCAACACGCTCAGCGTCGACAAGAACATAACGCGCGAGGACGCACTGTTCGACATCTATCGGGTCATGCGTCCCGGCGAGCCGCCGACGCTCGATACCGCGCAGACGATGTTCCAGTCGCTGTTCTTCGACGCGGAGCGTTACGATCTGTCGGCCGTCGGTCGCGTGAAGATGAACATGCGGCTCGATCTCGACGCGCCCGACACCATGCGCGTCCTGCGCAAGGATGACATCGTCGCGGTCATCCGCACGCTGGTCGACCTGCGCGACGGCAAGGGCGAGATCGACGATATCGACCATCTCGGCAACCGGCGCGTTCGCTCGGTCGGCGAATTGATGGAGAACCAATACCGCATCGGGCTGCTCCGCATGGAGCGCGCAATCAAGGAACGCATGTCGTCGGTCGACATCGACACCGTGATGCCGCAGGACCTGATCAACGCCAAGCCGGCGGCGGCGGCGGTGCGCGAGTTCTTCGGGTCCTCGCAGCTCTCGCAGTTCATGGATCAGACCAACCCGCTGTCGGAAATCACCCACAAGCGGCGTCTCTCGGCGCTCGGGCCGGGCGGTTTGACCCGCGAGCGTGCGGGCTTCGAGGTGCGCGACGTGCACCCGACGCATTACGGCCGCATCTGCCCGATCGAGACCCCGGAAGGTCCGAACATCGGCCTGATCAACTCGCTCGCGACCTATGCGCGGGTGAACAAATACGGCTTCGTCGAGACGCCGTACCGCAAGGTGAAGGACGGCCGGGTCACCGACGAGGTCGTCTATCTCTCGGCGATGGAGGAGGGGCGCTACACGGTCGCGCAGGCCAATGCCCCGATCGACGCGCGCGGGCGCTTCACCGAAGAGCTGATCGTGTGCCGGCATGCCGGCGACGTGCAGCAGCTTTCGCCCGACAAGGTCGATTACATGGACGTGTCGCCGAAGCAGCTCGTGTCGGTGGCCGCGGCGCTCATTCCGTTCCTGGAGAATGACGACGCCAACCGCGCGCTGATGGGCTCCAACATGCAGCGGCAGGCGGTGCCGCTGGTCCGTGCCGAGGCGCCCTTCGTCGGCACCGGCATGGAAGGCACCGTGGCGCGCGATTCCGGCGCCGCCATCGGCGCACGCCGCACCGGCGTGGTCGATCAGGTGGACGCGACCCGTATCGTCGTGCGTGCGACCGGCGAGTCGGATCCGACCAAGCCGGGCGTCGACATCTACCGGCTGCAGAAGTTCCAGCGTTCCAACCAGAACACCTGCATCAATCAGCGTCCGCTGGTGAAGGTCGGCGATCACGTGAAGAAGGGCGACATCATCGCCGACGGTCCGTCGACCGAGCTCGGCGAGCTTGCGCTCGGACGCAACGTGCTGGTCGCGTTCATGCCGTGGAACGGCTACAACTTCGAGGACTCGATCCTGCTCTCCGAGCGCATCGTGAAGGACGACGTCTTCACCTCGATCCACATCGAGGAATTCGAGGTGATGGCCCGCGACACCAAGCTGGGTCCTGAGGAAATCACCCGCGACATCCCGAACGTGTCGGAAGAGGCGTTGAAGAACCTCGACGAGGCCGGCATCGTCTATATCGGCGCGGAAGTGCGCGCCGGCGACATCCTCTGCGGCAAGATCACGCCCAAAGGCGAAAGCCCGATGACGCCGGAGGAGAAGCTCCTGCGCGCCATCTTCGGCGAGAAGGCCTCGGACGTGCGCGACACCTCTCTGCGGGTGCCGCCGGGCGTGCAGGGCACGGTCGTCGAGGTGCGGGTGTTCAACCGCCACGGTGTCGAGAAGGACGAGCGCGCGCTTGCGATCGAGCGTGAAGAGATCGAGCGGCTCGCCAAGGACCGTGACGACGAGCAGGCAATCCTCGACCGCAACGTCTACGGCCGGCTCGGCGAGATGCTGGAGAACCGGCAGGGCATCGCAGGTCCCAAGGGCTTCAAGAAGGACTCCAAGATCACGCGCGCGGTGCTCGAAGAGTATCCGCGCTCGCAGTGGTGGCAGTTCGCCTCGCCCAACGACAAGCTGATGAGCGAGATCGAGGCCATCCGCAAGCAATACGACGAGTCCAAGAAGCGCCTTGAGCAGCGCTTCCTGGACAAGGTCGAGAAGCTGCAGCGCGGCGACGAGCTGCCGCCCGGCGTGATGAAGATGGTCAAGGTCTTCGTCGCGGTGAAACGCAAGATCCAGCCCGGCGACAAGATGGCCGGCCGCCATGGCAACAAGGGCGTGGTGTCGAAGATCGTGCCGTCGGAGGACATGCCGTTCCTCGCCGATGGCACGCCGGTCGACATCGTGCTCAACCCGCTCGGCGTGCCGAGCCGCATGAATGTCGGGCAGATTCTCGAGACTCATCTGGGCTGGGCGTGCGCCGGCCTTGGACTGAAGATCGGGCAGGCCGTCGATGCCTATAACGGCAAGAAGGATACCCGCCCGCTGAAGGACATTCTGAAGAAGGTCTACGGCGACGACGACACCATCAAGTCGTTGGGCGAGAAGGACCTGGTCGAGCTTGGCACCAATCTACGCCACGGTGTGCCGATCGCGACGCCGGTGTTCGACGGCGCCAAGGAAGCGGATATCGAGCACATGCTCGATCTCGCCGGCCTCGACCATTCGGGACAGGTGACCTTGCACGACGGTCGTACCGGCGAGCCTTTCGACCGCAAGGTGACGGTGGGCTACATCTACATGCTCAAGCTGCACCACCTGGTGGACGACAAGATCCACGCACGTTCGATCGGTCCGTATTCGCTCGTCACCCAGCAGCCGCTGGGCGGCAAGGCGCAATTCGGCGGTCAGCGTTTCGGCGAAATGGAGGTGTGGGCGCTCGAAGCCTACGGCGCCGCCTACACGCTGCAGGAGATGCTCACGGTGAAGTCGGACGACGTCGCCGGCCGCACCAAGGTCTACGAGGCGATCGTCCGCGGCGACGATACTTTCGAGGCGGGCATCCCCGAGAGCTTCAACGTGCTGGTGAAGGAGATGCGTTCGCTCGGCCTCAATGTCGACCTGCACAACTCGAAGCAGGGACGCGGCGAGGGTGCGGCCGAAGCGGCCGAGTAATCGACAGGGGCGGCGAGGGCGCCGCCCCCACAGTCGTTATCGCCCGGGCAGGCGGGCGATCCAGTAACCCGCAGCGGCGGTGACTACTGGATGCCCGGCTTTCGCGGGGCATGACAACGCAGAGATCGCGGGCCGCCGAGGCGGACAAGGAGAATGCAATGAACCAAGAATTGATGAATCTCTTCAGCCCGCAGGTCCCGGCTCAGGTCTTCGACCAGATCCGGATTTCGATCGCG
>JBOHIG010000397.1:0-10341 GCA_050725815.1 Xanthobacteraceae bacterium
CTTGAAAGTACCAGTAGCTCCAGAAGGGCAGTGTCCCCACGTCTGGACACTCACGCCTGACGCAAGCAGAATGGCGTCCGTCGTTCGTCTCTGCAAGGGCTCGATCTGGCCAAAAAAGAGCAGGGTCCCGAGGGACCCTGCTCGCAACTCAGCCGGCGGACCGGTCAGGCTTTTTCTTCGAGCACCGTCCTCCCGCGCGGCTTGCGGATCTCGTCGATCAGCGCCAGCATCTCGCGGGAAGGCTCCTTGGTCATCAGGCTCACCACGATCATCACCAGGAAGCCGAGCGGCATTCCCAGCAATCCGCAATTGATGTTGTTCAGCCCGAACCAGCCGACCTGCTGCCTCGCGCTCGCGACGATCGGTTTGGTGATATCGACCACCGGCGCGCCGGTCACCGGATTGGTCATCGCGGACATGCCGAAATAGTCGACGCCAGCCTGCGGGAAATATCTCGTAACGACGAGATAGAACAGGCACAGGCTGAAGCCGGCGATCATGCCGCAGATCGCGCCTGGGGTGGTCGCACGCTTCCACCAGATTCCGAGTACGATCGGCGGGAAGTTACCTGCCATTGCGAGCGAGAACGCCCAGCCCACCATGGCAAGGATGTCCGACGGTCTGGTGGCCGCCGTAGCGGCGGCGGCAATCGCCACGCCCACCAGCAGCACGCGGGCGACGGTGAGCCGCCTGATCGTCGGCGCCTGCGGATCGATCATCTTGTAGTAGACGTCGTGCGAGAGCGCGTTGGCGATGGCGAGCAGCAGGCCGTCGGCGGTCGAGAGCGCAGCGGCGAGGCCGCCGGCCGCGACCAGGCCCGAGATCACATACGGAAGTCCCGCGATTTCCGGAGTGGAAAGCACGATCACGTCCGTATTGATCGAGAAGTCGGCGAACCGCAGCACGCCCGGATGGTTGGCGATCGCCTTGCAGGCGGCGAGGATCGCATCAAGATTCGCCGCGTCCTTGCCGCAGATCTTGATCAGACCAAGCTCGCCCCAGGTGAACAGCCAGGGCCGGATCGATTCGAGATCCCGGCCGATGATGTTGGTGTACACTTCGAGCTTCGAGAACGCCGCGTAGGCCGGCGCCGAGAAGTAGAGCAGGAAGATGAAGAACAGCGACCACGCCACCGACTGCCGCGCTTCGCGCACCGAGGGGGTGGTGAAATAGCGCATCAGGATGTGCGGCAGCGACGCAGTGCCGACCATCATGCAGAAGATGATCCCGAAGAAGTTCAACGTGGAGTAGTTCAGGAACGGCTCGATGTGCGGCTTGAGCGTTCCGGCTGGGCAGGCCGCCGCCGTGCAAAGCGTTGCAAGGCCTTCCTTGAGAAGTTGCTGCTCACGAGCCGTAATCTCGGTGATGGCCGTGCCATAGGTCAGTTCCGGGATCGGGATGCCGTAGTGCATGGTCGACAGGATCACGATCGGCGTCAGGTAGGCGATGATCAGCACGATGTACTGTGCGATCTGCGTCCAGGTCACCGCCCGCATGCCGCCGAGCATCGCGCAGAGCAGGATGCCGCAGAGGCCGACGAACACCGCGACCTCGAACGGCATGCCGAGGAAGCGCGCCGCGATGATGCCGGTGCCGTAGATCTGCGACGTCACGTAGGTGAACGAGCAGCACACCAGCACAATCACGCCAAGCATGCGCGCGACATTGCCGCCGAACCGGAACGCCAGGAAGTCCGGAACCGTATAGGCGCCGAACTTGCGCAGGTATGGGCCGACCAGGATCGACACCAGCACGTAGCCGCCGGTCCAGCCGAGCACCCAGGCAAGGCCGTCATAGCCGAGCAGGAAGAGCGAGCCCGCCATGCCGACGAAGGAAGCCGCCGACATCCAGTCGGCGCCGGTCGCCATGCCGTTGTAGAACGCCGGCACACGCCGGCCGGCGACGTAATATTCCGAAATCTGTGCAGTCCGCGTCATCACGCCGATGACCGCGTAGACCGCCAGCGTGAAGAATACGAACAAGTAGCCGAGAATGTAGTTCGGCATCCCGAGCCGCTCCATCAGAGCAAGCACAAGAACAAATCCGATAAAGGCACCGGTATAGGTGCCATACATGCGACCGAGCTGCTTATAGAAGGCGTCGGTCGAGCTTGCTTGTGTCGCCATGTGCGGTCCCCCCTCGCTCAGTCGTCTTCGGCAAAGCCGAACTCACGATCAATTTTGTCCTGCTGCTTGGCAAAGACGAACAGCATGACGACGAACGCGATCAGCGAGCCTTGCGCAGCCATGTAGAAGCCAAGCGGGAAGCCGAGGATCGGGATCGTGACCTTGTTCAGCACATTGACGAACATGTGGACGATGTAGCCGAAGAATACCCAGAGCCCGAGATAGGTGAGCATCAGGTTGGTGGTCTTGCGCCAATGAGCTTCTTCGTTTTGTTGTTGTGTCGGTTCAGGCATCGTTGCGTATCCTCCCCTGATCGAGTAACCGCAGGGGACTTCGTCCCCTGTGCGACGCTGAGGGTTCCGGTGACGGCCAACGCCCCGCTTGCCGGCACGATCAGCCGCCATAGCCACGCGGGGGCGTGCCGATGGTTCGCAAAGTCGCAAGTCCCCACGTCAGCAAAAATGGTAACATTGTGACTCCAGCGGCCCCTATACGACTTTCGGCGATATCGAACGGCAATCGCGGTCGGATGCGCGCGGCGTGCGAATGATTTGGCTGGGGTGCGCGCCCCTGTCGCATGCATGCTGCGATGCAAGAGCCATCCGTTCCGTGGCGGGGGTCGCCGGCGCTCGGGACGCGCGCGACCAAATGATTGTAGATTGAACGACTGTGAGTAATCGCGGGGCAACAAACGGTATCGCCCCGTGCCATCTGTGGAGTGGTCGATGGGTTTCTGGGACATGTTTCGCCGCGCTCCGGCGATCTGGGACATTCCCGCGCTGGACGATTTCATCGATCGGAACGCGGCATTCCTGATCCAGAAGGGCATGTACGAATATTCGCGCGCGCGCGCCGGGCACTACGCCAAGGTGCTCATGCGCGAGCCCGAATTCCTTGCTGCGATCGAGACATCGCGATGGAAGGGCTTTCCTCTTGGACTCGCCATGGTTGGCGAGATGGTGGAAGGGAAGCTGCGGCCGGCGATGGGGGGAGAGCAGCGGCAGCAGCGGGCCGGGCTGGACGCGCTTATGGCCATGGTGATGACCATATTCGACCGATATCCGGTCCCGCCGGTACTCGAACCCGCAGCCTGGGAGGACGCCCGTACCGACCTCAGCCGGCGGCTCGACCAGATCGGACTGCATCCGCCAAAGCTTGTGAAGGACATTCCGGTCCCGTTCGCGGAAGCCTATTTCGGGCTAATGCCAATTCACGAGAAGCTGCGTGCCGCGGATTTTCCGGCAATCCGCAACTATCTGAGAGTGTCGCTGATCAACATCCACGACGAACTGGACAAACGCCTCGATGTGCCGCCGGTCGCGCAGGCTCTCCTGGCCGAGCGTGCGGGCGGCCAGACGTGCCTTTCACCATCTGCTGCCCTCTAACGACCGTTCGCCCTCATGCTGCGATGCAACAGGCCACAACCCCTCGGCTGGCGAGGCCAACTGCGCTTGCGACGAAAGTGTAGTAGATTGGTGCCGCTGCGCGCTGGCGCCGGGGGACAAGGTGCAAGGTCGGGGCGTCGTGAACGAAACCGCATTCTATCGATTGGTGATCGCCGACGACCACCCGCTGTTTCGCGGCGCGCTACGCGAGGCGGTGTCCGGCCTGTTCGACCGCGTCAGGATTGCGGAGGCGGCGTCCTTCGACGATATCGTGAGCTTGCTTGAATCCGGAGGTGAGGTCGACCTCATCATGCTCGACCTCGCGATGCCGGGCGTGCGCGGCTTCTCGGGCCTCATGTATTTGCGCGCGCAATATCCGAGCGTACCCATCGTCGTCGTGTCCGCCAACGACGACCCCACCGTGATCCGCCGCTGCATGGAATTCGGCGGTGCGGGTTACATCCCGAAGACGCTGGGCATCGACGCGATTCGCTCCGCCATCGTGCGCGTGCTCGAGGGCGGCGTCTGGACGCCGCCCGACGTCGATCTCGGCGCGGGCAGCGACGCGGAGAGCTCTAGTCTGCTCGCCCGGCTCGCTTCGCTCACCCCGCAGCAGGTGCGGGTGCTGATGATGCTGTCGGAGGGGTTGCTCAACAAGCAGATCGCCTATGAGCTCGGTGTCTCGGAGGCGACCGTGAAGGCCCATGTGTCCGCCGTACTCCAGAAGCTCGGCGTCGACAGCCGTACCCAGGCGGTCATCGCCGCCGCCAAGATCGAGGTCGGGCAACCGCAGCAAGCCGCCGTGCTCGGCAACTGATCGATTATTCCGCCGCCGCCACCCGCTGCACCCGCACCTGGGTCAGCAGCGCCCGCAATGCCGCCGGCTTGACCGGCTTGTTGAGCACCTGGATGCCGTGGGCGCGCGCCTCATCGCGCACATGCGGGCTGCGGTCGGCCGTGATCAGGATCGCGCTCAGGTGCTTGCCGTAGCGCCGCTGCAGCTCGGCGATGGCTTCGATGCCGTTGCCCTCGTCGATGTGGTAGTCGACCAGCAAGCCATCCGGCACGACCCCGGAATCCTCGATCGCTTCGAGCGCGGTCTCGAGGTCCGCCGCCTTCAGCACACGACAGCCCCAGCCGCCGAGCATGATTTCCATGCCGCTCAGGATGGCGAGGTCGTTGTCGATGCACACCATTGCGATGCCGGCAAGGTGACCGCGGTCGATGCCGGAAGCTGCGCGCCGCTCTCGCGCCGGCACGGTCGCGGACAGCGGCACCGCGATCGAGAAATGGGAACCACGGTCGACCGTCGAATCGACGTCGACGGTGATGCCGAGCACGCGCGCGATGCGCTCCACAATCGAAAGGCCGAGGCCGAGCCCACGCGCGACCTTCGCGCCCCGATCGAGCCGGTGGAACTCCCGAAAAACCGCGTGCCGCTGCGAAGAGGGAATGCCGAGCCCGCTGTCATAGACGTCGATGCGCAAGTGTCCGTCGCGCCGGCGGCAACCGACCAGCACGCGCCCCCTGGGCGTGTATTTGATCGCGTTCGACACCAGGTTCTGCAACAGGCGGCGCAAGAGCCGGCGGTCGGAACGCACCGCCAGCGAACAGGGCACGAAATCGAGCCGCAGTCCCTTGCTGTCCGCCAGTGGCGCGAACTCGACCTCGAGCTGGCGCAGGATTTCGTCGATCCGCATGCCGACGATCTCCGGCTTCATCGCGCCGGTGTCGAGGCGCGAGATATCAAGCAGCGCGCCGATGATCTCCTCTACTGCGTCGAGGGAGGCGTCGATGTTGCCGATGAGCTGGACGTCGTCGCCGTTGGCCTGGCGCTCGACCAAGCTGGTGACATAGAGCCGGGCGGCATTGAGCGGCTGGAGGATGTCGTGACTGGCCGCCGCCAGGAAGCGGGTCTTCGAGATGTTTGCCTGCTCGGCCTCGGATTTAGCGCGCGCGAGCTCGGTATTCAGCCGCGTCAGCTCTTCGGTGCGCGCGTGGACCCGCCGTTCGAGCGTCTCGTTGGCGCGTTCAAGCTCCTCGGCCGCCTTCACGCTGGCGGTGATGTCGGTGAAGGTTGTCACCAGGCCGGCGTCCGGCATATGATTCGCGCGCACCTCCATGACGAGGTCTTGCTCGGGCACGCGCTCAAGGAACGGCGCGCTCGCGGAGACGTATTGCGCCAAGCGTTCCTGCACGAGGCGCTCGATCCCCTCCCCGTCCGGGTTGTTGCGCGCCGCATTGAAGCGCAGGATCTCGTCGAGGCCGGCACCGACCCGCGTGAGCTGCGACGGCAGCCCAAGCATGTCACCGAACTGACGATTCCAGCAAATCAGGTGCAGGTCCTTGTTGAACACCGCGATTCCCTGGCGAACGTGATCGAGCGCGGTTTGCAGGATCTCGCGATTGTAGTGGATGGCAGCGTTGGCATCGTCGAGGAGCTTGAGTGCGGCCTTGGTCGAAACGGTGCGCTTGCGCAGCAGTAGCGACAGCACCAGCCGCGACGAGGCTGCGCCGATCGCCGAGGCAAGCAGGTGCTCGGCGTGACGCATGAGCTGGAAGTCGGCTTCCGCTTTTGGATCGAGCACTGCGCCGCGGGTCGTCGCGTAGCTCTCGAAGGCGACACGCGTTCGCTCCTCGCCGAGATAGCCGGCAACCGTCGTGCTCAGCTCCTCTACGGTCACTGACGGCCGCCATAGGCGGAAGCTCGGCGCGATCGGCGTCAGGTCCGAGGGGACGAACACGTCGCCTTGCAGCCGTTCGACCGAGGCGGGCGCTCGGCTCAGCGAGAATCCCACATAGGCGAGGATGTTGAGGCTAAGACTCCAGATCACGCCGTGGACCAGCGGCGGCAGCTCAAGCCAGAACAGCGCCTGCGGCCGCAGCCACGTCACGCCCCAGGGCCCGTTGCTCAACACGGCGGCATTGATGATTCCGGCATCAGCGAAGCTCGGCACCAGCATGGTGTAGGCCCAGGCCACGATGCCGACCGTCATGCCGGCCATGGCCCCGCGCATGGTCGCACGCCGCCAGATCAGACCGCCGAAGAAGGTCGGCGCAAGCTGCGCAATCGCGACGAACGACAATAGTCCGATGGAGGCGAGTTGCGCGGCGCCGGCCGAGCGGTAGTAGATATAGGCGAGCAGCAGGATGACCACGATTGCTGCGCGCCGCACCATCAGCAGCACACGGCCGACATCAGCGCCTTTGGCGATCAGCCGCTCGCGGCGCTTGAGCACTAGCGGCATGACGATGTCATTCGACACCATGATCGCCAGCGCTACCGACTCCACAATCACCATCGCAGTCGCAGCGGAAAGCCCGCCGACGAAGGCGATCAGCGTCAGCAGATCGGAACGGGCGGCCAGCGGCAACGCCAGAACATACATGTCACTGTCGACGCCTCCGGCGGAGAACGTCAGCATGCCGGCAAGCGCGATCGGCACGACGAACAGATTGATCAGC
Organism: Xanthobacteraceae bacterium; assembly: GCA_050725815.1. Taxonomy (GTDB): domain Bacteria; phylum Pseudomonadota; class Alphaproteobacteria; order Rhizobiales; family Xanthobacteraceae; genus VAZQ01. Next base: position 6,977 of record JBOHIG010000397.1, read on the forward strand.
ACCAGATACAGCGGAAACAGCCAGGCCGCGCGCTTGACCTCGCGCTCATCGTGGTTCTCGACCACAGTGACGTGAAACTGCCGCGGCAGCAGCAGGATGGCGAACAGCGCGAGCAGCGTCATCGCGGCGATGGCGCCGAACTGCGGCTCACGATGGAGCAGCGCCGCCGTCTGCGGGTTTTCCAGAGCGCGCGCGAACAGCGCCGACGGTCCGTCGAACATCCAGAAGGTCACGAAAACGCCGACGGCAAGGAAGGCGATCAGCTTGACAAGCGACTCTGTCGCGATGGCAAGCATCAGTCCGTCCTGGTGCTCGGTGGCGTCGATATGGCGGGTGCCGAACAGCACGGCGAAGGCGGCCATCGATAGCGCCACGAACAGCGAGATATCCCCGAAAACCGAGTTCGCCGCGATGTGCGGGCTGACGTCGCCGATGATCGTGCCGAGCGACGCCGACACCGCCTTGAGCTGCAATGCAATGTAGGGGATCGTGCTGATGATCGCGATCAGCGCGACCGTCGCGGCGACCGCCTGCGACTTGCCGTAGCGCGCGGCGATGAAATCCGCGATGGACGTGATGTTCTGCGCCTTGGCCAGGCGCACGATGCGCATGATGAACGGGTAGCACAGGCCGATCATCAGGATCGGGCCGAGATAGATGGTCAGGAACTCGAAGCCGGTGCGCGAGGCGAGCCCGACCGACCCGAAGAAAGTCCACGAGGTGCAGTAGATCGCGAGCGAGAGCGGATAGATCAGATGACGGGAGCGGCCTTCCGGCCGGAAGCGGCGCGCGCGGTCGCCATAGCTCGCAACGACGAACAGGAGCCCGATATAGCCGAGCGCGACGGCGATGACGACCCAGCCCTGCAGCATGATCGATCCTGAGCCAACTTGAGAGGAGATGTCCTCAGGGGCCGTCCGATCCTAGAGCATGATCACGAAAAGTGGGAACCGGTTTTCGGAAAAGATCATGCTCCAACACGGCATCACCGGCAGCCGCCGATGTGGGGTCTTGGGGTCTGAAAAGAGCGCTGGACGGGACCAGCTCAACACGACGAATCAATGGTCCGCAGCGCCCGACCCGCGGCGGCCTTCGCCGAAATTCTTCGCGATGATACCGACGATCAGCAACGTGAACGCGGCAAGCCGCAGGAGGTAGATCCAGCTCTGGCTCTCGCCTGGGATTCCTGCAAGGGTGGCAAGGGCCTGGCTGACCGCCAGCATGCAGAATGACACTCCGAAATAAATAAAAAGGGCATCGCTGATCCGCCACCAGAACCGGAAGAAGAACAGTCCGGCGATGAGGTATCCCATCGTCGTCATCCCGGAAACGTAGGCCAGCATTGCGCTCTCCGCTCAGTCGAGTTCCCAGATGAAGCCGTAAAGCAGCGTGGAAACCGCCGACAGGCCCAGGAGCCCACGCAGCACCGCGAGGTCGATTTTTGTCGGAAGCAGCACCAGATCGATGAACAGAACGAAATTGTTCAGCGCCAGCAGCACGAAGCAGGCGGCGCTCCAGAGCAGCAGCTTGGTCCTGTTGTTGAGATAGCTGCGCACCAGCAGCCACCCGCAACAGGCGCTGGCGAGAAAGCAGAGGAAGTAAACCGCAGGCGCCCATCCAGACATGGTCAGTCCTTCAACTTGAACGCATCGGAGAACGCGCGCAGCTTGTCGCTGGGCGCCGCGACGATCGCCTCGATCACCGTCATTGGCCTGGTCGCATAAGCTGCTTGCAGCTCGGATACGAGCTGGTCGAGCCGCGGCGACGCCGCCTGGTAGCGGTAGGTCCCCCTGTCATCTTGCATGACCAGCCCGGCGCCTTGAAGCCTCTTGAGCCCCTCATCGATCACTACGGGGCTGCTGCGCAGCTCCCGGATCAGGCTTTCTGCCTCCCAGTATTTGGCTGGATCGCGCCGCAACAGCAGCAGCAGCTCAAGCGCCCAGACAGAGCTGATCGAGGTCGCTACGAAGGCAACAAGGTCTTCTTCCGGCACGGTACTCCCAATCGAAGAAGCTAAAGAGGGGACACAGGTCAGGTCAGGAGGGGAATTTGCGACCCTATGGACGCAATCGAAGGGGGGCAACCCCGGCGGGCGCTTGGCCGCAGGCGAAAAAAAATCTGGGGTCAGGCGCGGAACCTTATCCGTGCGAGCGAATTCTTTATGGTTGGAGCGGGGATACGAGAGTTCATGGCGCCTGCCGAAGCTGCTGAAAACTTTTTGTTTTTGCTCTTCGACAGACGATACTCGTTTGGGCGCAAGGGTCAAAACCTCGACGTGGAACTCGCCAGCGTGACCGAGCTGTTCGGCGGGGCGACCGCCGCGTGTGGTGTCCACAGCCGAATTGACGCATGAAGACGTGAATCCTCGCGGGAGGGGACCATGGAACGCGATAGCGAAACAACCACAGAAGGTGGTGCCAACGGCCCCGCCCTTCCCCAGCCACTTGCCGATCGAGACACGGATGCAAGCAACGGCAGCGCTCCATTCGAATACGAGCTACTGGCCGCGCTCCAGGCCATCCGATCCGGCGACTTCTCGGCGCGAATGGCGGGCGATCAGAACGGCGTCCGCGGAAAAATTCTCGACACCTTCAACGAAATTGCCACCGCCAACCAGCGCATGGCGCAGCAGCTTGAACGCGTCGGTCAAGACGTCGGCCGCGACGGCCGCACCCGCCGGCGCATCAAGCTCGGCATTTCGAGCGGCGCCTGGAGCGCAATGGAGGATTCGGTCAACACCCTGATCGACGACCTGCTGTGGCCGACCACCGAGGTCACCCGCGTCGTCGCCGCCGTCGCCAAGGGCGATCTGCTGCAGACGGTGCGCCTCGACGTCGACGGCCGGCCCCTGAAAGGCGAGTTCCTGCAGGCCGCCACCATCGTGAACACGATGATCAAGCAGCTCGGCGTGTTCACGTCGGAAGTGACGCGCGTGGCGCGCGAGGTCGGCACCGAAGGCAAGCTCGGCGGCCAAGCGCAGGTCATCGAAGTCACTGGGGTATGGAAAGAATTGACCGAGAGCGTCAATTCGATGGCCTCCAACCTCACCGCCCAGGTCCGCAACATCGCCGAGGTGACAATCGCCGTAGCGAACGGCGACCTGTCGAAGAAGATCACCGTCGACGTGCGCGGCGAAATCCTTCAGCTCAAGGAAGCCATCAACACCATGGTCGATCAACTGCGTTCCTTCGCTTCGGAGGTGACGCGGGTCGCGCGCGAGGTCGGCACCGAAGGCAAGCTCGGCGGCCAGGCCGACGTGCAAGGCGTCGCCGTGACCTGGAAGGACCTCACCGAGTCCGTGAACTCCATGGCCGGAATCCTGACCGGCCAGGTCCGGAACATCGCCGACGTGACCAAGGCCGTCG
>JBOHIG010000398.1:0-23018 GCA_050725815.1 Xanthobacteraceae bacterium
CCGCAGCCGGGCTCCACCACGCCGCAGCCGGCGCCGGCCACCGCGCCCGGCGCCACCACGCCCGTCCCCGGCCAGATCCCCGGCCAGGTGGTGACCCGCGAAGCCTCGCTCGCCGCCTCCCCGCGCGTGCGCATCGAGACGCCGCGGCTCGCCGGCTCGATCGCGCTCAAGGGCGGCCGCATCGACGACCTCCTGCTCACGCAATACCGCGAGACCATCGACCCCAAATCGCCGCCGATCACGCTGCTGTCGCCGTCGGGCGCCCCGATGCCGTTCTATGCCGAATTCGGCTGGGTCGCCGCCGCCGGCACCGCCACCAAGGTGCCTGACTCCGAAACGCTATGGCGGCAGGACGGCGCCGGACCGCTCACCGTCGACCGTCCGCTCAAGCTCGTCCACGTCAACGAGGACGGCGTCGAATTCCGCCGCACCATCTCGGTCGACGACAAGTACATGTTCACCGTCCGCGAGGAGGTGTGGAACAAGAGCGCGGCGCCGATCTCGCTTTATCCCTTTGCGCTGATCTCGCGCCACGGCCATCCCAAGCTCGAAGGCTTCTACATCCTGCACGAAGGGCTGGTCGGCGTGCTCGGCCAGCAGGGCCTGCAGGAGGTCACCTACGCGCAGATCGCCGACAAGAAGCAGATCCCGTTCAAGGTCACCAATGCCTGGCTCGGCATCACCGACAAGTATTGGGCGGCGACCCTGATTCCCGATCCCAAGGCCAGCCTGCAGGCGCGGTTCTCCTCGGGCCAGATCGGCACGGTCAAGACCTACCAGACCGACTACCTGCTCGACTCGCAGACCATCGCGCCGGGCGCGGTGGGCGCGACCACCTCGCGGCTGTTCGCCGGCGCCAAGGAGGTCGAGATCGTCGACGGCTACGACAAGGCGCTCGGCCTCAACCGCTTCGAGCTCTTGATCGACTGGGGCTGGTTCTACTTCATCACCAAGCCGATGTTCCTGGCGATGGACTGGCTGTTCCGCTATTTCGGCAATTTCGGCGTCGCCATCCTGCTGATCACGGTGCTGATCAAGTTCTTCTTCTTCCCGCTCGCCAACAAGTCCTACGCCTCGATGGCGCGGATGAAGGCGGTGCAGCCGGAGATGATGGCGATCCGCGACCGCTTCGCCGACGACAAGATGAAGCAGCAGCAGGCGATGATGGAGCTGTACAAGAAGGAGAAGATCAACCCGGTCGCCGGCTGCCTGCCGATCGTCATCCAGATCCCGGTGTTCTTCGCGCTCTACAAGGTGCTGTTCATCACCATCGAGATGCGGCACGCGCCGTTCTTCGGCTGGATCAAGGACCTCTCGGCGCCCGACCCGACCACGATCTTCAACCTGTTCGGGCTGATCCCGTGGGACCCGAGCGCGGTGCCGATCGCCGGGCCGTTCCTGATGCTCGGGGTCTGGCCGATCGTCATGGGGATCACGATGTGGTTCCAGATGAAGCTCAACCCGGCGCCGCCGGACCCGACCCAGAAGATGATCTTCGACTGGATGCCGCTGATCTTCACCTTCATGCTGGCGAGCTTCTCCGCCGGGCTGGTGATCTACTGGGCGTGGAACAACACGCTCTCGGTCGCGCAGCAGAGCTTCATCATGCGCAAGCACGGGGCGAAGGTGGAGCTGTGGGATAACGTGAAGGCGTTGTTTGTGAGGAAGAAGGCGTAGGGGCTAACGCGGCTCACTAACCGCGGGTGCGGCGAAGCGGTTGAATCCTCACCACTTTGTGTTTGCGGCGCCTGTTGCAAAGACCTATCCTTGGCACATGCCGTTTCGGTCCTGCCGTCGCTTCGTTGCCCCGATCACTGCAGCGCTGTTCATGCTCAGCGCCGTGGCGCATCACGCCGTAGCCGCTGGGATGACCCCCGAGGCCACGATGGCGATGTCAACGCAAGCCGCCGACATGACCTCGCATGACAACGGCATGCCGTGCCCGATGTCCCCCATGTCAGCCGATTGCTCCAAAGACATGAGCATGCAAGCGATGGCGTGCTTCGCTCATTGTGCGACGATACTTGGCATCCTCAGCGAGCCGGCGCCAATGCCGGTGACGGACATCGCCCATCCCTTGGTGTTGCCAGTCTCGCGCCCGTTGGCAAGCCTGCACGGCCCGCCCGAACCTCCGCCGCCCAAGTCTCACGCCTGATCCTACGCGCGGAAACTTGCACCCCGCGCAGTTGCTCGCCCGCACGGAGGCAGCCAGCTCGGCTGTCAGAAACGTATGGCGTGCGCCGATCCATGACGTGATGATTGAGGCGGACCATGACGGACGATCCAAGACTCTTGCACACACAGAAGCTCGCCATCGGCGGCATGACCTGCGTCAACTGCGAATTCCTGGTGACGCGAAGGCTGAAAGAAGCACCGGGCGTCGCAGACGCGCGAGTCAACTATGCCGAGGGTTACGCCGAAATCGACCATCGCGGCGACCTCGACCTTACAGCTCTGGACCGCACACTTGCCGAGGACGGCTACAGCGTGCGCGCATGGGATGCACGCGCATCCCGACCGGCCAAGAAAACCGCCCGCGACTACGCCGAGATCGCCGGCATCCTTGTCATTCTGGTCGGCGTCGCCCTCGCGCTTCAACACTTTGGCCTGATGCCGCGTGGCTTTGCCGTATCCGAGGGCATGACGCTAGGTCTTGTCTTTCTGATCGGCCTTGTTGCGTCCGTCTCAAGCTGCATGGCCGTAACAGGCGGTCTGCTGGTGGCGGCCGCAGCCGCCTACAACGACAGCACGCCCGGCCTCACGGGGTTCCAGCGCCTCAAGCCGCATCTCTATTTCAATGCAGGGCGCATTTTCTCCTACATGCTGCTGGGGGGTGCGGCCGGTGCGCTGGGCTCGGCACTGACGCTCTCCGAAAGAGCCAACGGCATCCTCACGATTGCAGCGAGCGGCATCATGATCGTGCTCGGATTGCAGATGTTGGGCCTCTTGCCGCGGATGGGGCGTTTCCTGCTCCCCAAATCTTTCGCAACACGCATCCATAACTTGGCGTCCACCAAGGTTGCCGGGGGAGCCTTCACGCTGGGAGCGCTGACCTTTTTCCTGCCCTGCGGTTTCACCCAGGCGCTGCAACTCTATGTGCTCGGCAAGGGCAGTTTCTCGATTGGCGCGTTGACCATGCTGGTCTTTGCGCTGGGCACGCTACCGGCCCTGCTCTCGCTATCGGCGCTATCAAGCTTTGCACACGGCGGATTTCAGAAGCACTTCCTCCGCGTGGCAGGCGCAGCGGTAATCGTGCTTGGTTTCCTCAATATCAATTACGGGTTGGTGCTGAGCGGGCTTGGCTCGGGCAGCACGCCGCTGCTGGAAACGGCTGCGGCCAAAGTTGCGCCAGTTGCTGCGACGCAGGCGAACGGCAAGCAGGTCGTCGTCATGCGCGTGGTGGACCTCACCTACATGCCGGCCGTCTTCCAGGTGAAGCAAGGCATCCCGGTCGAGTGGCGTATCGACGCCAGCGAGGCCGTTGGCTGCGGTCGGATCATCCTGGCTCCGGGGCTGCGCATCCGCCAATTGCTTTCCGGGACCAGCACGACGGTGATCGCTTTCACGCCGCGCGAGACCGGCGAATTTCAATTCAATTGCGGCATGGGGATGATGTCGCCTTGGGAAGCGCGATTCATCGTCGTGCCGAACTCGACCTGAATGGGCGCTGATCGAATGAACCCGCCACGGAGCGGGGCATCAGCACTCCAAGGAGATTTGGATCATGATGCAAATGACAGACATGCCGTTCGGCATGATGGTGGGAATGGGGCTGATTTGGCTCCTCCTCGTCACATTTCTCATTCTCGGGATCGTGGCCTGCGTCAAATACCTTCGCTCCTGAAGAAAGAGCAAGCCAATGTCCCCAGTACCTAATCTGGTGCTCACTCGTCGATCGCTTCTTGCGGGCACAGCCAGCGCTACCGCGGCCGCGCTGATTCCGAGCGCGGTCCAGAGTTCGCGAAGCGTCAGGGAATTGAAGCTGGCCGCGATGCCAGCGCGATGGCCGATCGTCGGCAAACCTCATCCGGAAACCGAAGTGTGGTCGTACGACGGCCGGCTGCCCGGCCCTGAGATTCGCCTGCGGCAGGGCGAGCCGGTGCGCGTCTTTGTCGAAAACAAGCTGGCGCAAGACACCACCGTTCATTGGCACGGCATCAGGCTGCCTATTGCGATGGATGGCGTGCCCGGCCTCACGCAGCCGCCGATCCGGCCAGGAGAGACCTTTACCTATGAATTCACGCCGCCCGATGCCGGCACCTTCTGGTATCACCCGCATGCCAACAGCCTGCAGCAGCTCGGGCGAGGGATGGCCGGCGCATTGATTGTGGAAGAACCCATCCCTGCGCCGGTCGATCGCGAGATCGTTTGGGTGCTCGGAGACTGGCGTCTGACATCGACCGCCCAGATTGCCGCCGGCTTCGGCAACCGCATGGAAGGGGCAATGGCCGGCCGCATCGGCAACATCGTAACCGTGAACGGTGTCGTGTCCGAAGAAGTGCCGGTGCGGGCCGGCGAGCGTGTCCGTCTACGCCTGATCAATGGCGCGCTTGCGCGTATTATGGCGCTGCGCTTCGAAGGTCATCGCCCGATCGTCGTGGCAATCGATGGCCAGCCTTGCGATCCGCACGAGCCGGAGCGGGGCCGTGTGATCCTCGGTCCTGCGATGCGCATTGACGTCGTGCTCGACATGCAAGGCGAGCCGGGACGACGCTATCGGATTATCGATGACTTCTATGATCGCCGTCCCTATTGGCTCACAGAACTGTCTTACGAAGAGAGCCCGCCAATCCGCGCGCATCCTCCTGACAGCTCATTCGCGCTTCCGCGTAACCCGCTCCCCGAACCCGACGTCGCCACCGCCAAACGACACCAGCTCACGCTGCAAGGCGGCATGATGAGCGGAGCCGGCATGGGCATGATGGGCCGTGGGGCGACCTGGGGCATTAATGGGCACTCGATGACCGGCGACGGTCATGCCGGCATGCCACCGCTTGTCACGCTGCGGCGCGGACGAAGCTACGTTCTCACGATTCGCAACGAGACTGCCTTTTGGCACCCGATGCATCTCCACGGTCACAGTTTTCGGGTGTTGAGTCGCAACGGTTCGCCGGTTCCGCATCGGCAATGGGCCGATACCGTTCTCGTGCCGCCAAGACAGACCGTCGATGTTGGATTCGTCGCCGACAATCCCGGCGACTGGATGTTGCATTGCCACGTCACCGACCATCAGGTCTCAGGCATGATGACTATTCTTCGCGTCGCATGAGCCCCGCCGTGAAACGATGATCCGCGGAGAAAGGACCATGATGACGATTGAGACGAAAAAAGCGACGGGTGGATCGCTGGCGCGCGGTTGGTTGCAATTCGCGCGCCGCTACCTTGGCAACCGGTGGATGTTGATGGCGCTCGGCGGTGTCCTCCTCGCCGCCGGCACCTACGTCAATTGGCGTTGGCTTGTGGCTGCGGGCGTTATGCCGATCGTTCTCGCGCTGGCGCCTTGCGCCATCATGTGCGCGCTCGGCCTGTGCTGCATCAAGATGATGGGCGGTGGCCCCAAATGACTCCGCCGACAATCCTCCGGTCCGACGCGAGAACCTCAATGAAGCGCGCAAGGCAGGATGGCTCTTCGATAGATCGACTGGGAGCTTCATGATGAAGACAGCAATATTCAACATTGGGGGCATGCACTGTGCGTCCTGCTCGGCGCGCAACCAGCGGACGTTGCAGAAGCTGCCCGGCGTCCGCAGCGCCAATGTCAATTTCGGCACACACAGCGCCCGTGTCGAGTTCGACGAGGTGGTGACATCCGAGGGCGCCTTGCACGCAGCCGTCATCGATAACGGCTATCAGGTCCTCACCCGCGAATTCGCCCACGAGCACAAGGAGCAGGCCGCGCGCGAGCTGGAAGACGCGCGCTGGCGCGCTTACCTTGCGCTGCTATTGGCCGTTCCCGTCACGGCGTTTGCGATGCTGGAGATTGAACTGCCGTGGGCGCTGGGGTCGCACAATCTCAGCGTTTGGATTCAAGCGGTCCTAAGCGGCGCGGTGATTCTCGGTCTTGGCTGGAATTTCCACGTCGGCATGCTCCGTCAGGCGCGCAACGGCTCGGCCAGCATGGACACACTGATTTCGCTTGGGACGTTGGCCGCGTTCTTCTACAGCCTCTGGGCGATGGCGGCGGGGCAATCCCACATATATTTCGAGACCGGCGCCGTCATTGCGGCGCTCATTCTGCTCGGCCGGTATTTCGAGGCCCGAAGTCGGGGCCAGGCAAGCGAGGCCGTCGAGAAATTGATCGATCTCGGGGCCAAGAGCGCGCACCTGATTTCCGGCGGCGCGGAGCTTCGTATCCCGGTCGAGGACGTCAAGGTCGGCGACATCCTGCTGGTCAGACCCGGCGAGAAGGTTCCGCTCGATGGCACGGTGACCCGCGGAACGTCGAGCGTCGATGAATCCATGCTCACCGGCGAAAGCATGCCGGTCGCCAAGAAGGAAGGCGACGAAGTCTTCGGCGCGACCATCAACGCGAGCGGCGCGCTCTACGTCCGGGTCACACGAACCGGCGATGACACGACACTCGCGCAGATCGTGCGGCTGGTCGCCGATGCGCAGGCGAACAAGGCTCCAATTCAGAAGCTGGCCGACCGCGTTTCCGGCATCTTCGTGCCGATCGTGCTCGGTATCGCGGCGCTGACGGCGCTCGGCTGGTTCCTTTACACCGGCAGTGTCGCGCAGAGCCTCATTCCGGCGGTGGCTGTGCTCGTCATCGCCTGCCCGTGCTCGCTCGGACTTGCGACACCGACCGCCATCATGGTCGGAACCGGCCTCGGGGCAAGGCGCGGCATCCTGATCAAAAATGGCGAAGCGTTGGAGCGCGCCAATCAAATCGACGTTGTTATTTTCGACAAGACCGGAACACTGACCGAAGGCAAACCCAGCGTGACGGATATTGTGACATGCATGCCCAAGGTGACGCCTGCCGAGATTCTACGCATCGCGGCCAGTGTAGAGGCGCTTTCCGAGCATCCGCTCGCCCTTGCCGCCGTGCGAGCAGCGCGGGATCGTCATTTAATCCTGGCAGAGGTCGACGAGTTCGAGAGCGTTCCTGGAAAAGGCGTGAAGGCGCGGATGGACGGCGACAGGGTCCTTGTTGGAAGCGGTCGTTTTCTGGAGGACAATGGCATTTCCCTCTCAGACCATCGCTCCGCCTTCGCCCAACGTGAGGAACGCGCGCAAACCGTCATCGGCATTGCCCGCGCCGGTACGTTGGTCGGCATCATAGCCGTCGCCGATGCGGTGAAAGCCGACGCTTCGGAAGCCGTTGCAAAGCTGCGCGAACAGGGCATCGAAGCCATCATGATCACAGGCGACAACCGCAAGACCGCGGAAAGCGTCGCCGGCCAAATCGGAATCAAGCGGGTGCTGGCCGAGGTGCTCCCGCAGGACAAGGCCGAGCAGGTCCGTCTGGTGCAAGAGCGGAACAAACGCGTGGCCTTCGTCGGTGACGGCATCAACGATGCGCCCGCACTGGCCCAAGCCGATCTCGGCATCGCGATGGGAACGGGAACGGATGTCGCCATCGAGGCGGGCAATGTCGTGCTGGTGAAGGGCCATCCGCTGAAAGCCGTAGAGGCTCTGACGCTGTCGCGCGTGACCTTCCGGACCATCAAGCAAAACCTGTTCTGGGCGTTCTTCTACAACATCGCGGCGGTTCCGCTCGCTGCTTTTGGCCTACTGAATCCGATGATCGCCGCCGGCGCGATGGCGCTCTCAAGCGTGAGCGTGGTCGGCAACAGCCTACGAATTAGGAGGCGGAAACTTCTGTAAGGGAGCGCCGCATGATGGATGGTGCGATGGGCTGGATGATGAGCGGCATGGGTCTGTTTGTGCTGCTCGTCATCGTCGTACCGGTGCTTGCGGCCGCGGCTCTCATCAAATATCTCGCTCGAAAATAGTGTTTCGGCACGACCACCCACGCGGCTGTTCGCCGGCGCCAAGAAGGTCGAGACGGTCGACGGCTACGACTGGCAGTACGGCCGCAACTGCTTTGAGCTGCTGATCGACTGGGGCTGGTTCTATATGGCGCGAAGATCGAGTTGTGGGATAATGTGAACGGGTTGTTTGTGAGGAAGAAGGCGGCGGAGTGAGGGCTGGCATCGCAATGTCTGGCATCGCAATGGAGCGGCAACTTTCACTGGGCGGAGACGAACGTGAGCAACACGACTATCACCGAGCGAATCCAGGCGCTTTCGCCCGGGAAGGACATACCGTTCGCAATCACAAAGATCGGACATATCGTTCTGGGCTGCCGCGATCTCGAGCGGTCGGTGAAGTTCTACACCCAGATCCTCGGGTTCAAGATCTCCGACATCTACGAGCCGGACATGGTGCCGGGCGGCATGGTGTTCATGCGCTTTGGCGCCGACCATCACGGCGTGGGCCTGGTCGGGGAAATGCCCGGCAAGGCGGAGAACATCGAGCTGCATCACCTGGCGTTCGAGGTGGCGAGCCCCGACGAACTCCTGCGGCTGCGCGAGCATCTCGAGAAGAACAACGTCACGATCGATTTCCATGGCCGGCGACGCGCCGGCGCGCAGATTGCCGTCGAATTCACGGATCCCGACGGGCATCAGCTCGAACTTTTCTGGGGTCTCGATCGGGTCGCCAGCGACGACGTGGTGCGGCCGCGGTCCGAGTGGAGGCCGGCACGCTCGCTCGAAGAGGCCATCGACAACCCAGTGCGCGGGCAGAACCCGGTCGTGCAGGACAAAAGCCTGCTGCGCCGATAAAAGGCCTCGCCGGGGAACGTCATCATGAAATGGTGCCGCGTCGAGACGCCGGAAGGCCCGCGTTTCGGATTGGTCGAGGGCGAGACGGTCGGGCTCGTCGAGGGCACGCCGTTCGACCGCTTTTCCAGGACCGGAAAGACCTTGCCGTTGGCGCAAGCCCGGCTGCTGGTGCCCGTGATCCCGGGTACGTTCTATGCCATTGGCTCGAACTATCGCGATCATATCGAAAAGATGGCGCAGGCGGCCGGGCGCAAGCCCATCTATTACGACCGTCCGCGTGTCGGCTATCGCGCCAACAGCGCCTTGATCGCGCATGGCGAAGACATCGTGAAGCCTTCCGATTCCTCGGATGAGTTTCAATACGAGGCCGAACTGGTCGCGGTCATAGGCAAATCCGGCCGTAACGTCACGCCCGGCGAGGCCCGGGAGCTGATCTTCGGATGGACGATCGGCAACGATGTCAGCGAGCGGGCGTGGCAGCGGCGCGATCCCACCAATATTCGCGCCAAGAATACCGACACGTTCAAGCCGATGGGTCCTTTCATCCTGCAAGGCAGGGACTTGCGCGGCATGCGCACCGACGTCCGCATCAATGGACGCCAGGTCCATTCGTTCGATACCGGCAACATGATCTTCGACCCCGCCACGGTGGTCAGCGAAATCTCCAAGTACAACACGCTCAGCCCCGGCGACGTGGTGTGGCTTGGAACTGACGATAAACCGCACAATATGATGATCGGCGACGTGCTAGAGATCGAAATCACCGGTATCGGCCTGCTTCGCAACAAGGTCGTTGCCGGAGCGCAAAGACCGTAGCAGGACACGAGGCAACCGCAGGCGTAGCGACTGCGGCCAGGAGGCCAGGTTGATCGCAGAAGCGGCGGGCATGGACATCCTTGAAACGGATGTCCTGGTCATCGGCGGAGGGTTTGCCGGATGCTGGGCGGCGCTGCGCGCTGCCGACCTGAAGGCCACCGTCACGCTGGTCGACAAGGCGTATGTCAGCCGCAGCGGCGCATCGACGATGTCCGGCGGCATCACGACCTGTCCGTTCGACACCGACGATCTCGACACCTGGGCGGAGGAGTTCATCGTTCGCGGCAGCTATATGTGCGACCAGCGGTGGACCTATCAATTGCTCGAAGGGCAACGCGAGCGCATCAAGGACTACATCCGCTGGAACGTACCGATTTCGCGCAACGCCGATGGCTCGATCCGCCGGTTCGCGAGCCGCGGCATGGTCAATGTCCGCGGCATGCAATACCAGCCGAAGGTCGCGATGCGCGAGCTCCGTCGCCAGATCACGGCACGGGGCGGGCGGATTTTGGATCGTCTGTTCATCACCGAGCTGTTGACCGCTGACGGTGAATGGCCGACGCGGACGGGCATCGCCGGCGCGGTCGGTTTCGACGTCTACACGGGCCGCTTCGTGGTCATCAAGGCCAAGCGGACCATCGTATCGACCGGCATGATCGCGATGAAGGGAACGCATCGCGTCGACAATGACTGCGGCGACGGCGCGGCGATGGCGTTCCGCGCCGGCGGACGGCTCGTCGACATGGAATTCACGTTCGGCGGCACGTTCAACGTGCTGATGAAGACGTTCGATTTTCCAAGCTACAACGTCGCCGTCGCACACGGCGCTCGCCTGATCAATGCGCGGGGCGAACGCTTCATGCAGCAATACGATCCCGAGCGCCTGGAGCGCAGCGAGCTGTCTCACGTCGTAGCGGCGTTCGCCAAGGAGATCGTCGACGGACGCGGGCCGGTCTTTGTCGACCTGCGGCACGTCGACGACTCCTATTGGAACGACGTCGCCAAGCTGCACCGCGGCGGCTCGATCCTGCTGACCGATCATGTGCCGGATCCTAAGACCCATCCGCTGGCGATCGAGCCGACATGGGGACTGTGGGCCAGCGGACGAAGCGGACTCCAGATCGACCTGGGTGCGCGGACCAATCTCTACGGCCTGCTGGCTGCCGGCTCTGTCGCCAAGAACGACGCCACTGGAACGCACGCCAGCGCCGGCTCACCGACCGCATTCTGCAAGGTGTCCGGCTGGCATGCCGGCGGAACGGCGGCGATGGAAAGCCGGGAGTGCCAGCATCCGGTGATCAAGAGCGACATCGTGGCAATGCTGCGGGAACAAGCGCTTGCCCCACTTCACCGGCCGGCGGCGCAAACGACGTCTGACGCCCTTCATGACCGTCTGGCACGACTCGAAGCCAGCGTCATCGACGGAATGATCCTCAACGCCGACAAGCTTGCGCAGATGTTGCGAGCCACCGAAGACGTGCTGGAGGCGACTGGCGCGTGCCGTGCCAACGATCTGCACGACCTCGTCAAGCTGCATGAGGCGCGAAACGTCGCGATCTGCGCTGGCGTGGTCTATCGCTCCGCATTGAATCGGACCGAGAGCCGCGAGCAATTCTTCCGCGAGGATTATCCGATGACGGATTCTTCATGGTTCTGCTGGCACGGCGCCACGCTGAGCCGCGACGGCAACGTCGTTTTCGATCGGCAAGATTTCCCGACCGAGGGCGCGAGGTTCAAGCCGCAGGCTCCCGACGAAGTTGCTCTCGGTCCGATCGGAGCCATCATTCGCGGCGAACATGCCGCGCTGGCGCGCTCATGAGCGATCCTGTCGGGAGCAAGCTCGCGATCGATCTGGAAACGTGCACCGGCTGCAGCCTGTGCGTGCTGGCGTGTCCGGTAGACGTCATCCGCATGGATGCCTCGACCGCCAAGCCGGTGATCGTCTATCCGCGCGACTGCCAGGTTTGCTACCTGTGCGAAGATGACTGCCCAACGCACAGCATCAGCCTGAGCCATGACATCAGCAATTCACGCCGCTACAGCACGTATGATGAGTTTGGGCTGGAGATAACCAAGCCGTAGTCCGACACGGACATGCCCGAGAACATCGACGAATTCCGCCGCGAACTGGCGCGAAGGATAAACGCATTCGTCGCGTCCCGCACGGGCGCTGCCGCGGAGCCAGGCAGTGTGTGAGCGGCGTGCGGGCCCGGCTACAAGGAATCCGGCGAAGGGGCGCAGGGCGACTTTGCGAATGTTAGAATCAAAGGACCACTAACCGCCACCAGTGCGGCATCACGGCGCGTCGCCACGACGCGAAGCGCGTGTTGCAAGCGCCCGGCTCCCAGCCGCGATGGCGAGCGCGACGACGATCAGCATTCCCGCGACCGCAAACGTGATCCGCATGCCGGTGGCAACGGCCTCGGAACTCGCCGTTGCGATATCGGTCGCCGCCGACGCGAGCGCGAACACGGCGCCCATGACGGATGCACCGGTGACGAGCCCGAGATTGCGCGACAGGTTGAGCATTCCGGACATGACGCCACGCTGGTCCGGAAGGACGTCCGTCATGACAGCGGTGTTGTTGGCCGTCTGGAACAGCGCATAGCCGAGGGTGATGACGACGATGGGGACGATATAGCCGGCGATGCCGAGCGTCTCCGACGTCATGGACAGCATGAAAGACCCTGCCGCCACTCCCACCAGCCCGACGATGGTCATGCGCTGTGCGCCGAGACGGTCCACAACGCGGCCGGCTGGCACACCGGTCAGTGCAACGACAAGCGGATCGACCGACAAGACGAGACCGACAAGCGCAGCATCGAGCCCGAGCGCGAGCGCGAGATAGAACGGCCCGACCACGAGCGTCACCATCATCACCGTGGAGACGAGCGTATTCATGGCGAAGCTTCCGCTCAGCACCGGATCCCGAAACACCGCCAATCGGATCAAGGGGGATGTTGCTCTCGCCTCGGCGACCACGAACAGACCGGCTCCGACCACGGCGGCTAGGAGCAACGCCATGTTGAGCGGACCGAAGCTGCCGCGCCCAAACGTCACGGCGAGCGCATAGGCCGCGAGCGTCAACGCCAGCAGCAACGTGCCCGTCGTGTCGAAACCAGCCCGACCCGTC
This sequence comes from Xanthobacteraceae bacterium, assembly GCA_050725815.1. Classification (GTDB taxonomy): domain Bacteria; phylum Pseudomonadota; class Alphaproteobacteria; order Rhizobiales; family Xanthobacteraceae; genus VAZQ01. Next base: position 12,742 of record JBOHIG010000398.1, read on the forward strand.
TGCGGCCTTTGATGGTCAACGGGCAGGTAGCGGTGCGCGAGAAGAAACGTGAGGATGCCCAGCGGCAGATTGACGAAGAAGATCGCCCGCCAGTTCGCTCCTGCGATCAGAACGCCGCCGAGCGATGGACCGAGCGCGGTGCCGACCGCAGACATCATGCCGAGCAGCCCCATGGCGCTGCCGATCCTGTCCTTCGGAACCGTGTCACCGACAAACGCCATGGTCAGGGCCATCATGATGGCTGCGCCGACGCCCTGCATCGCGCGGGCGGCAATCAGCAGCCAGAGCGTGGGTGCGACACCGCACAGGACCGAGGCCGCCGTGAACACGACGATTCCTGCCAGCAGCAGCAGCCGGCGGCCGATGATGTCACCGAGTCGTCCGGCGCTGACGATGAGTGTGGTCATGGCGAGGAGATAAGCGAGGACAATCCACTGCACGTGCTGAAAGGATGCGTTGAATGCCTGCGCCAAAGTCGGCAAGGCGACATTGGCGATGCTGGTGCCAAGCGACGACAGCAGGGTGGATAGCGAAAGGCCTGCGAGCGCCCATCGGACCGAGGGCACCGGTTGCGCGCCGGTAGCGACTGCCTCGCCGTGTGCTCGTGTGATTGGCTTCACCATGAACTCCGTTTTCTGACGGCTCCGGAAATTGGGCTGTCAGAAACATAGTCCCTTGCCTGATGGCGTAATACGCACCATTTTCACTTTATTCGTGCGTTTGACGCCATATCACGGCGCGACTATGCTGGCCGACGCATGCCGACACCCGATTTCAACCTGCTGGTCACGCTGGACGTGCTGCTCACGGAGGGCAGTGTCGCGCGCGCAGCCCGGCGGCTACGGCTCAGCCCGTCGGCGATGAGTCGGGCTCTGGCGCGATTACGGGAGACGACAGGCGATCCGCTGCTGGTCAGAGCCGGGCGCGGTCTCGTTCCCACACCCCGTGCGCGCGAACTCCGCGAGCGGGTAAGCCAGCTCGTGCAAGACGGCGAAGCGGTGCTGCGCCCGGCGGAGACGCTCAATCTCGAACAGGTCGATCGGACGTTCACGCTGCGGACTAGCGAAGGCTTTGTCGAGAACTTCGGGCCGAACCTCATTGCCCGCGTCGGCAAGGATGCTCCCGGCTTACGGCTGCGCTTCGTGCAGAAGCCAGATAGGGACAGCACGCCGCTTCGCGACGGGACCGTCGATCTCGAAACCGGCGTTGTGGGGACGATGACCGGCCCGGAGGTGCGCGCTCAGGCATTGTTCCGGGACCGCTTCATCGGTGTCGTGCGAAAGCGGCACCCGTTGAGCAAGGGCGAGATCACGCCCTCCCGCTATGCGGCCGGCCGGCACATCCTGGTCTCGCGACGCAGTCTCGACACGGGACCGATCGATGATGCCCTGGAGCCACTCGGGCTCACACGGGAGATCGCCACGATCGTCGGTGGCTTTTCGACCGCGCTGGGCCTTGCTCGTGCCTCCGACCTGATCGCCAGCGTCCCCGAACGGCACACCGGAAACCTGCGCGCCGGGATGCACAGCTTCCCCCTCCCCGTTGCCATGCCGGATATCACGGTGTCGCTGCTCTGGCACCCGCGGATGGATGCCGATCCGGCGCATCGCTGGCTGCGCGGGTGCATCCGGGAGGTTTGCGCGGAGCAACGTTCGGCACGACGGGATGGTCGCTGAGAGTGGACCGAATAGAGGTCACCAAATAAGGCGGCTGCTGGACGCATTCCTATGTCACAATTCAAACTGACTCACCACCGGCCTTAGATGTCCGACAATCAATACACCTCCGCCGAGATCGAAACCGGCCGCAAGATGTTCGCGGGCGAATGGCAGTTCGTGGCCGCCACCGGCACGATCGAGCGGCTGCCGCCGATGCGCGGCGTCGAGATCGCGTTCGCCGGCCGCTCCAATGTCGGCAAGTCGAGCCTGATCAATGCGCTGACCGGGCGCAACGCGCTCGCGCGCACCTCGCACACGCCCGGGCGCACGCAGGAGCTGATCTTCTTCGCCGGGGGGAATGCGCCGATGCTGGTCGACATGCCGGGCTACGGCTATGCCGCCGTATCCAAGTCCAGGGTCGCGGCCTGGACCGGGCTGATCCACGCCTTTCTGCAAGGACGCGCCAATCTCGCGCGGGTCTATCTGCTGGTGGACGCCCGCCACGGCCTCAAGCCGGCCGACGACGCGGTGCTCAAGACCCTCGACAAGGCGGCGGTGAACTTCCAGGTCGTGCTCACCAAGGCGGACCAGGTGGCGGCCGCCGACCTCGATGCCCGCATCGCGGCGACGGCTGCCGCGCTGAAGAAGCATCCGGCGGCCTATCCGGAGATCATCGCCACCTCCGCGCGCACCGGCGGCGGCATTGCTGAGCTGCGCGTCGCGATCGCGCGTCTCTATGCCGAGCGCGCGGGGCGTTAGCGAGGCTTGATCACGCGGTAGAGCTTGAAGCCGGGGCCGGCGGCGGCGAGCGCCAGGCGGCGCTCGTCCGGATTGGGATCGCTGCGTTTCGCGAACAGCACATAGACGTAGTCGAAGTCCTGCTGCCAGCGCGTCCAGTGCGCGGCACCGTATTTCGCGGCCCGGGCTTCGGCGTCGCGCAGCCAGGCGGCCTGCGGCGGGTGCCCGTCATTGGCATCGACGGACTTCCGGTACGGTTTGCGCACATGCAGGATCTGCTTGCCTTTGACCGAGAACGTCGTGGACACCAGCGCGGACCGTTCGATGGTCGCAAGCGAAGCCGCGTGCATGAATTGCAGATCGCTGACGCGCCAGCGTTCGTCCCAGTAGGCGTCGCGGTCGGCATGCACGACCAGGATGCGCGCGCCCCGCTCGAGCGCCATCACCGACTGGCGGAAGGCCGCCAGCTCGCGCGCGAGGCCGTTCCAGGCGATCTGCACCTCCGCGAGCCGCAACGCTAGCAATCCGGCGAGGAACACGGCAAAGGCATAACGCACGCGCCATTCGCGCATGTCGAGATCGAGGCAGGCGATCAGCATGAAGGCGAGCGCGACCGGCAGCCGCTCGTCGGCGAGATGGCTCCCGAAGATTGCCCGCGGCATCGCGACATAGACGGCGAGGCCGACCGCGAGCAGCGCCCAGCCGACGGGATGCAAGCGCAGCAGCCGCAGCCGCGCCGCCAGCGCGATGGCGGCGATCATCAGCACCGCGATGCCGAAGCCGATCGAGAGGTAATAGACGGTCACCACCAGTTGCAGGCCCTCGAACTTCCCCCACGGCTCCCAGAAGGTCTGGCCGGCAAGATCCATGGTCGGGCTCGCCAGCAGCAGCGCCGCGACCGGAACGAACGGCAGGCCGGTCGCCACGAAATCGAGGAGCCGCGGCCGCAGCGGCTCCTTGCGCGTCGCCCACAGCCGTTGGGATTCGAAGGCCAGCAGGCCGAGCCCGTAGAGCCCGACGGCGAACAGGTGGCAGGCGAACAGCGCCAGCGCGAACAGCGTCGACACCGCGAACCGCCACGGCCAGGCGCGCTCGCGCAACGCGATCCACGCCGTCGGCGCCCACAGCGACAGCCCGATGCCGAACACGTAGTTCACCACGCCGACCAGCAGCACCTCGTTATAAATGAGAACCGCCGCCACCAGCGGCACCGCCGACCAGCGCCCGAACAGCGCGCGGTTGAGCGCCATCGTGCCCGAGAGCATCAGGAAGAACGCCGTGACGATGAACACCTGCCCGGCCAGATAGATGGTCATGAACCGGTGCAGCACCGGCACCACGAGATCGATCATCAGGTTGGGAACGACCTGCCATTCGATCGCATAGAAGCGTTGCAGGTCGGGATCGCTCCCGATCGCCGTGATCACATAGGCGCGCGCCAGATTGTTGAAGTAGTCGGAGAGCGGGGGCAGCGGATGCGTGGACACCGGGATCGCAACCAGGCCCATCACCAGCACGAACAGGACGCCGACCGCCCACGGGCTGACGTCGGCGGTCAGGCGCAGCGCGCGAGCGAGCTCTGCCTTGAGGGTATCAACCTTGGGGGCGTGCATCCGACCGGTCCCGGCCGGAGGCGTTCCGGCAACCGGAAAGACCAGCAGATGGGTTCCCGGAAGGCAAGCATCCGAACGGGTGGGCGTCGGGCGACGTTGTCGCATTTCCGCCCTTCCCCGCCTGCGCGACGCCCGCTAAAAGTCCGCGCGACTGCCGTCGTCAGCCGAGGCCTGCCATGACCGTGTCGCCCCACGATATCGCCCGCGTCCTTTCGGAGGCGCTGCCGCACATGCAGCGTTACGACGAGGAGATCGTGGTGGTGAAATACGGCGGTCACGCCATGGGCGAGGAGGAGATGGCCAGGAGCTTCGCCCGCGACATCGTGCTGATGGAGCAGACCGCCATCAACCCGGTGGTCGTCCACGGCGGCGGACCGCAGATTGGCGAGATGCTCAAGCGGCTCGGCATCAAGTCGGAATTCGCCGCCGGCCTGCGCATCACCGACGCCGCCACCATCGAGATCGTCGAGATGGTGCTGGCCGGCTCGATCAACAAGCAGATCGTCGGCTTCATCAACGAGGCGGGCGGCAAGGCAGTCGGCCTGTGCGGCAAGGACGGCAACATGGTCACCGCCCGCAAGATCAGCCGCACCATGGCCGACCCCGGCTCCAATATCGAGAGGGTGGTCGATCTCGGCTTTGTCGGCGAACCCGAGAAGGTGGACACCATGGTGCTCGACCAGATTCTCGGGCGCGAGCTGATCCCTGTGCTGGCGCCGCTCGCCACCTCCCGCGAGGGCGTCACCTACAACGTCAACGCGGACACCTTCGCGGGCGCCATCGCCGGCGCGCTCAAGGCGAAGCGGCTGCTGCTGCTGACCGACGTGCCGGGCGTACTCGACAAGTCGAAGAACCTGATCAAGCAACTCTCCGCCGACGATGCCCGCCGCCTGATCGCCGACGGCACGATTTCCGGCGGCATGATCCCGAAAGTCGAGACCTGCCTCTATGCGCTCGACCAGGGCGTCGAGGGCGTCGTCATCCTCGACGGCCGCGTCCCGCACGCGGTGCTGCTGGAGCTCCTCACCGACCACGGCGCCGGCACGCTGATGCGGCGGTAAGCGCACCGCGCGATTTTGGGGGCTGCTTTGCCGCGCGCGGCATGCCAATGTGCGGCTGGCCCTGCCAAGGACAGATGAATGAGTGCGCGGCGGCATTCCTGTAACGTGCTGATGCTCTATCCATGCTTCGTCGCGGATAGCTTCTGGAACTTTGCGGAACCCTGCAAGCTGGTCGGGGCGCACCGTCTCACGGCGCCGCTTGGCTTGATCACGGTCGCCGCCCTGCTTCCCGGCCACTGGACGACGCGTCTCATCGACTGCAATACCGAAGCGCTGACCGACAATGACATCGCCTGGGCGGACCTGATCGTCACCGGCGGGATGCTTCCGCAGCAGCCCGATACCCTGCGGCTGATCGAGCGTTGCCATGTACACGGCAAGCCCGTGGCAGTCGGAGGCCCCGATATTACCTCCAGTCCCCACGTGTACAGCGCCGCCGACTTTCAGGTGCTCGGCGAAGCCGAAGGCGTCATCGATGAATTCGTCGCTGCGTGGGACGCCGGCGCGCGGCGCGGCGTGTTCACAGCGCCCAAGTTCCAGGCCGACGTGACCAGGTCTCCGATTCCCCGTTTCGATCTGCTCGACTTCAGCAGCTATCTCTATGTCGGCGTGCAATACTCGCGCGGATGCCCGTTCACCTGCGAATTCTGCGACATCATCGAGCTGTACGGGCGCGTTCCGCGGACCAAGACGGCCGCGCAGATGCTGGCGGAGCTCGATGCCCTTTACAACCTCGGCTATCGCGGCCACGTCGACTTCGTCGACGACAATTTCATCGGCAACAAGAAGTCGCTCAGGACGTTCCTGCCCGAGCTCGCCGCCTGGCAAAAGGCGCACGACTACCCGTTCGAATTCTCGACCGAAGCTTCGGTCAACCTGGCGGACGACAAGGCGCTCCTGGAGCTGATGAAGGACGCGAATTTCTTCGCGGTGTTCGTGGGCATCGAAAGCCCCGACCCGGAAACGCTCGTCGCCATGAAGAAGAAGCAGAACACGCGCAGAAACATCGCCGAAAGCATCCACACCATCTACGGCGCGGGCATGTTCGTGACCGCCGGCTTCATCGTGGGGTTCGACAGCGAGAAGGTTTCGATCGCCGATGCCATGATCGAGTTCATCGAGGATGCGGCGATCCCCGTCTGCATGGTCGGTTTGCTGTATGCCCTGCCGAATACCCAGCTCACGCGCCGGCTCGCACGGGAGGGACGGCTGCATCACGATCACGATCTGGCGGCGACCGAAGGCGGCGATCAATGCACGGCCGGCCTGAATTTCGATACGCTGCGGCCGTTGCGCGAGATTTTAATCGACTACAAGAAGATTCTTGCGTCGATCTACGATCCCGTCACCTATGCAGCGCGCATCGATCGGCTAATGTCTCTGCTCGACCGCTCGGGCCGGCCGCGTTACCGGCATGCCGGCGACACTCAGGGCAGGATGCGCGCGCTGGAAACCATCAATCACGTGGTCACCGCGATCCCGGAGGCGCGTGAGCCGTTCTGGCGCACGTTCCTGGAATGCGCCAAGAACGACACCGCATCGGCAAGGATCGTCGTAACGATGATCGCACTGTACCTGCACCTTGGACCGTATGCCCGGCAGGTGATGGAGGCGATCGACCGGCGGCTTGCCGTGCTGGACGGCGAAACGCCACCGCACATCCCGGCGGCTCGCGAGGCCACCGTCGCCATATCGTAGTCCTGCGCCGGCAGGCGCCGAACGCTTTCCCTGATCCTTGGACTCCAGTTGCCCTTGACGCAGTATCAATCCCACCCACCGCCTCGCGCCTTCAGCCATGTCGAGACCTGGGTCTTCGACCTCGACAACACGCTGTATCCGCACCACGTCAATCTCTGGGAGCAGGTGGACGGGCGCATCCGCGATTACATCGCCGATTTCCTCAAGATCACCCACGAGGAAGCGTTCCTGCTGCAGAAGGACTACTACAAGCGCTACGGCACGTCGATGCGCGGCTTGATGACCGAGCACGGCATGGCGCCAGACGATTTCCTCGACTTCGTGCATCAGGTGGACCACTCGCCGCTGGAGCCGAACCCCGCGCTCGGCATCGCGATCGAGAAGCTCTCGGGCCGCAAGCTGATCCTCACCAACGGCACCCGTCATCACGCCGCGGCGGTGCTGGCGCGGCTCGGGCTCGACAATCATTTCGAGGACGTGTTCGACATCGTGGCGGCGGAATTGGAGCCCAAGCCATCCGCCCAGACCTACGACCGCTTCCTCAAGACGCACAGCGTCGATCCGGCCCGCGCGGCGATGTTCGAGGACCTCGCGCGCAATCTCTCGGTGCCCTACACGCTCGGCATGACCACGGTGCTCGTGGTTCCCGAGAACACGCGCGAGGTATTCCGCGAGGACTGGGAGCTCGCCGGCCGCGACGCCCCGCACGTCGACCATGTCACCGACAACCTGGTCGCATTCCTGGAAAAGATCGCGGCGGCACGCTAAAGACCGTTCATGCGCGACAAGAAACTATCCATCGCGATCGTCGGTGCCGGCATCGACGGACTGGCCGTGGCGGCCGCCTTGCGCAAGATGTGGTTCGACGCGACGGTCTACGAGCAGGCGGACGCCTTTGCGCGGGTCGGCGCGGGCATCCAGCAAAGCTCCAACGCGATGAAGGTCCATCGCTGGCTCGGCATCGAGGACCGCCTGCGCGACGCGGGCTTCACGCCCGAGAGCTCGCTCAACCGCGACGGCTTGTCCGGCAAGATCACCAACGATTACCCGCTCGGGCACGAGGTCGAGCGCCGCTATGGCGCGCCGTTCCTGACCCTGCATCGCGGTAACCTGCACGAGGCGCTGGCGTCGATCCAGCCGGAGCGATCCATCGGGTTCGGCAGGAAGCTCATCGGCATCCTGCAGCCTGGCCCACGGGTTCAACTCACGTTCGCAGACGGCAGCACGGCCGAGCACGACGCGGTGATCGGCGCCGACGGCGTGCATTCGCTTGTCAGAGACCATGTCGCCGGACCGACGCAGGCCAAGTTCACCGGCCGTGTGGCCTATCGCTCGACCTTTCCGGCGTCCCTTCTCGGCGGCGCCGACATCGGATTGTCCCGCACCAAATGGTGGGGCAAGGATCGTCACATTGTGATCTATTACGTCACCAAGAATCGCGACGAGGTCTATTTCACGGCGTCGCAGCCGGAGAAGGCGGACTGGACGACCCAGGAATCCTGGTCGACCAAGGGTGACCTGAAGGACGTACGCGAAGCCTTCTTCACCTTCCGTTCCGACGTGCAGCGCGTGCTCTCGGCCGCGCCCGAGGTGCACAAATGGGGCATCTATGAGCGCGAACCGCTGGCGAGCTGGAGCAAGGGCCGCGTCGTCCTGCTCGGCGACGCCTGCCATCCGATGACGCCCTACATGGCGTCGGGCGCCGCGATGGCGCTGGAAGACGCGGTCGTGCTGGCGCGCTGTCTCGACGACTGCGAGACGCTGGATGCGGCGTTCCGCACCTACGAGGCCACGCGCAAACCGCGCACCAGCATGGTGCAGGCCGGCTCCAGCGCCAACACCTGGATGCGCAACGAAACCAACCCCGACTGGCTCTATGGCTACGATGTATCGCGCGTGCCCCTGCGAACGTCGCTCGCAGCCGACGCCTCGACCTATTACGAATCTTGAGAATCCCCGCATGACTCCTGACATCGTCGCTACGCTCGACCGCGCCTGCACGCGCCACGCTGTCCCCAACGGCAACGGCGACGTGATCTGGCGCGTCTGGGGCAAGGGCCCGCCGCTGGTGCTGCTGCATGGCGGCACCGGAAGCTGGATGCACTGGATCCGCAACATCGAGGATCTCTCGCGCGACTACATGCTGCTGGCGCCGGACATTCCGGGATCGGGAGAATCCGCCAGCCCGAAATTGCCGACCACGGCGGAAGCGGTCGGCGCATCGCTCGTGGACGGCGTCGACGCGATCGTCGGACGGGACCGGAGTTTTTCGATCGCGGCCTTCTCCATGGGCGGGCTGATCTCCGGCTATACCGTCAAGCATGCCCGCGGACGCGTCGAGTGCCTGGTGCTGATCGGCTCGACCGGCACCACCGCACCGCGCGCCGAGATGGCGCCGCTGAAATCCTGGCGGCGGCTGCCGACCGACGACGCCAAGAAGATGGCGCATCGTCACAACCTCGGCGCGCTGATGTTCTACGACAAGGATAGGATCGATGACATCGCCGTCTACATCCAGCACCACAACGCCGAGCGCTCGCGGGTACGCGGCAAGCACGTCACCCATACCGGCGACCTGTCGCAGAGCCTTGCGGGCTTCGTGGGGCGTCTGGCCGGCATCTGGGGCGAGCACGATGTCACCGCCGTGCCCTATATGGCGGAGCGCAAGGAGAAGCTCGAGCAGTTCCGGCCGGGCGCGACCTTCGACGTCATGCCCGGCGTCGGGCATTGGGTGCAATACGAGGCGGCGGACGCGTTCAACGCGCTGCTGCGTCGCCGGCTGGCGCCTCGCCGAAGTTAGGCGCCGGCGACGTAGCGCTGCAGGATCACCGCAAGGCCGGCGCCGACGGCGAACGCGCCGGCAACCCGCACGGTCAGCAGATGCAGCGCGGCGCGTCCGGTGAGCAACTGCATGCCGAACATCACCGCGAGCGCGATCGAGACCTGGATCAGCGCGAGCCCGATGAAATAGGCGACGATCGGCGTGCGCTCGGCGCCCGCGACGGTCTCGCCCAGCGCATAGCCGTTGATCAGGCCGGCGGCCGCAAACAGCGCCAGCGCAAGATCGCGCCGCAGCGGCTCCTTGCGGAACAGCATCAGCCCGAGCGCGACGACCGACAGCGCCACGAAGATCTCGGCGTTGGCGACCGTCGCCTCGCCGATATGCGCAGCCGCCCCGGCCATGCTCGCGATCACATAGCCCACCGCGAGCAGCGCGCCTTTCGGCTGGGTCGCGGCCAGGCAGCCCACCGCGATCACCGCTGCCAGATGATCGAGCCCGATGACCGGATGGCCGAGGCCCGACAACAATCCATGCCAGAAGGTCGTCGGCATCGCGCCGCCCATGGGATGATGCGCCAGTGCCGGCTCGGCACCGAAGATAAACAACAAAAGCGAAAGACCAGCCACCATGGCACGTCCCCAAGGTACACGTTTGCAGACTAGAGCATTTCCCACTTAAGACGAAGCATATCCTGCGTGAGCGAGGTAGTTGGCGCATTCGTCTGGCG
>JBOHIG010000399.1:0-8657 GCA_050725815.1 Xanthobacteraceae bacterium
GCGCGGTGCAGATAGCCGTCGGCAAAGCGCGGCGCGAGCTTGATTTCCCGGGTGTGGTCGGCGATAGCGAGATCGAATGCGCCCCTGCGGAAATGCGCGCGCCCGCGCGCCCGGAACAGCCGGTGGCCGCTCTCCGGGTACAGCTTGACATCGAGCTTTAGCGCCATGTCGATGTCGGCAATGGTACGGTCGTGCTGGCCTAGGTAAGCATAGGCCAGACCGCGGCTGGCATAGGCTTCGGCACGGGACGGATCGAGGCGAATGGCCTCCGTGTAGTCGGCAATTGCCCTGATGAAGTCCTCCCTGGTTTGCCGCGCTCGCCCCTCCTCATACGCGCGCCCGCGTCGCAGATACGCGATCACGCGCCGCTCGACCGGCTCGCGGTCTCCGCGCTGGATGATGACCGTGCAACCCCTTCTCTGCTCAATCCAACCGCCAGTGGTGCAATCCTTCCACGCGATTTCGGGCTGCTGGGAGCCCAGCCCCAGCGTCGCCGCAAGTCCCACCGCGCCGGCAAGCATGACTCCGAATCCGACAAGGCGTTCCGAGCGAGCGGCCGGCGCGGCCGGCGGCCTAGCGATACGGCGGACGACGTACCAGCAGACCGCGGCGCCGGCCAGGATGACCAGCACCGATCCTGAAGACTGAAACATCGGCGACATGTTGGCATAGTCGCGCATGCCGACCGGGATCACCCGGCCGAATGCCAGGTAGCTCACACCGAGATAGGCGCAGAAAGCGAGCTCGGTCGCGATCAACGCGATCACCAGCGAGGCTCGCTTGAAGACGATGCCGGCGAGCGCGACCAGGACGCCGCTCAGGAAATACGGCAGCGCCAGCAGCGCATAGAGCGCCGGCAGCCACCACGTCATCAGCATGAAGTAATAGAGCAGCCCGCCCGGGCCGAGGACGAACAAGCCTATCACCGCAAGCGGGAGGGAAAGCGCGAGCGCGATCGCCACCGGCCCGATCAGCGGAAACACCACCAATGACGCGAATATCAGATGCCGACGCGACATTGAGCCCGGCTGCACCCTGCCGTCGTTGCTCGCGTTCATGCCGCCCGCCACCGTGGCGTAAGCGCCACGCTCAGCAGTCCGGTCACCGAAACGATTGTGTGCAAAATCGTGTCGAGCCGGTTGAAGGCGTCGAGCCCGTGGAAGTCCGGCAACGTCCAGCCGACGATCGCCACCGCGCCCCAGAGAACACCGTTGGTGAGCGCAAAGGTACGGTACTGCGATTCCCGCTTGCCAACGACGATGGCCACCGCCCAGAATCCGATCAGCACATGCAGCGCCTTGTGTCCGGCTTCAAGCGTCACGCCCTTAGTTAGCAGTTCCATCGCCAGCGTGAAGCCGACCGCGACCACGAACAATCCGCCGACGACCCACGTGTAGAGTTTTGCGAAGCTCATCGGCCAAGAGTCCCCTCTGCCCTGCCCCGGGGTCGATTGCCACGGCCGGCGCCTGATTATGCGGCAAGCCCAAGCTCGCTGCCATGCCGTCCGGGTGACAGGATACGCGCCCTGACGCTATGGTGGCTTGCACAGGCCGCAGCACCGGGAGCGCCTATGGAATTCGGCTATTTCACGCTGAGCGATAACCACTACGACAACAATCCACGCTCGCCGAACCAGTTTGTCGCCGACATCGCCGACGAGGCGATCCATGCCGACGCGCTCGGCATGCATTCGGTCTGGATCGGCGAGCACCACTTCAACTCGCTCGGCGTGCTGTCGTGCCCCGATCTGGTGCTGGCGCATATCGCCGCGCGCACGAAGCACGTCCGGCTTGCGCCGGCGGTGACGGTGCTGCCGCTGCACCACCCGATCCGCGTGGCCGAGCAATGGGCGACGCTCGATCTGCTCTCGAACGGCCGCGTCGATTTCGCAGCCGGGCGCGGCTACGACAAGCGCGAATACGATCCGTTCCACGTCTCGTTCGCGGACAACCAGGGCATCTTCGAGGAAGGCCTGGAACTCGTGCGCAAACTGTGGGAGGCCGAGGGCCGCATCTCGCACAAGGGACGTCACTATTCCTTCGAGGACGTGCGCATCACGCCCAAGCCGGTTCAGCGCCCTATCCCCACCTACGTGGCATCCTTCTCCAAGCTCTCGATCGAGCTTGCGGGCCGGCTCGGCTGCGGACTTGTGGTCGCGCCGTTTGCGGCGGCCATGAGCTTCGGCGGACTGAAGCAAGTCGCGGACCTCTACAACGAGACCTGCCTCAAATACGGCCAAAAGCCCGGCCGGCTGATGTGCAGTTACTTCACCCATTTCGCCGACACCAAGGAGCAGGAGGCGGCGCAGCGCGCGCGCCAGATCCGCTACTATAAGGAGTGCGTCATTCCGGCCTTCCCGGGCGATCCAGCGACCGCACCGCCGAGCTACCGGTACTTCATCGACATCGTCGAACGTCTGCACAGGATCAAGGCAGAGGATTTGACTGAGAACTCGGTACTGCTAGGTTCTCCCGCCCGGATCGCCGACACCCTGAAAAAGGTCGAGGCTGCGGGGTTTTCGGAGGTCATCCTCTACTTCAACGTCGGCCTCAAGCCGCACGCCCAAGTGAAAGACGAAATGGATCGATTCATGCGCGAGGTCGCGCCGGCCTTCGACGGCGCCCACAAGCGGCGGGTTGCGTAGCCCATGGCGTGGTCGCGTGTTGCATCGCTGCTGCTCGGCGGCGTCTTGATCGGCATCCTCGGCGCGAACGAAGCAGCCGCAGAAGCGGCGTCCTGCCGCGCATTGCTCGCCAAGCGCGATGCCGAGTGCCAGACGATGGCCGAGAAGATGCAGGCGGTCTGCACTCCGGCCCAAGGCGCCACCGATACGCCGTCGGCGGAATGCCGCAAGCTCGGGCAGCAGCTCGCCGATCACTGCAACCGCAACCCCTGCCGCGCGGCGCCGAGGAAATCGAAGTCGAAGAAGACCCGCTCGAAACGCAGCAAGGCCAAGACCACCAGCATGGGCAAACCGTCAGGCTCCATGGGCAAATCGAAATCGTCCAAGCCGAAAGGCGAGCGCACCAAAAAGAAGTGACGTCCGGATCGCAGGCGTCACTTCCATAGCCACAGCGATCGCATCGGGAGGAAAGCCATGCGCGACAAGGCGTGCCTGACCTCCGCCGACCTCGGCAAGGCGATGGCCGCTTGCCGGGCCGAAGCGGAGAAGAACAAGTGGAACGTCTCGATTGCAATCGTCGATGACGGCGGCTACCTGCTCGCCTTCGAGCGCATGGAGGGCGCGCCATCGATCACCGCGGAGGTCGCGATCGGCAAGGCGCATACCTCGGCGGTCAGCAAGCGCCCGAGCAAATTCTTTGAAGAGCGCGTGAAGGAGCGTCCCGCCTTCGCAAATTTCCCGGCCGGCATCCTGATCCAGGGCGGGTTGCCGATCCTGGTGCGCGGCGATTGCGTCGGCGCCATCGGCGTCTCCGGCGTCGCCTCGCACGAGGACGAGCAGATCGCGCAGGCGGGCGTCAGCGCGATCGGGTAGGCGTCGGCGCTCCTCACACGGTGTTCAGCTTCATCATCTCCATCGCGGCGCGGCCGAGCAGCGCATTGGGATGGCACAGCGTCTCGCCCACCTCGAAGTGGTTGTAGCCCGTGGCGACGACGAGCTGCACCGGCTTGCCCGCCGCCTTGAGCGCCGCTGCAAAATCGCGCGACTGGCGCTGGAACTCAGGCGTCTCCAGCGTGCCGATCCCGAGCACGAGCGGCGTATGGACCTTGTCGACATGGCGCTGCGGCGAGAGCGCCTGCTCCATCTCGTCGGTGAACTTGACGTAGCCGCCGCGGACTGACAGCCGAACCGGCTTGAGGTCATACATGCCGCTACCGAGCACCGCGCCCTTGAGGACGTTGCGCGGGACGCCGAATTTTTCCCACTCGGTCATGACCACGCAGCCGGACAAGTGGCTCCCGGAGGAGCGGCTGCACAGGTAGATCGCATCGGCATTGCCGCCGAAGCTCCTGGCGTTCTTGTACACCCAGGCGACCGCGCGCCGACATTGGTCCACCAGCGGGAAAATGTCGCCGTTGGTGTCCCGCACGCTGGCGAAGTCGACGGCCACGAAATTGGCGCCGGCCTTGACGTAGGGCTCGGCATAGCAGGTGAAGTCGGCGGAGCGTCCGTTGCGCCACCCGCCACCGTGGATGTAAACCAGCGTCGGCGGGTTCGGCCGTTTGGTCCTGTAGATATCGACCTTCTCGATGTCGGCTGGCCCGTACGCGACGCGATCGGGCTTGCCGATCACGGCGAGCGCGATCTTGTTGTTGTAGGCGCGCCGCTGGCCGAGGTTCTTGGAATTGAATGCGTAGACGCTTTGCGTATAGGCATCGTCCAGTTCCTGCTGATCCATGTTCATCCAGACCAGCGGGCCTTTGGTGCGGGCCGGCGGCTTCGCCGGGCAGCGCTGCGCGGCGGCCGGTGCGGCGGCAAGAGTGACAGTGCCGGCGGCGGCGCCAGCAATCAGGGCACGCCGGCCGATGGCTACTTGCGATGACTTTTGTTTCTGCATGACGTCCTCCCGGTTCCGTGGCCCGTTTCGAGCGGCGGTTTGCTATTCCAATTCGCGTCTCGGACCGCCCGCCGCCTCAAGCGGCTCCGAGCTTCATCATCTCCATCGCCGCGCGGCCCATGATCCCATAGGGATTGCTGAGCGACTCGCCCATCTCGAAGTGATTGTGGCCCTTGGCGACGATGAGCTTGACCGGCTTGCCCGCCTTCCGCAGCGCCGCCGCGAAATCGCGCGACTGGCGCTGGAACTCCGGCGTCTCGAGCGTGCCGCTGGTCAGCACCAGAGGCGTGTGGATTCTGTCGAGATGGCGCTGGGTGGACAGCGCATGCTCCATCGCGTCAGTGAACTTGATGTAGCTCCCCCGCGCCGACAGCCGCACCGGCTTGAGGTCGAACATGCCGCTGCCAATCACCGCGCCCTTGAGGATGTTGCGCGGCAGGCCCTGCTTCTCCCACTCGGTCATCACCACGCAGCCGGCGAGATGGCCACCGGAGGAGAAGCCGCTGAGATAGAGCGCATTGGGATCGCCGCCAAACGATGCGGCGTTCTTGTATACCCACGCGACCGCGCGCCGGCATTGATCGACCATGACGCCGATATCTCCGTTGGTCTGCGGCACGTTGTCGAATTCGACATTAATGAAATGCGCGCCGGCCTTGACGAACGGCTCGGCATGGTAGGCGCCCTGGGCCGAACGGCCGCCCCGCCACGCGCCACCATGCAGGAATATCATCGTAGGCGCGTTCGGCCGTTTGGTCTTGTAGATGTCGACCTTCTCGATTTCCGTCGGGCCATAGGCGACACGATCAGGCTTGCCGAGAACCTTGCGCGCGACCTCGTTGCGCTCGTTGCGCCGGTCCTGCACGTGCCGCCGATTGAAGGCGTAGACCGCCTGGTCATAGGCCTCGTCGAGCTCGTGCTGATCCAGATCCATCCAGACGTTCGAACCGCGGGTGCGCGCCGGGGGCTTCGCCGGACAGCGTTGCGCGGCAGCCGGACCGGCCGCAAGCGCGAGCGCACCTGCGGCCACTCCGGTGACGACGACGCGACGCGTCAAGGCGCTATTCGGGTGGCGGATGTTCTGCATGTTGTCCTCCCCGTGATTACGGTCGGGATGTCAGGCTCCCGGCTCATGGTGCCAAGTATAACACCGGCCGCAGCCGTGGCCAGCGTTGCCGGAGAAGAACATCGAGCTGTCGAGCCCGTGAGCGCGGATCAATCGACCGGGAATCAGCGCACGGGCAAATCGATCACTCTCACGGACTCGCGTGATTGATAAACTTCTGCGGTGGGCCCTCACCCCATTGCGAGGTGAGCGCCTCCTCCGCCGGCAGCAGGTGCGAACCGTTCTTCGCATTAAGGCGGTCCGAGTCGGCCCAATGCTCGTGCACGCGGCCCCAGGGATCGGCCCAGTAGTCGTAAACTTGGCTACCGAGCAGATGCCGGCCCAACCCCCACATGTGTTCGTACGTGCCGAACTGCTTGAGGTAGTTGTGGCCCATGGCGACGTCGTCGATGTCGGCGACCTCAAACGAGAGGTGGTTGAGCCCGGTCTTCTGATGCCGCATGCAGAAGAAGACATGGTGATCGACGAAATCGTCGCCACGGTCGAGCCGGTTGAACGAGCCGATCAGATTCGATTTATCGCCGGCATAGACGTCGTCGGAGCAGATGAAGCCGAGCGTCTCGCGGAACCAGGCCACGCTCTCCTCGAGCTTCGGCGTGTTGAGCACGCCGTGGCCGATACGCTTGACGTGCGAGGGCTCCTTGGGGAGCCGCATCAACTCGCCCACGCGCGCCAGTGGGTCCTCGCCGGAATTGAGCTTCTGCCGCGCGACCGCAATCGGCGCCAGCGTCGCGATGCCGTGCACGACCTCGACCGTATAGCCGTTCGGCTCGGTCAGCCGCACGCGCTTGCCCGCGCCAGGCTCGTCGATGGTTTCGATTCCGCTCGCGCCCGGCGCCTTGGCGATGCGCTTGAGGTCGTCTTCGCTCTCGGCGTAATAGGCGAAGCCCAGGAATTTCGGGTCGCCTTTTTCGGTGACATGAATGTGATGGGCCGGATCGGTGCCGCGCATGTAGAGGGCCGTCGGCGTGCGCGCAGCGCGCACCATGCCGAACCGCGTCAGGAACTCCTCCATCAGATCGAGGTCGGGCGACCGCAGCCGCCCATACGCCATGTCCTTCGCCTTGATCCAAGCCATTGCAGGTCACCTCCCCGGGATTTCAGCGGTGATCATACTACCAACAAGCCAGCGAGACTTAATGACAAGCAACAACAAATTTGCGGTAGAGGAAGACCATCGTGTGCCCACTGCGCTTGGGGCTTTCGCGCACGCGTTTCCTCAGGAATAGAGTTCGACAATTGGGGTTTATTGATTCAACTGAGTTCAACGGTGCTTTGCAGATCCGCACCTCCTTATTGGCAAATCTGCATCCGTGACGTCATCAGTGTCATACCACGGGAGGACGTATCATGAAGTTGAGAACAGCGATTATCGCGGCTGTTGGCGCAGGCGGTCTCGTTGGGGCCGTGATTGCTTCTGCCGCCCCTTCCGCTAAGAAAGCTGCCGCTGCAAGGGGCGTTGATGCCGAGAACGCGCGCCACGCGCAAGCGATGCTCGCCGAGGGAAAAAAGACATTCCGTTACGACACCTTCGGAAGCGAGGCCTTCTGGGGTGATGCGCTCCAGCTACATAAGGCCATTGCCGGCGCGAAGAACGGCGGTGTCGGTCCCGGCGTGTCGCCCAAGACAGCGTTGTCTGTCGGACTCAAGGTCGATGCGGACGCGCTGCCGGCGGTTTTGAAGAAACAAATCGTCGCAGGCAAGGTCAACCTCGACGACCCCACGACGACGATCGCCCTGCTCAAGCTGAACGCGGTCGTCGGTGTTACCGCCTTCGCTAACCCCGACGGCAGCATCAAGTCGATGGGCATTCAGTGCGCATTCTGCCACTCGACGGTCGACAACTCGTTCGCGCCCGGTATCGGCAGGCGGCTCGACGGCTGGGCCAACCGCGATTTGAACGTCGGCGCGATCGTGTCCCTGGCGCCGAATCTCAAACCATTCACCGACCTTCTCGGCGTCGATGTCGAGACCGTGAAGAAGGTTCTCGCCAGCTGGGGCCCCGGCCGCTACGACGCGTTTCTGAACAAAGATGGGAAGGCCCTTCGTCCGGACGGGAAGCAGGCCGGAACGCTCATCCCCCCCGCATTCGGCTTGGCTGGCGTGGACTTGGCTACTTCAACAGGCTCCGGGTCGGTGACTTACTGGAACGCCTACGTCGGGGTGACCCAGATGCATGGTGTGGGAACGTACTTCGACGCCCGGTTCAACAACAAGGATCAGTATCCCGTCTCCACGAAGAGTGGCTCGTGGAACACGCGCGGCAAGCCCGACAGAGTGACGGCCAAGCTGGCGGCGCTACACTTCTATCAGCTGTCGATTCCGGCGCCGAAGGCCCCGGCAGGGTCATACGACCAGGCTGCATTCGAACGAGGGAAGACCCTCTTTAACGGGGCAGCGAGGTGCGCGACCTGCCACGTTCCGCCTCTCTTCACCGAGCCCGGGCACAATCTGCATGCGCCAAACGAGATTGGCATCGACGCGTTTCAGGCCGATCGATCAGCGACCCACATGTATCGCACGGCGCCCCTGGCAGGTCTGTGGACGCACCAGAAGGGCGGCTTCTACCACGACGGCCGCTTCACCACCTTGCTCGACGTGATCAACCACTACGACACGCACTTCAAGCTGAACCTCAGCGATGCGCAAAAGAACGATCTGGTGGAGTTCCTCAAGGGAATCTGAACTCAAAATCTTGCCTGCTCAGCGATAGGCGAAATCGCAACGGTTCGGTATCCGCGCACGGGCCGTCCTGCAAGCGTGATCGAGTTCGGGACGTGACGTTCGGGCCAATGCGTCGCACGACCGCGGCGCTGAGCGGCGCTCGCAACGTCCCCGAGATCGCAAACGGGCGGGCGACGCTTGCGGGATCATTCCATCGCGACCCCGAAGACGCCGAACTGCTTTTGAAAGGAATTTCCCGAGCGCTTGACCCCGTCCCGGCAGCCACGCAAGCTGCCGGCGGCGGCGGCGCGCCGGTAGCCGGCGGCGCGCCGTCGTGTGCGCCTATG
>JBOHIG010000400.1:0-12537 GCA_050725815.1 Xanthobacteraceae bacterium
GCGTGGTGGAGCCCGGCTGCGGCGTGGTGCCCGGCTGCGGCGTGGTGGTGCCCGGCTGCTTGGTCTGCGGCGCGCCGGGCTTGGGCTGCTGCTGCTGCTGCTGGGTCTGCTGCTGCTTCTGCCGCTCCATCTGCGGGATGCCAAAAAAAATCTGCCAGCCGATCAGCACCGCCGCCGACAGCACGATCGCAAGAATCATGTTCTTTTGGTCGTTCATCTTACCTCGTGTCGCGTGCCGCGCGTCGGTTGCCGGACGACCCCGGCGCCGTCGACCCCTCGCGCGCCAGCCGCCGCAGCGCGCCGTGGAAGTCCTCTATCATGCGATCGAACGGCCGGCTCAACGCGGTGCGGCGTCCGATCAGCACATAGTCATGCCCCGGCCGGAGCGAGCCGTCAGCGGAAAGTCTCACGATCTCACGCAGCCGCCGCCGCACGCGATTGCGCTCGACCGCAGTGCCCACTTTCCTCGATACGGTGAAACCGATCCGGACTGGACCACCATCGCCTCGCTCACGCGCCTGCAACACGAATGCCGTGGTCGCCGCCTTGATCCCGCCGGCGGCGGCCAGGAAATCGGCCCGCTGCTTCAATCGCTGCATCGCGACGCCCGCCGAGCGAGGGCGTCAGGCGCTCAGCCGCTTACGGCCGCGCGCGCGCCGCGCCACAACCACCTTGCGGCCGCCCTTGGTGGCCATGCGTGCACGAAAGCCGTGACGGCGCTTGCGCACGAGCTTGCTGGGTTGATAGGTCCGCTTCACGGGTCCTTCTCCGCTTCACGCGGCGTGCCGCCGATGGCTCTCCTGGAGCGGTGCCGAGATCGACAGGGATCGTGGCCTCCGCACCCGAAAAACGCCATTTGTTGGGGTCGCCGGCACTTTTCAAGTCCCGCGGCTTATAAGGGAGGCCGGCCTTGCTCGTCAATGCGAACACGATTCTCGCGCATTTCCGTGACCGGCTCGTGAATCCGCGTCAAATGACGGTGAGACGGCCCTCTCGGCGGCAGCGGTCTATATGATGCCTGGACGAGGCGGCATCCCCTTGATTGCCGCCCGGCTTGCCGCACCCCAACCGCGAGAGCGCATTGGCGACCGATCCCCGGCCAGTTCCCGAAGCCCAGCGCGGCGCACGCTCCCCGGTGCGGCGGCTGTTGCCGTTGGGAGCGGTCCTGCTGGTGAGCGGCGTGGTGATCGGCACGGGGCTGCATCGCCATCTCTCGTTCGAAACTTTGGTGCGGCATCATGGCGTCATCCACGACTTCATCGTCGCCCATCTCGTCGCGGCAATTGCGGTCTATGTCGCGGTCTATGTGACAGCCACTGCGCTCTCGATTCCGGGCGGCTTGTTTCTGACGCTTGCCGGGGGGATGCTGCTCGGCGGATTTGTCGGGGGCCTCGCCACGCTCGTGGGTGCAACTGCCGGCGCGACGCTCATCTTCCTGCTTGCACGCAGTGCGTTTGGAGAGCACCTGGCGCGTCGTGCAGGCCCGCTGGTCGAGAAGCTCGCTAAAGGCTTCCGCGAGGATGCCTTTCACTATCTCCTATTCCTCCGCCTGGTGCCGGTGTTTCCCTTCTGGCTGGTGAATCTCGTCCCGGCGCTCGCCGGCGTTCCGCTCGGCACCTTCGTTGCGGCAACCGCGATCGGCATCGTACCTGCGACTTTTGCGTTCGCCTTTGTCGGCGCCGGGCTCGACAGCGTGATCCGCGCGCAAGGTGCGGCCTATCATGCGTGTCTCGCGAGCGGACGCTCCGATTGCCGCGTCGATTTCGATCTCAAGACGGTGACAACGCCGGAGCTAGTTGGAGCGTTGGTGGCGCTCGGCGTCGTAGCGCTCGTTCCGGTCGTGGTGAAACGGCTGCGGGCGCGCTCCGCCGCCGCCGGTTCGTCGCGATAGCAAACGAACGTCAGCAAGCGAACGTCGATGGCCACGAGGGGAGGGGAATGACGGAACGTCTCAAGCCCGACATCTGCGTGATCGGGGCAGGCTCGGGCGGACTCACGGTGGCGGCAGCCGCCGCCTCCTTCGGCGTGTCTGTGGTTCTGGTCGAGAAGGGCAAGATGGGCGGCGATTGTCTCAATACCGGTTGTGTGCCGTCGAAGTCGCTGATCGCGGCCGCGCGGCGCGCCCGCGGTATCGCAGAGGCACCTGCATTCGGCGTCACCGCGGGCGCAACCGAGATCGATTTCGACCGCGTGCATCGCCACGTCCATGATGTCATTGCCGCCATTGCGCCAAACGACTCCAAGGCGCGCTTTATCGGCCTGGGCGTCAGCGTGATCGAAGGGGAGGCCCGCTTCATCAACACCAGGACGGTCGCTGTTGGCGACGACATCGAGATCGACGCCCGGCGGATCGTGATCGCGACCGGTTCGTCACCTGCGCTGCCGCCAATTCCGGGTCTCGACACCACGCCGTTCCTTACCAACGAGACTGTCTTCGATCTCACGGTCTGCCCGGAGCACCTCGTCGTTATCGGCGGCGGCGCGATTGGCGTTGAGCTCGCGCAGGCGTTCCGACGGCTGGGCGCGGCCGTCACTATCCTTGAAGCGGCCGAACCGCTCGGCAAGGAGGACGCCGAATGCGCGCGGATCGTGCTTCAGCAATTCGAGCGCGAAGGCATCGCGTTGCGCGGCCGCATCTCGATCGCGCGCGTTCAAGCGGCGGGCTCGAAGGTGCAGGTGGTCCTCGCCGGCGAGGGTGGCGAAGAGACGATCGAGGGTAGTCACCTTTTGGTCGCGACCGGACGGCGGCCCAACGTGGAAGGCCTCGGGCTGGAGCAGGCCGGCATCCGCTTCGAGCCCGGCGGGATCGCCGTCGACAAGGGGATGCGAACCACCAACCGCCGGGTCTATGCGATCGGTGATGTCGCCGGCGGGCCGCAATTCACCCATGCCGCCAACTATCACGCCGCGCTTGTCGTCCGGAATGCGCTGTTCCGCCTGCCGGTGAAGGCGAATGACGACCTGGTCCCGCGCGTGACGTTCTCCGATCCGGAATTGGCTCATGTCGGTTTGACCGAGGACGAGGCGAGGCGGCGCGGCTACAGGGCCATTCGCATCCTGCGCTGGCCCTATCAGGAGAACGATCGTGCCCGCGCCGAGCGCGAAACGACGGGCCATATCAAGGTCGTCACCGACAAGCGCGGCCGCATCCTCGGCGCGACTATCGTCGGAGCCGCTGCCGGCGAACTCATCACCACCTGGACGCTCGCGCTCGGCCTTCGCCTCAACATCCGCACATTCACCGGTATGGTGGTGCCGTATCCGACCTTAGCGGAGATTGGAAAGCGCGCCGCAATCAGCTATTTCACCCCGAGCCTGACCTCGCCCTTGCTGCGGCGGGTCATCGGTTTTCTGCGAGCTTTTGGCTGATTGCCGCGCTGGATTGCGCATGACTCCCATGGACCAACTCACCGACCGGACGGAGCCGCCATCGGATGCGGGGCACGCTGGCCATCCGCGGCCGCGGCTTGGCCTGTCGGGCAAGCTCCTTATCCTCACCCTCCTGTTTGTGATGCTGGCGGAAGTACTGATCTACGTGCCGTCGATTGCCAATTTCCGGCTGACCTGGCTCAAGGACCGGCTCTCGGCAGCTTATACCGCAGCGCTGGTGATGGAGGCGACGCCGAACGTGTCGGATACGCTCGCGCGGCAGGTGCTCGACAGCATCGGCGCGCGCGCGGTCGCCTTGAAGATGGGCAAGCGGCGCCGGCTGCTGGCGGTATCCGACATGCCGCCGTCGGTCGATCACGAGATCGACATGCGCGATGTCTCGTGGCACCGCGCGATCATCGACGCCTTCGCCACGCTTTTCATGACCGACAACGAGGTGATCCGCGTGGTCGGACCCGCCCCGATGGGCGGCGAGTTCGTCGAAATCATCCTGGACGAAGGGCCGCTGCGCACGGCCATGTTGCGTTTCTCGGTGAACATCCTGCTCTTGTCGCTGGTGATCTCCGCCATCACCGCGATGCTGGTCTATCTGTCGCTGCATTTGCTGTTCGTCCGGCCGCTGCATCGCATCACCGCCAATATGACGACGTTCCATGCGGAGCCGGAGAACCCGGCCCGCATCATCGCGGTGTCGGGCCGGCGAGACGAGATCGGGATCGCCGAGCGCGAGCTCGCCGACATGCAGCGCGACCTACGCACGCTGTTGCAGCAGAAGAACCGTCTGGCGGCGCTCGGCCTTGCCGTGTCCAAGATCAACCACGACCTGCGCAATCTGCTGTCGTCCGCGCAACTGTTTTCCGATCGCCTCTCGAGCGTGCAGGACCCGCATGTGCAGCGCTTCGCGCCCAAACTCATGCGCGCGCTGGAGCGCGCCATCGAGTTCTGCGAGTCGACCTTGTCCTACGGGCGCGTGCAGGAGCCGCCGCCGGACCGCCGCATGGTCGCGATCGAGCCGCTGGTCGAGGAGGTGCGCGAAACGCTGGGCCTCGATCCCGACACGCCGATCCGCTGGATCAGCGCGGTCGAGCGCGACCTGGTGGCGGACGCCGATCCGGATCAGCTATTCCGTATCCTCCTCAATCTCGCGCGCAATGCCGTGCAGGCGCTGGAGAGCCGCGCCGCCCGCGACCCCGGCCGCGATCAGGTTCGCATCACCGGCCGGCGCGAAGGCGCCGTGGTCGTGATCGAGGTGTCCGACACCGGCCCCGGCATTTCCGAGAATGCGCGCGCCCACCTGTTCCAGGCGTTCCAGGGCTCGACGCGCTCGGGCGGGACCGGCCTTGGCCTCGCGATCGCGGCCGAGCTGGTGCGCGCCCATGGCGGTGACATCCGCCTGGTCGAGGGCACCATCGGCGCCACCTTCGGCATCACGATTCCGGACCGCGCCGTCGAGTTGCAGGCGCATCGCGGCGACCGCGCCCGCGCCTGAGGGCGCCTCCGGCACGACGTTGACGCAATTTACGGCCGTCACGCGGGTTTACTTGCCAACGTTGGAGGGACGCTATAGCTATGGCCCGTCCGGAGGCCATATTCCGCTTCCGAACGTCTTGCGCGCAGCGCCGTCCCGCCTGTCGCACAGAGAGCGCCCGTAGCTCAGCTGGATAGAGCACCAGACTACGAATCTGGGGGTCAGAGGTTCGAATCCTTTCGGGCGCGCCACTCTCAAACGTCTGAGATAACGTCCGTTGGCATCACCCAGCCTGCGCGCGAGCGATCGGGTAATACTTCACAAACTTTTCGTCGTCTCCCCGCAAACATTTCATGATCGATCGGGGCTCCAAATTTTTGGGAGGGCACCCAATCGATTGGATCACGCACGCGCCCGGATCCGGCATACCGTTGCGAAGCACAGCTACGCGTTAAGTACCGGCACATGGCAAAGGATCGAGGCAATATCGAAAGTGACCCAATCGACGACGTCGAGCTCAATAAGTCCGTCGAGACATTCGTTAACAACGATCTCAAAAGCACCGTGCAGAAATATATCGCGGCCACATTTGCTGCGATGATCGCAGCTGTAGTTTCGGCACGCGACACATTGCGCGATGGACCCGCTTGGATTCGCTGGTTAATGAATACCGATTGGCATCATCTGTTTGTGCATTTTTATTTACGTCCACGATCTGTGTTTTGTCCGCGGCGTGACCTTCGCTCGATCATCGGAGAAACCACATGAGCACTCTGTGGGACTTGTCATCGCTGACAAACCGCTCCTTCGATCTCCACGCTGGCGATGGTCCGCAGGCTGCGCCGGGCGCGGCAAGCAGCGGCCCGGGCGGAACGCAAAGCGCCTCCGCGGGTGCCTCCGGCGGCGGGCAGGTTGCTGCGGCGTCGCTTCCCGCCGTCAGGCGGGAGGCGATTCTCTCCACTCTCGCTGACCCGGTTGACGTCTGGCACACCTCGGATCAGCCGCGGCTGACGATGACCTATCAGTTCGAGAGCTCGCAGCCCGACGAATTGTGGCACAGCTACAGCGGTTGGACGGCGTTCACCAGCGCACAGAAAGAGACGGCGCGTTCCGTCTTCGCCGAATTTGCCTCGGTCATCGATGTCAGGTTTGTCGAAGTGAGGAACTCGGACGATCCCGACATCAATCTTGGCCGGATCAATACATCGCACGGCGGGCTCGGCAGCTTCCGCTATTTCTATTTCACCGATGGGTTCGGCAACGTCACATCGAAGACGCTCGACGGCTATGCCGTGTTCAACAATACGCTCGATCTCACGTCGCCGAATGGCCGCCACCTCCTTCTGCATGAAATCGGCCACGCGCTGACGCTCAGGCATCCCGGCAATTATGATTCCACAGGCAATCCGCCGCCGCCGCCTTACCTTCCGGCGTCTGTGGACAATAACAGATATACGGTGATGTCCTACAACTTGAACCCGGACACCGGGTTGAGGACCGATCACCTGATGCTCTACGACATCGCGGCGCTCCAATATCGTTTCGGCGCCAACACGTCGACGCACAAGGGCAACGACACGTATACCGAACCCTCCGACCCCACCGAGGTGATCTGGGACGCCGCCGGCACCGATCGCATCAATGCCGCGGCGCAGTCGGACCCTGTCGCCATTAATTTGCGCGACGGCACATTCTCCTCGGTCGGCGCGCGCAACAATCTTGCCATCGCTTATGGCGTCGTCATCGAGCATGCGATCGGAGGATCGGGCAACGACCGGCTGTATGGCAACAGCGGCAATAACTCGCTGCAGGGGCGTGCCGGCAACGATCGTCTTAGCGGCAGCAGCGGAAACGACGCGCTGAAGGGCGGCGCGGGCCGTGATTTCCTGGACGGCAGCGCCGGCATCGACACGGCCGATTACCGCGATAAGAGCGTCGCCGTGTCGCTCACCCTCAAGGGCTCGAGCAATGCGGTCGCCAAGGTCGACGGCGCAACCGAGGATACCGTCAGAAACGTCGAGAATGTGTATGGCGGGTCGGGGGCGGATACGCTGACCGGCGACAGCCTGGCCAATTTCATCCGCGGCGGCGGCGGCAAGGACAAGCTCCACGGCGGCACCGGGATCGACACGGCCGACTATGCCGACAAGTCCGGGACCGTCCAGGTCACGCTCAACGGCGGGACCAACGTAGCCGTGAGGATCAACGGCACTATCGAGGACACCATCAGGTCCTTTGAAAACGTCAACGGCGGCAGCCGCAACGACAAGCTGACCGGCGACATTCGAATCAACGTCATCAATGGGAACGCCGGCAACGACACGATCAATGGCGGCGGCGGCAACGATAGGCTCTTCGGCGGAAGTGGACACGATACCGTCAATGGCGGAGCCAGTAACGACTCGATCAAGGGCGGAACCGGAGTCGACAAGCTCTACGGAAGCACCGGCAACGACAAACTCTATGGCGAAACCGGCATCGACAGGCTTTACGGCGGGTCCGGCGACGATTTTCTCGTTGGCGGTCGCGACCGGGACACGCTCGCCGGCGAGTCCGGCAGGGATACGTTTCTGTTCGATGCTGCTCTAAGTTCTATTAACATCGACACAATCGTCGGCTATTCGGTCGCCTCCGATACGATAAGGCTCGAAAACGCGATCTTCAAAACCCTGATCCCGACCGGAACGTTGGCCGCCAATCTGTTTTTCGCCGGCGCGGCCGCAAATGATGCCGACGACCGCATCGTTTACAACCCTTCAACCGGCGCGCTGTTCTACGATTTCAACGGAAACGGCGCCGGCGGTGCGATCCAATTTGCCAAGCTCTCCGGCGCGCTTGCGCTCACCAACCTGGACTTCATTGTGGTCTGACATCCCGCATGATGTCCGGTCGCCGGCGTCGCGCAAGCGTCGACGCGCTATTGCCTCGCCACGAGGATCGGGCGTGGCTACGCCGCCGCCGTCTCTTCGCCGTGGTCGTCGCGGCGCGGCCGGCGGAAGGCGCTGCGCGCGCGGCAGGCGGCCTCCGGAATACGGCAGAGGTCGTCGAGGAAGCCGGCCCAGCGCTGGCCGCTCGCGAGCGCACGGTCGAGCGAAGCGAGCGTGCGCGCCTGGCCCGGATCGTCGTCATCGAGCCAGCTTCGCAGCACGGAGGCGAACAGGAGAGCGAGGCCCTGCGCCCGAAACATGCCCTTCGGTCCTGAAGCGGAGATGTCGGCGGCGGTCAGCATCCATTGCATCGAGCGCACCGCCAGCCCGTTGATCGCGAAGCCGAGGCCGGGATTGCTCATGGCCGAGCGGCGCAGCGAGCGAACCGCCTGCTTGTGCGGGCCGAGCGCATCGAGGCGGCGCATCAGCACGTCGAACAGCCGCTCGCGCGCCGGCTCCTCGGCCAAGGCGGGGTCGATGCCCGCGAGCACCGCGCGATCGATCTCGCGCATGTGAGCGGCGATGAGCTCGATCTTGGAGGCGTGCTTGCCGCGCAGTTCGGCAAGCGAGACGCCGGCGCGGTTAGCGATCTCGGCGAAGCCGACCTCCTCGAAGCGCTTCTCGGCAAGCAATTCCATGAAGGCGTCGACGATGGGGTCGCGCGCGGACGTGTCGCCGCCGGATGGCGGTTGGGGACGCGTGGGCTGGTGGGCCATGACGGCCTCCCTGTACGGACTGGCTGGTAAGGAGAATACGCCTGCAACGGGGGCGGTTCCATGACCGTGGAAACCGTCGCGATTGCGGGCTATCCGGCCAGTTCCCGCGAACGCTGGGTCGCCGCGGCCACCGTCATGCGCATCAGGGGGTCGAGGCCGTCCGGCCCGGCCAGGACCTCCAGCGCGGCGGCGGTGGTGCCGCCCGGCGAGGTGACGTTTTGCCGCAAAGTTGCGGGATCGAGCGGCGAGCGGGAGAGCAGCTCGCCGGAGCCGGCCACCGTGGCGCGCGCGAGCCGGGCGGACAGATCGGCCGGCAGGCCGACCGCGACCCCGGCGCGCGCCAGCGCTTCGGCCAGCAGGAAGACATAGGCCGGGCCGGAGCCCGACACCGCGGTGACCGCATCCATCAGTCGCTCGTCCACGATCCATTCGACCGCCCCGGTTGCCGCCAACAGCGCGTGCACCAGCTCGCGCTGACGTTGCGACACCCGCACATTGGGCACCGCCACCGTGATGCCGCGGCCGATCGCAGCCGGCGTGTTTGGCATCGCGCGCACCAGCGCGGCGCGCTGCGACAGCGACTTTTCGAGGAAACCGAGCGTGCGACCCGCCATGATCGAGACCACCACGGTGCCGGCGCCGAGATAAGGCGCCAATGCCGGCATCACCTCGGGAGCGACCTGCGGCTTCACCGCCAGCACGATCGCGGCCGCTTCGCCGACGCTCGCGGCCACCGGATTCAGGCGCAGTCCGCGGCTTGCGAGCATGCCGAGCTCGCGTGACGGCTGCAGCTCGACGACGACCGCCGATTTGGGATCGAGCCCGAGCGCGAGCCAGCCTTCGAGCAGGGCGCCGCCCATCTTGCCGGCGCCGACCAGGACGATGGTGCCGGAGACGCCGGCGAGCGTGCGCGCACCTGATGATGTTGGTGTGGTCATGTCGTTTTCTCGCGTGTCACCATCCGCGTCAGCGGATGGTCCGGTCATCAACGGCGCTGATGGTAGCAAACAACCAGGGAGAATGCTGGATGCCTGCCTTCGCGGACTTGAAGCAGAAATCCTACGCCTCGCCGGCGGTCTCGAACATGGCGGCGTCGAGCGCCTCGCGCGCGCCCTTGCCGGCCCAGACCACGAACTGGAAGGCCGGGAAGTATCGTTCGCAGGCGTCGAGCGCGCTCGACAACATGGCTTCGCATTGCCGGTTCGATGCGGCGACGCCGCCGCTTAGCACCAGCGCATGGCGGTACATGATCAGCCCGTCCTTGATCCAGAGATCGAAGTGCCCGACCCAGAGCTGCTCGTTGACCATGGCGATGAGCTGCTGCACTTCGCTGCGCCAGCGCTCCGGGATCTTGAACTCGAAGGCGCAGGCGAGATGCAATGCCTCGATGTCATACATCCAGGTGAATGAAATCTGGTAATCGGTCCACTTTCCCCGCACCACCAGGGTGATCTCGTCCTCGCCGGCGCGCTCGAACGACCAGTCGTTGGTCGACGCCATGCGCTCGACCACCTCGAGGGGATTCGTGCGCAATTGTTCGCCGATGTCGATCAGGGTCATCTGTCTCCACCTTGCCGCTTGGAAGTGGAATGCGTCGCTGTATGACGCGCACCACGCCACTTTTTTCTCTTAACGCGGTCCCCGGTGGAGCCGACTGACCGGTCCGGGGCGAATCACTTAGCGATTCGAATATAACCCCTTGATTCCACCGCCCAAAGTCCAATCGGGCCCGAACCGGGTTAACGACTGGTGGATATTCTCCGCCGTGAGTCGTTTCTCCACAGGTTCGTGAGTCAAGGCTCGCGCAGGCGGCGTGGGGATATTCCATCCGGAGGACGGCGCCGCTCAATCGAACAGGCTGGAAACCGACTCTTCGGTCGCGGTGCGCCCGATCGCTTCGCCGATCAGCGGTGCGATCGGCAGCACCCTGATATTGCGCGCCTCGGCGACCGCCTTGCTGGGCTGGATCGAGTCGGTGATGACAAGCTCCTTGAGCTTGGAGGCGCCGATGCGCGCGACGGCGCCGCCTGAGAGCACGCCGTGGGTGATATAGGCGTAAACCTCGGCCGCGCCCTTTTCGAGCAGGGCGTCGGCCGCGTTCACCAGCGTGCCGCCGGAATCGATGATGTCGTCGACCAGGATGCAGATGTAGCCCTCGACCTCGCCGATCACGTTCATCACTTCGGATTCGCCCGGCCGCTCGCGGCGCTTGTCGACGATCGCGAGCGGCGCATTGATGCGCTTGCCGAGCCCGCGAGCGCGCGCCACGCCGCCGACGTCGGGCGAAACCACCATCAGCTTCGCAAGGTCGAAGCGCTCCTTGATGTCGCGGGTCATCATTGGCGCGGCGTAGAGGTTGTCGGTCGGGATGTCGAAAAAGCCCTGGATCTGCCCGGCATGCAGGTCGAGCGTCATCACCCGGTCGGCGCCGGCATGGGTGATCAGGTTGGCGACCAGTTTGGCCGAGATCGGCGTGCGCGGGCCCGGTTTGCGGTCCTGCCGGGCATAGCCGAAATAGGGGATCACGGCGGTGATGCGCCGCCCCGACGCGCGCCGCAGCGCGTCGATAATGATCAGCAGCTCCATCAGGTGGTCGTTGGCCGGGAACGACGTGGACTGGATGACGAAGACATCCGAGCCGCGCACGTTCTCCTGGATTTCGACGAAAATCTCCATGTCCGCGAAACGGCGGACGACGGCCTTGGTCAGCGGGGTGTTGAGGTAGGCGGCGATGGCCTCGGCCAAGGCGGGATTGGAGTTTCCGGCGACGAGCCTGATCGCTCCGTTTCCTGCCGCCATCTCGATCTCCAACCCGCGTCAAGCTTGCGGCGCCCTGATAACAAGGCCGTGATACCGCTGGCAATACGCTGACGGCGGCAGGTCCACGGTTTTTCGCGGGTGTCCTTACCGGTCCGTCGCCGCGGCCGCCATCAATGCCGGGGAACCGGCGCGCGCCGCTTGCGGCTGCGGCGCGGACGAGGACGCCACCGCACGGGCGGTCGGGGAGCGGTCGCCCGCGATGAACACCGTGAGTTGCTCGATTCCGGTGCGGGCGATGCGGCGAAGCGCCGAATCGTCCAGCGCCGCCCACGAACCGGCGCCTGGATCGGCGCCGGTCAGGCGGAAGGCGCGGCGTCGGTCGGCGTCGTAGACGTCCCACGCCCAGGCCACCGTGCCCGCTTGCAGCGCGAGGTAGCCGCGGATGCGGTAGTTCGACTCGCGTCCGCGCGGCACGACCACGAGCTTGCGGGCGCCGGCCTCGTCGCTCAGCGTTCTGACCAGCCGTTCGTAGATCGGTCGCGGCGGGCCGTCGATCGAATCGAAAGAGATGGTTGCGCCCGCCGCCTGCTCCAGCGACACCGGCGCGTTGGCGGTGACGCAGCCCGCGAGCGCGCACGCAGCGGCGGCGACTCCCACAAGACGGCACGCTATCGCGATGACGCGACGCCAACCCCACATGCAAACGCCCCCGGCGACCGACGCTCTTGTGACGAGCATTGTTCGGCCATGGAAATTTGGTAGCGCCAATTCGATACGAGGTCCAGAGCGTGAATTGGTCTTGACGGAACCGGGGTTCCGCACCCGGCGGTTGCCGTTATCCGGCTAGTGGTCCGATTCTAACATTCGCATCCCGTTTCGGCGAGCGACTTTGCGAATGTTAGAATCGAAGGACCACTAGCAAGTATTGCGTGCTAGTGTCCCGAATCCGAAGTTCGCAAGAGCCAGTCCGCGAGTCCGTTTGCGAACTTCGGATTCAAAAGGGACACTAGAAACAATATGTTGCTAGTGTGGCTTTGGTTCAGAAGTTCGCTCCCAACCCGGCCGCACACCATGGCGAACTTCTGAACCGCCACACTAGTCCTGGCCATTAGCGCAGGGGCGCCGCAATAAGGGAAGCACGGCTTGCAAATGTCCCCATAATCAACGCTACGCAATCTGCGCGCAGATGACACTTGACGAGAGTGATCGGTAGCTGGAAGGGGGAATCACTCGCCAGGAGGGGGCGTAACGGCGGTCGCTGGCGGCCTTAAAGGGC
>JBOHIG010000401.1:0-14075 GCA_050725815.1 Xanthobacteraceae bacterium
CCCTCGAGCATCTGCGCACGTGTGAGCTGACGGAAATCGCGAAACGGGGGACCCGCATTGTTGTTCACCAGGATGTCGGGCTCCGGGCAGGCGCTCAGCAGCGCCGCTTGCCCGTCGGGGGTGGCGACATCCGCCTGCACGGCGGTTACCTTGGCGCCGGTTGCCTGGCGAAGCTCGGCGGCGGTCTGCTCCAGGGCCTTGCCGTCCCGGCCATTGACGGTCACCTCGCAGCCCGCTTCAGCCAGGGCGCGCGCGCAGGCGCGGCCGAGCCCGCGGCTGGAGGCACAGACGATGGCCTTGCGGCCGGCAATTCCGAGATCCATGGCCTAACTCCCAAGGTTCAGTTCGCCTAGGCACCGCGCGACCAGGCGCGGCGAAGGCCGCCCGAGTGCGCTGCCGGCTGCGGTAGAAAATTACCCGGCTGGGCGGCGTCTGTGGGCAAGTCCCATTTTCGCCGCAGAGTTGGTTCCATTTCCTTCACGGAATCAAGGGCTTGGAATCGGGAAAATTCACTAAAACAGTTGCCCAATTGTCACAGCCGAATCGACCTCTGATGGGTTATTGGATGGGCCACTTGGTCGGCTTCGGCGGGCCCAGGGGTCATACGGAAGTCACGGAATCAAATGTTGCCTTATGTGCAGCGGCCGTGACGAGGTTGCCGAAGCTGGTTCTCGCTTAATCTAGAAAAAGGGATGGGCTGTCATCATGAAAAAGCTCCTGATTGGTGTTGCGCTTAGTGCTCTTGTCACGGCTCCCGCCTTGGCGGCGGATATCCCCGCCCGGATGCCGGTGAAGGCGCCGCCGCCTGTCGTCGCGGCCATCTACAACTGGAGCGGCCTCTACATCGGCGCCCATGGCGGCTACGGCTGGGGCGATGCGGACTGGGCATTCCCGTTCGACGGGACCTTCACGTCGCATGACACGAAGGGTGGAGTGTTCGGTGGTCACGCCGGCTTCAATTTCCAGTGGAACCAACTGGTCCTCGGTGTCGAAGTCGCGGGTAGCTGGACCGGCATGGACGGTTCCAGCTTGTGCCCCGATCTGGTGACCACCTGCCACACCGACATTGATCGTCTGTTCCGCGCGGGCGGCCGCGCCGGTCTTGCTCTTAACAACTGGTTGATCTACGCCACCGGCGGTTATGCCAATGTGCGCGTGGAGACTGGCAGCAGCCCGGTGTTCTTCGGCTTCGACGACAAGGACAATCACTCCGGCTGGTACGCCGGCGGCGGCGTCGAATACGGCCTGACGCAGAACCTGATCATCGGTGTGGAAGGGTTCCGCGTTTCGCTCAGCGACCGCACCCATGCGCCGCTCGGCGGTCCCGGCTTCACCCGCAGCGTCGATCCGGACTTCTCGGTCATTCAGGGCCGCATCAGCTGGAAGTTCGGTCCGTGGGGCGCTCCGGTGGTGGCGCGCTACTGAGCCTCGACAAATTCGAAATCGGAAAGCCCCGGCCGCAAGCCGGGGCTTTTCATTTGTGAAATCACGGGTACCACCACCGCTTGCCGCCTATGCCGCGGCGGCGCTACGGTCGGCCGCGATGACCGATGCGCCGACGCAACAAGCCGCTCTGCCGACCGCCGCCGATGTGGACGCCGCAGCGCGGCGTCTGGCGGGGGTGGCGTTGCGCACGCCGCTCGTCGCCTCGCCGGTGCTCGATGCGGCGACCGGTGCGCGCGTGTTCCTCAAGGCCGAGACGCTCCAGCGTACCGGCTCCTTCAAGTTCCGCGGCGCCTACAACAAGCTGTCGTCGATCCCGCCGGACAAGCGTTCCGGCGGCGTGGTCGCCTATTCGTCCGGAAATCATGCACAGGGCGTCGCCGCGGCCGCGCAATTGCTCGGCATGCCGGCGGTGATCGTGATGCCGTCGGACGCGCCGCGGCCGAAACGCGAGCGCACCGCAGAGCTCGGCGCGGAGATCGTGCTCTACGATCGTGACCGCGAGGACCGCGCCGCCATCGCGCACGACATCGCCGGAAAGCGTGGCGCGGTGCTGGTGCCGCCGTTCGACGATCCGATGGTGATCGCGGGGCAGGGCACGGCCGGCCGCGAGATCGTCGAAGATCTCGCCGCGCTCGGGCTCGAACCCGAGGTGCTTGTGGTCGGGGCCTCGGGCGGCGGGCTGATCGCCGGCATCGCGCTCGCGGTGAAGGCGCGCGTGCCGGCCGCCAGGTTCTATGCCGCCGAGCCCGAAGGCTTCGACGACACCGCGCGTTCGTTCCGCAGCGGCAAGCGCGAGGTCAATGCGCGCATGAGCGGCACGATCTGCGATGCGCTGATGACCAACACGCCTGGCGCCATAACCTTCGAGATCAACCGTAAGCTGGTGGGCGAGGGCGTCACCGCCAGCGACGATGAGGTGGGGCAGGCGGTCGCCTTCGCCTTCCGCGAGCTCAAGCTGGTGGTCGAGCCCGGCGGCGCGATCGGCCTCGCGGCGCTACTCACCGGCAAGCTCGACATCAAGGGCAAGGTGGTGGTGGCGGTATTGTCCGGCGGCAATATCGATCCGGGCCTGTTCTCGCGGCTGGTCGCCTAGTCTAGCGTTGGCGGTGTTCAGGTTTTTGGCGGCGTTCAGGTGAAGAGCGCAATGCGCTCCTCGTCGGTCATCGCTTTCAGCGCGGCGAGAGGATCGTCGCCGACCCGTCGCGGCGTCGGATTTGGTGCCGTGTGTTCCGGCTGTGGTTGCATGATCGACGCCACCGCGGGCATCGGCTCGGCCTGAGCCACGGGGGGAGAGGACACGACAGCCGAGGCGGCGCGCGTTGGCAGCGGATCGGCCGGCGCAACGGATGGCCGGGCTGCAGTGTCGAACAGCTCGCCCTCGATCTCCACCGGCCGATTGGCGGGTGCCGGGACATGGCCGGCCGCGGCGGTGTCGCTCTGGACGGTCCGTTCGGACAGAAGATCAGCGGGCTGTGTCTCCGGCTTCTCGATATGCGCAGCCGGTTCCGAATGGGGACCGGCCGGCGCCTCCCACATCGACGGCACGCGCGCTTGCTCGGCCTTTGGGTCCATCGCCGGCGCTGGGTCCGGAACGCCTGCCGTGACCGATATCTGCCAGGCGTCGGCGAGAACATCGCGTTCCTGCTCTGGCACGGGGGTGTCTTCCCGACCGCTTGCCTGGCCGGGCGCCACGATGGTGATAGCGCCGAGCGCCTCGAGGTCGGATTGTACCTGCGTGGCGACGACGTCGGCGGGCTTGCCGGCGGCGGCGGGCGCTACGTCAGGTGGCGAAGCCCCGGCCGGCTGCTCCGTCACTGCGGCCCCCGGTTCGGCCACCACCGGATCGGGCGGCGTGACGTGAAGCGCGACCGGAATCGGCGCCAGCTCGATGGTGGACGCTGTTTCCTCCTCGACCCGTATACCGACCGGCACGACGACCAGCGGCTCGATCTCCAACTCGACGCGTTCGATGTGCGTCTCAACCGGTTGGGGTTCGGCCTCGGCGTTTTCCTCGCGCGTGCTATCGGGTTCGACCGACTCCGCGACCTTCAGCTCGGACCGAAGCTCCGGCACCTGCGGCTCGGCTGAAAGGGCTTCCGCAATCTCGGCCGGCAGCTCCGCTGCGGCTTGTTCGAATCCGCTAGAGGATGCTGGCGGCTCCGGCGGCGGTGCGGCGCAGCCGCCGCCGACCGGTGTCATGGTGTCCGTCGCCGCCGGCTCCTCCACGGCAATGGCCGTGGGCTCACGCAACGTTGGCGCAGGGCGTTCGAGCATCGCGCCGATACGCCGCTCAAGATGATGCAGCACCTCGCCCAGCCGCTGTGCGCGGCTGTCGTGCGGGTCGCGCAGCGCCGAGGCGGAGAGTATCGTGGTCGCGATCGCCTCGATCTGTTCGCAGGTCGAGGGCTCGATATCGCGCTCGCGCATGGTCCAGGCGATGTCGCGCAGCCGCTCGGCGGCGGCAAGGACGGAGGGTTGCGTTGCCTCCGGTTCGGGCGTCGTCTCGGCTGGGGCAGGCGCGCGGCTTTCGGCGACGTCGGCGCGCGTCTGCGCAATGGCGCGGGCCATCTCGGTCAGCTCGGCGCGCATGTCCTGCCCGGTCTGCGGGGAATGATCCTCCCGGATCACGGCTTCGATGCGCGCAATGGCGCTCAGCAGCTTGGCAGTGTCGGCGTGCCGGTTGCGTCTGGCGTATTCTTCCAGGAACCAGCGCCCGCGCATGGTCGCCATGACCGCGGCATAGATGGCATCGTAATCCGCGTCCGGCGGCAGTACCGGTGGAATTGTGGACAGCGCGAAGGGTTCGTCGGCCATGGCGGAGACACAAATTTCGACGTCCGCAATCCTGCGAACTTCGATTCGAAGAGCGTATAGCCTGAATCGGCCCGATGCAGCGTAATCCCCAGGAACTCACAGGCGGCGATTTCGCCCGGCGGCTGGCGTTTTTCTACGCGGCCTTGTTTGTCACGCTCGGGGTGCAGCTTCCTTTCCTGCCGGTCTGGCTCGCGGCCAGGGGCCTCGACGCGCAAACAATCGGGATCGTGCTGGCATTGCCGATGGTGGTCCGGCTTTTCGCCATTCCCATGGCGACGCGGATCGCCGATCGCTATGACGCGCTCAAGGCCGTCATCGTGGCGGGCGCCATCCTGACGCTGTCCGGGTTCTCGGTGCTGGGCTTTGCCGCCGGGCCGCTCGCCATTGCGGCGGTCTATGTGGCCGCCGCGACGGCGCAGATGCCGCTGTTCACCTTGGCGGACGTCTATGCCCTGCGTGGGCTCAAGCCGCACCGGCGCGCCTATGGCCCGGTGCGACTGTGGGGATCGGCGGCCTTCGTGGCCACGAGCGTCACCGCTGGCCTGCTGCTTGATCTGATCGCGGCCAGCGACCTGATCTGGCTGCTCGTGGCCGCCATGGGCCTGAGCCTCGCCGCTGCCTGCGCGCTGTCGCCGGTCGAACCGCGCCCGGCAACGGCGGCGGCAGCACCGCCTGCGGCGCGCCTCCTGCTGCGCGATCCGGCCTTTCTCGCCGTTGCGATCGCTGCGAGCCTGATCCAGGGCAGTCACGCGCTCTATTACGGCTTCTCGACCATCGACTGGCAGGCGGCCGGTTTCGACGGACCGGCGATCGGAGCGCTGTGGGGGATCGGGGTGCTGGCCGAGATCGTGCTGTTTGCGTTCTCGGCGCGGCTGCCGGCGTCGTTCACGCCCGGCGTGCTGCTGGCGATCGGTGCGGCCGGCGCAGTCGTACGCTGGACCGCGATGGCGTTCGCCCCGACGGGCTTGCTGCTGCTGCTGCTGTTGCAGTGCCTGCACGCATTTTCTTTCGGCGCGACGCATCTCGGCACGATAGCCTATGTCGCGCATGTTGCACCGGCCGGCCTGGCGGCGACCTCGCAGGGCTACGTCGCGGTCATGCTCGGCGTTGCGATGGCCGGCGCGATGGGATTGTCGGGATTGCTCTATGGCCGGTTCGGCGGGGCGGCCTATGCCGCGATGGCAGTCATCGCCGGCGGCGGTGCGGTTGCGGCGCTCGTCGCCAAACGATTGATGACGGACGATAGAGCCTGAGCGCGAGCGCGTTGGCTTATCGGCAGGTCCGGTACATCCGGCTCAGCTCGCGGCCGCTCAGGTATTTCATCTTGGCGGTGAGGCCGCCGCGGCGCTGGATCCAGGCGCGCACATGCGGCGGATAGATCTTCATCAGCAGTTGAGTGCCACCGCGGCTGTGGATCGGACTTCCGTTGTTGCCGGGATGCCAGGCGGCGTGGAAGCCGAAGCGCGCGCGACGCGTCACGCAGATTCGCTCGCGCGGGATCACGCCGAGCAGCAGCGTGCATGCGGACAGGCAAGGGCCGTCGATGATGACGCTCTCGCCCGAATTGCGGAGCGCGGTGAAGGATTCCAGGTACGGCCCGATCTGTCCTCCGGGGTCGCCGACGATTCTCACTGCCGCAGATGCAGACGTTACCGACAGCGCCACGAGGGCGGCGCCGATCAAGGCCGCGAACCGCATGAGTCCCTCTCCGTGCCAGGGGCCAGGATACTCTTTTACGAGATCGCTACACCTTTGCGAAAGTCCCTCTCGGATTAAATTTAAATTGCGGAACCTGTCAGTCGTTGCCCCTACGACCATACCGCCGACGGGGCCGGTGGTTGGTGTCCGCCGCGCCCTCAATCGACCTTGATTTTGGCGGCCCGGGCCACGGCCGACCAGCGCCGCGCCTCGGCTGCGATGAAGGCCGTGAATTCCTGCGCGGTTCCGGAACGGGGCTCGGAACCGAGCTTCAACAGCGCCGCCCGAAACTTGGGCGCTGCGAGCGCCTTGTTGATCGCAGCATTAAGCCTGTCGACGACGGCGGCCGGCGTGCCGGTGGGCGCCAGCATACCGTTCCAATAGATGGCGCCGATCTCGGGATAGCCGCTCTCGGCCATGGTGGGCAGCTCGGGCGCGCGGCTGCTGCGGGCCTCGCTGGTCACCGCCAGCGCCCGCAGCTTTCCCGCTGCAACGTAGTGCAGGACGTTTGCGAAATTGTCGAAATAGAGCTGCACCTGGCCGGCGAGCAGGTCCGTGATGGACGGCGCCGAGCCGCGATAAGGGATGTGGACGATGTCGGTGCCGGTTGCGAGTCGGAACATCTCGCCGACGAGATGCGGCTGCGTCCCGAAGCCGGGCGATGGGAAGCGCACCTTGCCGGGATTCGCTTTCGCATACGCGACGAGATCCTTCACCGATTTCGCTGGCACCGACGGGTGCACGACCAGCAGCAGCGGGCTCATCGACACCATGGCGATCGGCGCAAAGCTCTTGATGGTGTCGTAGCCGGCGTTCTTGTTGATCGCGGGCGAGACTGCCACCGGACCGGGCGTCGAGAACAGCAAGGTATAACCGTCAGGCGTGGCGCTGACGGCGGCCTTGGCGCCGACAGAGCCGCCGGCGCCGGGGCGGTTCTCGACCACGAACGGCTGCCCGAGCGCGGCGGTGAGCCGGTCGGCCACCAGACGTGCGGTCACGTCGACGCCGCCGGGCGCGAACGGGACGATGATCTTCACCGGCCGCGTCGGGTAAGTTTGCGCCGGCGCCGGCGCGGCCAGCGCGCACAAACCGGCGGCAATCAGAGCAGCCAGAACACGTCGTTTGTCGATCATGGTTTACTCCCCGAACCGCCGGCGCAAGCATAAGGCGGCAGTCTATCGGCGCAACATCTGCGCGGGTCGTGCAATTCAACCCCACAGCGCCCGCGACGGCGGATGCACGCGGCTTTCCTCGTAGCGTAGCGGATAAAGCCGGTCGCGCGCGAGCAATAGCGCGCCGTCGAGATCGACATAGCGCGCGCGCTGCGCAACCAGCATCGCAGGCGCCATCGATAGCGAGGTCGCCACCATGCAGCCGACCATGAGCGTCAGCCCCAGGCGTTCAGCCTCTTCGGCTGTCGCCAGCGCCTCGGTGAGGCCGCCGGTCTTGTCGAGCTTGACGTTGACGGCATCGTATTTTTTCCTGAGCGCGGCCAGCGATGCGCGCGCATGCGCGCTTTCGTCGGCGCAGATCGGGACCGGATGCCTGAAGGCGGACAGCACATCGTCGTGGCTGTCGGGCAGCGGCTGTTCGATCAGCGTCACGCCGGCGGCCGCGCAGGCGGTGAGGTTTTCAGTCAGGTTCTTCTGCGTCCAGGCTTCGTTGGCGTCCACGATCAGCTCGGCATTGGGCGCGGCACGGCGCACCGCGGCGATCCGCTCGGGATCGCCGTCGCCTCCGAGCTTGACCTTCAGCAGCGTGCGGCTGGCCGCGCGCGTCGCGGCCTCCGCCATCGCTTCGGGCGTGTCGAGCGAGATCGTGTAGGCTGTGACCAGCGGCTTTGGCGCTGGAAGCCCGACGAGTTCATGCGCCGGACGTTCGGCGCGTTTGGCGGCGAGATCCCAGAACGCGCAGTCGAGCGCATTGCGGGCGGCGCCCGGCGGCATCGCCTGTTGCAGGGCTTCGCGGTCGAGGCCGTCTGCGATCGCAGGCTCCATCGCCCTGATGGCGACGGCGACTCCTTCGATCGTTTCGCCATAGCGGGCATAGGGGACGCATTCGCCGCGGCCGCGGTGGCGGCCGTCGGAGAGTTCTGCGACCAAGACGGCTGCCTCAGTCTTCGCGCCGCGGCTGATCGTGAAGCTGCCCGCGATCGGCCAGTATTCGGTGCGCACCGAGAGCGATATCGGGAAGGCGTTCATGTCCGATGGTGCCGTCCGCGCCAAGCGGCGCGGCCGCGTTGCCCAGCGTGGATGGTCAGGTTAGAGGCAAACCCGTTGCGAGCGCGATCATAGCATGGCGCGTTTCGGATCGCGGCCGACGTTTCGCGTTCAAGCAGTCAGAAACCGCTTGCGCGACACGGGTGAGCAGGCACAAACAAAACGGGCGCGCCGAAGCGCGCCCGTCTGCTTTTTGATCTCGGTCGATCCGGTCAATCGAACCGTCCGGCCGCGTGGGCGAGCATGGTGTAGACCTTGCCGGTCTCCGAGGTGAGGTAGGTGCGCGCCACCACCTGGCCGCGGTCGTCACGCGAGACCTCGTCGAGCAGGCGTTCGAACTCGGCGATGTAGCGGTCGACCGTCTGCATGAAGTCGCGGTCGCTGCGATACTTCCTGCGGATCTCGTCGAACGCTCGCTGGCCCTGCATGGTGTAGAGCTTGCGCGTGAACACGTTGCGCTCTCCGCGCTTGTAGCGGTCCCACAGCTCGGCGGCCGCGTCGTGGTCGATCATGCGGGCGATGTCGACCGCCAGCGAATCGAGCGACTCGATGCTGTGCCGGGCCGGGCGCTCTTCGCCCGGGTGGCCGGTGGCCGCAACCGGCGGCGGCTCGCGCGGAGCCTCGGGCTCTGACGCCCGCGTCAGCAGATCGGAGAGCCAGCCGGTGCGGGCGGTGCCCTGAGCGGCGGGGCTGAGCGACGGCGCTTCGGCGCGCCGGTTCGGCATCGGCGGAGCGACCCCGGTGATGTCGGCGCGTGCGCGCGGGGGCTCCGGCCGCGGCTCCGGACGCGGACCGCCGTTCGCCAGCACCGCCTCGCGGCGCGGCGCGCCTTCATGGGTTTCGACCCGGCGTGCTCCTGGCTCGACTGCGTCGAGGCCGCGTCCATGGCGGGCGACGATTCGGTTGAGCTCGGCCAGCGCCTCAATCTGATCCACGATCACGCGGCGCATCTGAGCGGCGCTTTCCGCGGTTTCCTGCGGCAGCTCCAGAATGCCCTTGCGCAGTTCGGTGCGGGTGGCGTCAAGCTCGCGCTGCATCTCGGCGGCCATGCGCTTGAGCCCTTCGACCACCTCGGCGAAGCGCTCGGCGGCCTGGTTCAGCATGCCGTTGGCGTCGCCGGTGGTCTGCTCGTAGATCGAGCGCATCGCCTGCGCGGTACGGGTGTACTCGTCCTCATTGGCCGAGCGGATCTGCTCGAAGTTCTCCGAGATCGCGCGTGCGCCCTGGTTGGTGGCGTCCGCGACCAGCCGCGCGATTTCGCGGGTACGGTCGGAGGCGCTTTCGAGCGACTGATCGAGCAGCTCCGAAAACCGGGTCAGGCGCTGATCGAGGTCCTGCGACTTGCCGTCGAGCGTGCCCAGCACGGCCGACAGCGACTGGTCGATTGAGCCGGTGAAGCGCTTGAGGCGGCTGTCGATCTCCTCGGACTTGCTGTCGAGGGCGCCGACCACGGTGTCGAGCACCTCGCGGCGCTCGTTGATCGCGCCTTCCGCGCGCCGGTTGCTGCGATCGATCAGGGCGACCGCTTCGGCCAGCGAGCGGCCATGCGCGTCGAACTGAACGGCGAGCTGCGAAAGATCGCCGAGCGTCTGCGTGGTGACCTTCTGGAACGCCCCGATGTGCTGCTCGACTTGCGAATTGGCGGCGCCGGTCTTGCCCGCGACATCGTTCATGGCGGTGACGAAATCGGCCACGCGGTTGACCAGCGTGCTTTCGATCTCGTTCATGTTCTCGTGAGCGCCGGAGAGCACCTCCTGGAGCAGGATGTTG
The DNA here is from genome assembly GCA_050725815.1 of Xanthobacteraceae bacterium. GTDB lineage: Bacteria > Pseudomonadota > Alphaproteobacteria > Rhizobiales > Xanthobacteraceae > VAZQ01. The sequence continues at coordinate 9,948 of JBOHIG010000401.1, forward strand.
GCCTCGCGCAGCCGCTCGAACAGCGCGGTGGTGTCGGAGCGCAACATGCCGTGCGTCTCCAGCATCTCCGATACGGCCGCCGCTGCCGTCGACTTGGACTGCTCGACCGCCGAGCTGGTCTGCTCCTGGAGCTCGCGCAGCGTGCGGGCGATCGTCGTGGAAGCGTTCTTGCTGGCCGCGTCCGCGCTTTCCTGCATTTCCTTGATCGAGCGCGACACCGCGCCGGTCGAGCTCTCGGCCGCTGTCTGGGTCGCGGCCTGCACCTCGTTCATCGAACGGTTAAGCGCGCGGGTCGCGTTCTCGCTCGCCTCGTTGATGAGGCGGGCGATGTGCTCGGAGTTGTCCATCATGGTCTGCGTGAAGGTGAATCCCTTGGCTTCGATCGCCTTCACCGCGTGCTCGGTGACGCGGCTGACCTCATTGGAGAATTCCTGGCTCTTGCCGCTGAGCGCGTTGATCAGCACGCTCGATTTCTCGTCCAGAAGCCGGGTCATCTCGGCCGAGCGGGCGCTGACCGCCGCGGTGATCTCGTCGGCCTTGCCAACGAAGTTGCGCGCCACTTCCGCGCTGACGCCGAGCAGCGTGCGCTCGACCTCGGTGGCGTTCTGCTTGAGCACGTTGCTCACGCCGGTCGACATGCCGGCGAGGCTGCGCTCGGCGTCCTGCGCGCTGGCGCGGATCGCCGTGGTGGTGGTGGAGGCAAGCTGCGTGAGATTGCGCTCGGCTTCGCCGGCATTGGTCTTGATCGACTGGCTGAGCTGCTCCAGCCGCGCATTGATGACCGTGGTGGTGGTGGTCGCGAGCGTTCCGATCGCGCGCTCCATCTCGCCGGTATTGGTCTTGATCGCGACGTTCAACTGCTCGAGCCGCGAGCCGATCGTCTCGGTGGAGCTGGTAGTCAGCTCGGTGATCGCGCGTTCGGCGTCGCTCGTGTTGGTCTTGATCGCCGAGGAAAGCTGCTCCATCCGCGCATTGAGGATGTCGGCGGCCGCCTTGCTGCGGGTCTCGATTTCCTGGGTGACCTGCTCGGCGCGGCCGATCAGCAGTTCCTCGAAGCGGCCGATGCGGCTGTCGAGGTTGCCGGCGACCTCCATGGCGCGCTGGCCGAGCGCCTTGTCGATGTCGTCGATCTTGGCGCCCAGCGCGTCGGCGAGCTTGGCGCCGCGCACATTGATAACCGCAGTCACGTCGCTGATGCGCTTGTCGAGCGCGGAGACGACCTCCTTGCCGCCGTCCGCCAGCGTCTTGGCGATGTCCATGACGCGGGAGCCGAGCGCCTCGTTGAGCGTATGGGTGCGCCCGTCGAGCGCATCCTGGAAGCGGATGAACTGCTGGTCGAGGCTGGTGGTGACCTCGGCCGACTTGGTGCTCACGCGGGTGTCGAAATTGTCCAGGTAGTCGCGCATCGCGGTGATGACTTCCTGGGTGCGGTCGCCGAGGCGCTCGACCATTTCGCCGCCATAGGTCTTCACGGTGCGGTCGAACTCGCCGAGATGACGGGTGATCAGGTTGCCGAGCGTGGTGGAGTCGCGCGCGATGCGCTCCGCCAGCTCCGAGCCGCCGTGGTTGAACATGTCTTCGAACGACTGCAAGCGCGCGGCCAGCATCTCGCGCACGGCGTCGCCGCGGGTGCCGATGACTTCGGCCAGCGATTCCGCGCTTTCGCGGAAGGTGTCGCTGACCTTGTTGCCGCGCTGGACGATGGTCTCGGTGATGCGCGAGCCGGTCTGCTCGAGCTTGGCGACCACGTCGCCGCCGCGCAGCGAGAGATCGAGCACGAGCGAATCGCCGGTGGTCTTGAGGGAGGAATTGACCTCCTCGACGCGGTTCGAAATCGCGTCGGCAAGCTGGTTGCCGGTGTCGACGACGAGCTCGGTGAGCTGCTGGGTGCGGCCGGTCATCATGTCGAGGACGGCCGCCGACTTCTGCGAGAAGCCGTCGGCGACCCGGTCGAGGCGCACCGACATCATGTGCTGGAGGTTGGCGGCGATCTCGGTGAACTCGTCGCCGATATGGTCGGTCTTGAAGTTGAGCGTCGCGGTCAGCCGGTCGCTCGCCTGCGCGATCGCCTCCGCGGTGGTGGCGCCGGTCGATTCGAGGCGCTCGAGGAGATCGCCGCCGCGCTCGCCGAGCTGCTCGATCATGGTGTCGCCGGCATGCCCGAGCGCGCGGGTGATGTGCTCGCCCTTTTCGGCGAGCGTCAGCGTGATGCGCCGCGCCGCGTCGTTGACCTGCTCGGCGACGAGCTGGCTGATCTGGGAAATGTCGTGGCTGAGATCGAGGTGGACGCCGTTGATGGCGTCGCGGATCTGCTCGGCCTGGCCGACCAGCGTGTCGCGCTGGCCGCCGAGGTCCTGCAACAGCGCGCGGATACGCACTTCATTGTCGTTGTAGGCGTGCTCGAGCGCCGACACCTCGTTGGCGACCAGCGTCTCAAGTTCGGCGGCGCGCGCCAGCGCGCGCTCGATGCCGTCGCCCATGGCCGCGACCTCGCGGCGGATTGCCTGTCCGACGGTGACGATCGACTCGCGCGCGACCGTTTCGGGCTCAGCGAGCCGCATCGCGACCTCGGCCATCGACTGGGCGATCAGCCGCATTTCCTGCGAGCGCACCGCCATATGGGCAAGGAAATAGAAGAATACGATCGGAGCGAGGAAGATGGTGGCGAGCAGCGCCAGCACCGGTGCGGTCAGGCCGGTCGGGCCGAGCGCTGCCTGCAGTTCGGGCATATAGAGCCAGCCGAGGCCGAAGGCGCCGACCACCCAGACTCCGGCGAAGATGCTGGCCAGCAGATAGGACGTTCGGCTCGGGCGGCGCTGGAGCGCGCGCAGGATGGCACCGATCGACTCCCGGTCGTCATTGGCGGCGCGCCGCATCGGGCCGGTGTCCTCAGGCCTGTAGACCTCGTCATCTTTCAGGCTGTCGGTCTGGGCCGAGGGATCGGACCGCAGGCCCGGCCAGGGCTTGTCGGAAAGGTGTTCGTCGGACGGCAAGCCAGGCGTCGTCGCCGGGGCCACCATTGCGCCGTCTTGTGGCTCGGCATCCCTGATATGAAGCGCATCCTGGATCGCCGACAGCGCCGCTTCTGTCGGATCCTTCATCTTCTTCGGGGTGTTAGCCATGTCGGTCGTCGCCTCGTTGCTACGCTGAACCAGGGCTGCGGCCGGACAGAATCCGGCCGTGCCACGAGCGCGTGTACCTTGAAAGATCCCCTCCGGATCCCCCTGTGACAGCCCGCGTCAACGCCGCCAGGCTGACATTCCACTGCCGCCCCTCTATCCTATCGGCTTGGCAGACCGAAGGAAACTGCTTGGTAAGGTCTCTTTAATCATCGTTAACGGTTGAGTAACCATGGCCAAGACATCGGCTGGCAAGGGCGGCAGCCACGCACCCGGTCGCTCTGCCGACCATTTTTCCGGCCACATTGCGGCCAGTGTACGGCCGACCGATGCCCAGCGCCGATATTTGGAGCGCGGCCTTGCCGAACCTGGGGGAAAGCTTCCGCTGTTCGACCGTGACGGTAGAGAGGTCCCGAGGAAGACCATCGAGATCTGCATGGCCCGAGGCTGGGCGGCGCCCTGGCTCAACAATCCGGTCAAGCCGGACTGGCTGGCCTGTCGGTTGACCGCCGCAGGGTTCCGCGCGTTGGGGGTCGAGCCGCCGCCAAGCGCTCCAGAGAATGAGCCTCAAAACCGCTAGCCGGCATTAACCACCGCTTTGTCGGCGTGCCTCGCGTTTACCTGTCCTTGGCCGTTTCTATGCCAAATTGCTTTGGCAGGGGGACAGAGAGCTCCCGGGAGGCAGTCATGGCGGAAGTGTCGGCGAAAACCGCCGAGCATACCGGCGTCGCCGTGCGGGCGGACGCGCCGCCGCTCGCGCCGTTCGCGCAAGCGCCCGGTCGGGTGGTCGATCTCGCCCATCTCGCGCGCATGACGCAGGGCGATAGGGGCCTCGAGCGCGACGTGCTGGAGCTGTTCGCCATGCAGGGCGATGTCCTGCTCGCGCGCATGCGCGGTCAGACGCCTGAGGCCATTGGCACGCTGGCACATACGCTCTGCGGATCGGCGCGGGGCATCGGCGCCTGGGCGGTCGCGCAGGCGGCCGAGGCGGCCGAGCGCAGCGCCCTGC
>JBOHIG010000402.1:0-22051 GCA_050725815.1 Xanthobacteraceae bacterium
GCAGCAATGAAGCGGACTTCCGAACCACCACACTAGTCAGCCCCCGCCGGGCTGGTCGATGGAACTTTAAGCAGGATTGGGGGCGAAAGTCAGTTGCGGGGCTGCAACAGGCGTTAGGATAATGACACCTGTGCATAGCTTTGCGCGGCTTGGGTTTACGGAATGTTTACGCGCGCTCGCCGGCTCACGTCGCTGGCGCGGCCCGAACCGGCAGGAGGCGCCGCCGCAGGAGCCAATAGCCGACGCATGCCAGGACGGGCACGCCGGCCAGCGCCGCGATCAATTCGTTCGGATGAAACAACACCACCAGGGCGACGGCCGCGAGCGCCGTCCGGACCGTCAGGTCGATGGCGCGGACATCGCTGAAGCTCGCCTGCAGGCTGAAGGTCACGCCGACGGTCGCCATCAGGATTAACGCCATGGCGCCGAGCTGCTCGAGCCCGGGCTGGACCACCAGCTCGGGCCGCACGAACACGCCGGCCATCAGCATGAACAGCGACACGCACAGCTTGATGGCGCGCAGCAGCGTCAGATTGAACGATGCATCGGCGATCTTGGCCGTAACCGCAGCGACCACCGACGTCGGCGGCGTCAGCTCGCCCCAGACGGCCAGGAAGAACGCGAAGAAATGCACCACCCAGGGATCGACGCCCTCGTTGATCATCGGCGGCGCGATCACCAGCGCGGTGAGGATGTAGGTCGGCGCCGGCGGCAGCCCGGTGCCGAGTAGCGCTCCGAACACGAACGCCACCAAAACCATGGCGGCGAGATTGACGCCTGCGGCCTCGACCAGCAGCACGCCGACCTTGGTCGGAATGCCGGTAATCACGAATGCGCCGGTCATGATCGAGAGCGTCGCCAGCAGCAGCGTCAGGTCGGCGGTCATCTCGGCGAAATAATTGACCAGCCGGCCGAGCGGCGCGATCAGCTCCCGCAGGCCGGGCCGGCCGTGCTTGCGCCAGAGCCAGAAGACGTGGAACGCGAACAGCACCGGCGCAATGATGAGGAACATGTTTTGGGCGGCGATCATCGGCGCGATATTCGCCACGCCCATGAACAGGATGAGTCCCCCCACGACCGACAGGAATGCGACGAGGTTGACGCCGTCGCGCCACGTGAACGGCTTACGGGTAAGCAGGGCCGCGCCTTCGCTGCCGATGCGATAGCGGATCGAGAGCAGATAGACCGCGAGCGACACCGAGGCGTAATAGAGAATCGCCGGCGCATAGCCGCGCGCCACCACGTCGAAGTAGCTCACGCCGAGGAAGTCGGCCATCAGGAACGCCGAGATGCCCATGACCGGCGGCATCAGCTGGCCGCCGAGCGAGGACGCGGTTTCGATGCAGGCCGCGGTCGCGCGCGGCATGCCGGCGGCGATCATTGCCGGAATGGTCACCGAGCCGATGGTGGCGGCATTGGCGGCGCCGCTGCCGCTGACCGTGCCCACGGCGCATGACCCGAGCACCGCCGATTGCGGCAGCGCGTGCGGAGACCGCGCGGCAACGCGTTCGGCTCCGAGCAGGATCGAATCGACGGCGCCGAACGCGCGCAGCACGCTGAGCACCAGCAGGAACGAGCCGATGACGGTCAGCGCAAGCTGCGGCAGCCGCGAATAGACGCCAGTCGCAGTCTCGACGCTCATCGCGGTGACGACGCGTTCCCAGCTCAGCCCGGGATGATGGAACATTCCCGGCACCACCCAGCCGTAGACTGCGTAGAGCATCAGCACGATGTTGAGCACGAACAGCACGAAATGGCGCTTGCGCGTGTACTCCATGATGAGCAGCACCATGATGCCGCCCATCAACAGGTCGGTGGTGTTCCAGAAGCCGGCGCGCACCGTGCGGATGTCGAAGAACTCGATGTGGACGTACAGTCCGGAGACGATCGCAAGCGCGATTAACAATCCGCCGATGACATGGTTCGGAAGCCAGCCGAGGTTCCGGTAGAGCTCGTCCTTGCGCAAGCCGTCGAGCACGAACAGGACGAAGGTCACCGGCACCAGCATGACCGCGAGCACGGTCGGGCCGCCTTCGCCGCTCACGTAGTAGTTCAAGAGAACGAGGAAAAAGCCAATGGCCGTCAGATAATAGAGGGCGGTGACGGTCGTGCGCACGTGGGGCGGACTAGCGGACGACATCGGGAGGACCGTCGGACAGGGAATTGGAGTGAAAGAACGGCCGCCGCTGCGGCCGTCCGCTTCATGCAAGCCGGTCTATTATATCACGCCAGCTCTACTTTTTGGCGATGCGGCTGTCCCACTTGGAATCCCATACGCCCTTCTCGCGCATGTACTTCGCAAGGCCCGGATGCACCGGCACGAGGTTGACCGAAGACTCGACGCCGCGTTTCTGCATCGCCGGCATGCCGGCTTTGATCTGTGCAAAGGCGCGATCGCCCTTGGCCAATTCGTCGACGCGCGATTCGATGACCTTCAGCATCTGATAGACGTCGGCTTCGGGCACTTCGAGGCCCACATGGAAGCCGTAGTAGAACGGCAGGAACGTCGCCTTCGCGGCATGAACGTCGCGCTTGAATACCTTGGTGTCGACCTGGACCGGGGCGAAGCCGGCCTTCTTGAGCGCCGCGATCTCGTCCGCGCTCGGATTGAGCACGGCCCAGTCGGCGGTGAGCGACATCTCGGTCAGCCACGGCGCCGTGCTGGATTCGGCGCTGGTATAGACGGTGAAGCCGGCGATGCGCCCGGAATTCAGCACCGAGCCGACGGTTGCAAGGTCGACTTCCGAATAGCGTTGCTTGATACCGAGTGCCGCCAGCGCGCGTTCGGCCTGCGCGCGGGTATCCCACGGCAGCGGGCCGGTGAACACGTTCTTGCCCGCGAGATCGTGCCAGCGCTTGATCGTTCCCGCCTGCTTGGCGGCGATGCCGAGGCCGACTTCGAGCGTGAACGCCCAGAACGATTGCACCGGTTGCCGCTTGATGCTCGCCTTGAAGCCCTTGAAGCGCGCCGTATTGTTGGCCAGTTCGTAGAACGCGATGTCGGAGCCGAAATAGCCGCCGAATTTGCCGGTGGCGTAGCCTTTCACGGTCACGATTGCGCCCGGCGTGGGCTGCACCGTCACCCGGTACTTCTTCATCTCGCGATTGAGCACGGTCGCCAGGGTCACGAGGGCCTTGTGACCGCTGGAACCTACGGCTGAGGTTCCCCATGCAATGTCGGTTTGAGCGTTTGCGGTCGTCGCAACGGTCAACGCGGTTCCGACGATGAGCGCCGACAAAGAGCTCTTGAGCATTGGCAAACCTCCCTTGATTCCGGCCGATGGCCACAAAGACGTTCGTTGAGTCACACGACTGCCGAGCCGGCGCGGCGCAAAACGAACCCCTGTCACCCTGGTCTTTGAACGACTGAAAGCTTAGCTGGGTTGCCGACGGGCCGGCCTGCTACAAGAGGCCGCATCCCGTCCCGCGAGGCAGGATCAGCGCGAGGCAGCGAGGCCTTTCCGCTTGGGCAAGGGTGACCAGGACGTGGCGCGCAGCCGGTTGCGCAGATTGCGCAGCATGGCGTAGCTGCGCTCGGAGACGGCTGCCATCTTGAAGTTGAGCGATTGCCGCGCGCCGACATCGATCAGGAGGTCGATGGTCGTGCGCCGGCCGTCCCACATCTGGGTCATGAACCCGCCTTCCGGCGAGCAGGACTCGATCGCCTCGATGCCGCCGGTTGTGAACAGGTCGTCACTGATCTTGTCGACGAGCAGCGAGCCCGGAGAATACTTGGCGTAATGGGAATCGAACGCGGTTTTCCACGTATAAGCCGTCGGTGCGCAATAGAGCAGCACCTGCGCGGCGATCGCCTTGCCGTCAACGCGCAGCAGCGCGACGGAAGCATCCTGGCGGGCCGCCAGATCGCCGATCAGCCGGCGGGCAAATGCCGCGTCGTCCTTGGCGCACAGGAGCGCCGTTCCCTCCGCGCCCTTCCAACTCTCGGCTTCCATCGCGAGATAGGTTTCGAACGCGTCACACACTTCGGCGTGAGTCCGGTCGTTGACGATGTCCACCGATCCGAGCGCGGACAACCGGTTCCAGTCCTGACGGAGTTTCTTGCGGGTCGAGCCCGAGCGCTTGATGCCGGACGACTTCGAGGCGAACGGCCGCGCCCGTTCAGCAAGCTTGATATCCCGGCCGCCGCGGGCGTCGAGCGCGCGCCTGATTGCAGCATAGGACTCGGTGTCACCGTCGAGATAGCGCAGCCGCACCGCGCTCGGCAGTGTCCGGTTGCTCGCGATCGCGTCGAAGAACGCACCCATCACCTCGTCGGCGACGGCGGGATCGATCACGGGATTGGACAGAAACGCGTAGTTGTACGGAGGCGCGGCCAGGAAAGCAGGCCATCCCGGCGCGATCTTGCGTTCTTGCAGCGCCCATAGCCCAACCAGCCGGTCGCCGCCGTCCCAAGCCAGCAGCATATGGACGTCGGCGAAGTCGGCGGTCTTTGCCGCATGCAGGGCCGCCGGGTTCATGAAGACGTTGCCTGGCGCCCGCCGGATCAAGGCGTCCCATTGCCCGGCGAGGGCCTGGTCCGGCGGGCCGATGGTGACCTTGATTTGCGGCATGCAACGCCTGCTGCACTGAATGGCGGCATCTTCGAGATGCGGCATTGCGGTTCGGTTAAGGCGCTCAGTCGCCAATCTGACGGCGATGCATCCCTCGATCCGGCAGCGTACCGCGAAGACGCTGGAAACATGCAGTTACCATGCCGCGCGCAATCGGCGCATAGGCCAGTAATCTGACAGTTAATTTCAAGGTTCCTTTAGCATTCCGACCGCAAGAATGACGCCAAAACGGGGCAATCCATGCGGACTACGGACGTTGCCATCATCGGAGGCGGGCTGGCGGGCTCGACGGCAGCCGCCATGCTGGGCCGCGCCGGCTATGGCGTCGTCCTGGTCGATCCGCGTGCCGTCTATCCTCCCGAGCTCCGTTGCGAGAAGCTCGACGGCACGCAAGTCCGGATCCTGCAAAAGACCGGCATCGCACCCGCGATCCTGCGCGCCGGAACCTTCGACGGTGCATCGTGGGTCGCGCGCTTTGGCCGCCTCGTCGAGAAACGTCCCGGCGACCAGTACGGCATTCTCTATGACACGCTGGTCAACGCGGTCCGCGGCGAGATTCCGGCCAGCACCGAATTCGTGCAGGCCAAGGCTACCACGGTTGCGGTGAGCGACGACCGGCAGACGATCACGCTGTCGAACGACGAAGCACTGTCGGCCCGCCTGATCGTGCTGGCGAATGGACTGAATATCGGGCTGCGCCATGCGCTCGGGATGACCCGCGATATCGTGAGCCCGTGCCACTCGGTCACGATCGCCTTCGACCTCACGCCGGTGAACCGCCGCTCCTTCCCGTTTCCGGCGCTGACCTACTACGCAGAACGCACCGCCGACCGGCTGGCCTACATCACGCTGTTTCCGATCGGCAGCGCGATGCGCGCCAATTTCATGGTTTACCGTGACATGGACGACCCGTGGCTGAGCGACATGCGCCACCGGCCGACCGAGACCTTGCATGCGATCATGCCCGGCCTGCGGCGGCTCGCGGGCGATTGCGACGTGGTCGGCCCGGTCAAGATCCGGCCTGCCGACCTCGCCGTCACCAAGGGATTCCTCCAGCCCGGCATCGTGCTGGTCGGCGATGCGTTCTCCACGTCGTGTCCCGCCGCCGGCACCGGCACCAGCAAGGTGCTTACCGACGTGGAGCGGCTGTGCAACGTCCACATTCCGCGTTGGCTCACCACCAAGGGGATGGGCGTGGAGAAGATCGCCGCTTTCTACGACGATCCGTTCAAGCGCATCTGCGATGCGCATTCGACCGCCAAGGCTTACCATCTGCGTTCGCTCTCCATCGACGACGGATTGTCGTGGCGCATACGCCGATGGTGTCGCTTCCTCGTCCGGCTCGGCATGGGCGCGATGCGGTCGGCGCGCGAACGGCTGACCATGCGGACGACGGGCCGGCAGGCGGCCGCCGGCAACCGCGCGCAGGCATAGACGATCCGATAATACAGCAACGGCCAGCGCGCATTGGTCGCGCGCTGTCCCCTCGCGCCTGCGCTACCGTGTCGGCTGCGCCCTTGCTATGCTCACATTCTGTTGCAGCCAGCCGACGGGTTCATGGGATGAAGCTCCGATTTGCCTGCCTGTTCGCCGCGCTCTGCGTTGCAGGCGCCGCGCCGGTTGCCGCGCAAGATGTGGCGGAATTCTACAAGGACAAGCAGCTTCGGATGATCATCGGCCATCAGGTCGGAGCCGATTACGACATTGGCGGCCGCCTGCTTGCGAAGTACCTCGCCCGGCACATTCCCGGACGGCCGACCGTCATCGTGCAGAACATGCCCGGTGCGGGCAGCATCATCGCCGCCAACTTCCTGTTCAACCAGGCGCCGCGCGACGGCACCGTGTTCGGGTCGTTCTCGCGCAATTTCCCGAGTCAGGCCATGCTCGGGCTGTCGCGCATCAAGGCCGATCCGCGGCGGTTCAACTTCATCGGCGCCACCGCGTTTCCGAGCCGCGTGTGCCTCGCCTCCGGCGCGGCGAAGGTCAAGACGCTCACCGACCTGTTCAAGCACGAGCTGATCGTCGGCGGCAGCACTGGGAGTTCGCTCAGCATCATGCCGACGGTCTTCAATCACGTGCTCGGCACCAAGTTCCGTCTGATCGAGGGATACAAGGGCGTGACCGACACCGTCATCGCCATCGAACGTGGCGAGGTCGAGGGCATTTGCGCGTCCTACGGACAGTTCACGAACCAGGCGCAGCAGATCAAGGACGGCAAGCTGCGCATCCTGCTGCGCGCGGAAGAGGTCGAGGTGCCCGAGCTCAAGCACGTGCCCTCGATCTACACCTATGCCAAGACCGACGAGCAGCGCTATTTCCTGCGCTTCATCCTGTCCTCGACCGAGTTCGGGCGGCCCTACGTGCTGCCGCCGAAGGTGCCGGCGGACCGGGTCGCGGCCATCCGCAAGGCTTTCGCCGACGCGGTCAAGGATCCGGAGCTGGTGGCGGAAGCCAAGCGCATGAAGGTCGACATGACCTACCATTCGCCGGCGCAACTCGAAGCTCTGGTGGCCAGTCTCTACAAGACCCCGCCGGCGACCGTCGCGGAAGTCAAGAAACTCCTACCCAATCTGAGATAGCCGGGAATACGCATGCACGCGGGCACCCTCTTTATTACGGTCCTCTGCGCGGCGCTGGCCTCCGCAAGCCTGCGTGCGCAGCCTGCCGGGAAGGACTACTACAAGGGCAAGCAAATCCGGATGATCGTCGGCCACGGCGTCGGAGCCGATTACGACATCGGCGGGCGGCTTCTGGCCAAGCACCTGGCCCGGCACATTCCCGGCCAGCCGACCATCATCGTGCAGAATATGCCGGGTGCGGGCAGCACCATCGCCGCCAATTATCTGTTTAGCCAGGCGCCGAAGGACGGGACGGTGTTCGGTTCGTTCTCGCGCAACCTGCCGAGCCAGGCGCTGCTCGGGAATACGCGCATCAAGTCCGACCCGAGGAAGTTCAGCTATCTCGGCGCGACCTCGCTGCCGAGCCGGGTCTGCGTGTTCTGGAACTCGGCGAAGGCCAGGAGCTTCGATGACGCCTTCTCGAAACAGCTCGTCATTGGCGCGGCGGCCGGAGGGGCCGGCAGCATCGTCCCGGTGGTGCTCAACCACGTGCTGAAGACGAAGTTCCGCGTCATTGAGGGATACAAGACTCCCGCCGATGTCATTATTGCCATGGAGCGCGGTGAGGTTGACGGAATTTGCACCGCCTATTCGCAGTTCCGCAATTACGGGCATCTGCTCGGCGCGGGCAAGATGCGTATCGTGATGCGCGCCGAGGAACGGCCAAGCGTGGAGCTGTCGAACGTGCGTTCAATCTACAGCTACGCCAAGACCGATCGGCAGCGACGCTTTCTGCGCTTCGTGTTCTCGACCACCGAATTCGGCCGTCCCTATGTGATGCCGCCGGGCGTGCCACCCGACGTGGTGGCGGTGATGCGCAAGGCGATGGCCGATACAGTCAAGGATCCGGCGCTGATCGCGGAAGCGAAGCGGTCCAAGGTCGACATGCACTACACGCCGCCGGAACAGCTCGAACAGCTCGTCGCGAGCCTGTACGATACGCCGCCGGACATGATCGACGCGGTCAGGAAGCTTGTCCCCCATCGATAGCAGTCGGCAGCGGATGGTACGTGGGGGTGGGCGCGTAATCCGCCGTGACGTCAGGGGTGTTCTTGCCTGAATCGCTTTAGTATTCTGGCGCTGCAATGCGGGGCCGGGCGTCGGTCCGGGGATTCACATTCACAGGAACCGTTGAGCGCTGATCCAGCGCCGTCCGAAACGCATGAATATACCCCCTCGAACGGGCGAGATCGCCGCCGACCGCGACCGTGTCGCCAGCCCTCACGGCGCGGCCCTGGTTGCGCGCCGCGACACGCCTTTCGATTCTGCCGCTGCCGACCTGAGCAATGTCGTTCCATTCGCGCGCCCGCGCCGGACGCCAAGTCACGAGACGCCGCCGCTTACCGCCGCTGCGCAGGATCGCGCCGCCGCGCCGATGCCACTCACGTCGATGAAGTTGCAGGCGGCGGTGCTCGCCGCGTCGCTGGCGCTGCACGGTGTCATACTTGCCGCGTTCCTGCAGCAACCGAAGCCGCTGGCGAGCATCGGGATCGAGGCGATTACTGTCGAGACGGTGCTGGGAGGGCACACCGCGGCGGGGTTGGCGACCACTGTTGCAGAACAGGAGGTCCAGCCGACATCGTTGGCGCAGGAGGAGAGGCGGAACCAACAAGCGGTCGAAGTGCACGCTACGACAGCGGCGCTGCAGGACGTTCCTGTCGCCGCGCAGGAAGCGGCGCCGGACGTTCAGATCGATCCGGATCGACCGCCGGTCGAAGCCGCCGTTGCAGAGACGTCAAATCAGGTGGCCGCGATCGAAACACCGGAAGCGCAAGTGCCCGACGCCCTTCCTCCGGTGGCGCAGCCGGAAACGTCCGACGCAGTCGTCACCCCGCCCGAACCACAGAAGCAGCAGTCCAAAGCGCAGCCGAAGTCCAAGACGCCTGCCATGATCAAGGCGCGCGAGCGCACCCGCATTGCCGCGCCGACTGCCAAGAAGGCTACACAAAAGAAACGCGCCGCGGCGGTGTCGCCCAATGCGTCCAGCGGCATCGGCCGCGGGCGGTCGGACAATTCCGCCAATTATGACGGTCGGGTCGCCGCCCATCTTGCGCGCCACAAGCAATATCCCGCCGACGCGCGCAATGCCGGTAGTCAGGGCGTCGCTTCGGTGTCATTCACGATCGATGGCGGCGGGCGTGTGACCTCGGTACGGCTGGCGCGCGGCTCCGGTATCGCCAGCATCGACCGCGAGGTGCAGGCGATGGTCCGCCGCGCCTCTCCGTTCCCGGCGCCGCCGGATGGACGCGGTCGCAGCTTCACGGTTCCGGTCCGCTTCAATCTGCGATAAGCGTGCGCCCGGATTGCTGCAGGTCAGCGTCCAAGCAGCTCGCAGACAGAGGACAGCTCCATGTTCATCGCCATGAACCGGTTTCGCGTCGCGAGGGGATCGGAAGAAGCCTTCGAGGGGGTGTGGCTCAACCGCGATACGCAGCTCCACAAGGTGCCGGGCTTCGTCGAGTTCCACTTGCTGAAGGGGCCGGAAGCGGACGATCACACGCTCTACGCCTCGCACACGGTGTGGCAAAGCAAGGCCATGTTCGAAGCCTGGACGAAGTCCGAAGCGTTCCGGCGGGCGCACAGAGACGCGGGGCAGAACAAGCCGCTTTATCTCGGCCATCCGCAATTCGAAGGCTTCGAGGTGCGCCAGGTCATCAAGCGCGGGTAGCCTTCGGGTGTGAGGGTTGCGCCAAACCTTTACGGGGCGCGAAGTTGGAACGCCCGAGCCGGCTGCATGCGCGCGGAAGCCGTGTCGGCGGCGGCGCGCGACAATGTCGTCAGATACAGGGCCAGGATCGCCATGAGGCCAAGCGGGAGCCCGGTCGCACCCGCGAGGCTTCGCGACGCAAGCGGCGCCAGCCAGGCGAACGCCAGAATGCTGATTTCGTAGTCGCGGAAGCCGCGGGCGAGTCCGTAGCTAGCCAAGAATCCAATCGGAAGCGCAAGCACGACCAGGTCGTAGTCGAGCACATAAGGCGTCGCCAGCAGGCAGGCACAAGGCAGGGCCGCTGCTTTCAACCTGTCGTCCGCCGGCCCGCGCCAGAGCCAGACGAGGCTGGCGACAACAAATATGACCAGCGCACCCTGGGCGGCATAGGCGATCTCGACCGTGCCGCCCCACATGCGCACCGCTGAGAACAAGCTCTGGATTTTTTCCCAGCCGGTATCTCCTGCCTCGAGTACGACGACACGCGTGAAGGTCAGGGATTCGGCGAATGCGAGCCAGACCTGGGAGCCGAACAAAACAACCGTCGCAGCGCTGGCTGTGAGCACGGTCGCTGCGGCGGAAACGATGACGCGCCAGCGCGCAGTGGCCATCAACACTAGCGGAATCAGCAGTCCGAATTGCGGCTTGTAGGCGAGCGACCCGATCAGGATGCCCGCGACGATCGGTCTGCGGTCGAGCAGGAGAAGTCCGCCGCCGAGCAGGGCGGCCGTCAAGAATCCATTCTGGCCGTGGCCGAGATTGATAAAGACGGCCGGAAAGGCCATCGCCACCAGAATCGTCTCCGGCCGTCGCACGATAAGGCGCATGACCGCCAGATAGGCGGGCAGGGTGACCGCCATCCAGGCCGCCAGCGCCCAGCCGTAAGGCAGCAGCGCCAGTACGGCGGCGATCATCAGAAACAGCGGCGGATAATGCCATCCGTAGAAAGGAACATCGCGGCCGCCGAAGGCCTGCTTCTCGGCTTCATGCTGGCGCACCGGATCGTAGGGCGCGGCGGGCTCGCCATCGAGCACGAGAGTCCCGGCCGACCACACATTGGAGAAATCGGTGCCGATGGGTTTCCCGCTGCGGTCGATCAAGTCTTGTGCGAGCGCGATCCAGACGATTGCGGCGACCAACGATGCCACGAGCAGCATGATTGAATAGGCGCGCACGCGCGACGAGATCAGCCACTCGCCCGATCTGAATTGCATCCACATGCGGCCGAATGTGCACGGGGCACCTTTAATTCGGCGTAGGAGGATGCGTGTGGTTTGAATCGTCGTCGTAGCGTTTCTTTAACACTACCGTACGCACGCGCGAGAGTGATCGCGCGCGATCTTGCAGCGCATTTTATTCGCAGTTTAGCGGAAGGCTAACCGGGGAAGGCTTCTCCGCCAACATCGCCGCGGCGATCCTCTCGCCCACCATGATGGTCGGGATGTTGGTGTTGGCGCAGGGCACCATCGGCATGATCGAGGCATCGCACACGCGCAAGCCCTCGACGCCGTAGACGCGCCCGGCGGGGTCGGTGACCGCGCCGGGATCGTCAGGCGCGCCCATGCGGCAGGTCGAGGTCGCGTGCCAGTGGCCGAGCACGGTGTCGGCGATCCATTGCTTCATCGTTGCTGCGTCCGCCAAGTCCGCGATGGTGGGGCCGTCGGCGATCAATGTCTTCACCATCAGGCGGCGCAGCGGCGCGGCCGAATCCATCAGCGCGCCGGCAATCGACATCTGCGCCGCGTTGCTCCTGCTGTAAACCGCGTAACGGCGCGCGCGGTCGCTGTAGCTGACCGGGAAGATATCCTCGACCGTGTCCTGCACGGCTGGATGCGCCTGCAGGCGGATCATCATGCGCACGCCGAGCATCAGGCGCTCCATGTCGCGCCAGTCCGAGCACATGTCGAAGTCGATATCGGGCTTGGCATCCGGATCGGGCGAGGTGAGCCGCACCGTGCCGGTCGAGTAGGAACGGTTGACCCACATCATGATGAGGCCGAGCCGGTGGCCGATCGCGTGCCACGCCGCCTTGTTGGTCGGGATAATGTACATGTCGCCTTTGGGGCAGCCCTCGAGGTTCGATGACCAGCGCAATCCCGCGAACATCTGCCGCCGCATGCCGGCCGGCAGGCGGGCATCGCGTTTGAGGTAGCAGCCGAAGTTTACGCCCGGGTGCTCCATCAGATGCGCGCCGACGCCGCGCCGGTCGGCGACCACGCCGATGCCCAGCGCGGACAGTTGCGCCGCCGGGCCGATGCCGTTGCGCATCAGAAAGGCTGGGGAGTGCAGGGCGCCCATCGACACGACTGTCTCGCGCGCGTGGATGTCGCTGGTTTCGCCGTTGCGGCGGATGCGCACGCCGGCGACACGCGTGCCGTCGAACAGCAATTGCTCGGCGCGCGCGCCGCTCAGGATCGTGAGGTTCTTGCGCCAGCGCACCTCGTCGGTCAGATAAGCCATTGCAGTGGAGACGCGGTGATCGTCGATATTGGAAATCGCGATCGGGAAATAGCCGTCCGAGAACACGCCGTTCTGGTCGTGGATGTTGTTGAAGCCAAGCCCGGAAACGGCGGCGAACACGCCCTGCACGAACGGCGGCCATCCCGACGTGATACGGCGCAGCGGCATCGGCCCGTCGTTACCGTGCAGCGGGCCAGAGAAATTCTTGTCGCTTTCGAGCTTGCAGAAATACGGCAGCACGCCGTTCCAGTCCCAGCCGGTGGCGCCGCGCGCAGCCCATTCGTCGTAGTCGGAGGGGAGCCCGCGCACCGCCACCATGCCATTGATCGAGGAGGTGCCGCCGATCACCCGGCCCTGCGTGTAACGACGGCGCGGCCGCGTGTCGGGCGAGTTGCCGGGGCGGGGGCCGAAGGCAGCGGTCAGCCCCGGCCAGGTGAAGCGCGGATTCGAATGCGCGGTGGCAGCGAAACTGTCCAGCACTTCGGACGGCTCGCGTCCGGGCGGATGGTCATCGCCGGCCTCGACCAGCAGCACGCGGTTGCCGGGCCGCTCGCTCAGCCGGCTCGCGAGCACGCAGCCGGCCGAGCCGGCGCCGATGATGATGTAGTCGTAGGGATCGGACATTCGCGGTAGGATAATGACTGCGTTATGCCCGCCCGGCCATGACCGCGGGCTATTCGGTTGCTCCATCCGCGCCCAGCACATGTGCGCCGTAGCTCTCGGCGGCGCTGTGCCAGTTGAGCGAATGGTGCGCGGCGGCGGCGTGGCAGTCGCGGAATTTGCGCTGCATGTCGCTGTCGGCGTAGAGCACGCGCCCGCCTGCATCGTTGAACAACCGCTGCACCGCACGGATCGAAAGCTGCGCGGCGAAGGCCATGTTGCGCTTGCCGTGCACCTGCCGGTGTTTGCTGAACGGCTCCTTGCGCTCCAGCACGCCCATCGCTTCGCGCAGCGCGCCCTGATACATCCGCGCCGCCGCCTCGATCTCGGCCGCCGCGGTTGCCGCCACGATCTGCGCGCCGGCGAGCTCGGCCCACGGTGTGCCGCGCGATTTCCGCGGACGCGTGTACTTGTAGTAGCTATCGAGGCAACCTTCGGCGACACCCACCGCGATCGCGCAGAAGCTCGCCGACGACGGCCCCCCGCGCGGCATGTGGAACACCGGCGCCGGATAAAGATGCGCGCCCGGCGCGTTGCCCTCGTCGGAGGCCTTCTTGTCGAGGATGCGGTGCGTGGGAACGAACTTGTCCTCGATCACGAAGGTGTTGCTGCCGCTGCCGGCGAGGCCGACGACGTGCCAGTCGTCAAGCACTTTGAAATGGCTGCGCGGCACCAGCACCGAAACCGCTTGCTTACGGTCGCCGTGCTCGACGTGGCCTGCCGCCATCACCCAGTCGGCATGGTCGACGCCGCTGGAGAACTGGTGCCGGCCGCTCCAGACGACGCCGCCCTCGACGGGCTTGCCCTTGCCGGTCGGCGTCACGCAGTTCGACAGCTTCGCGATCTCGCCCTTGCCCCACACCTCGTCCTGAGCCTGCTTGGTGTAGGAGGCGAGCTTCAGCGTGTTGTCGGCAAACACCATGTGCACCCAGGCCTGGCCGCCGCAGCCGCGCGCCAGCGTCTGACTCAGCTCGCACAGCACGTCGTAGCCGTATTCGAAGCCGCCATAGGGCGATGGCTTGCAGATGTTCAAGAGGTCATTGTCGATGTAGTCGCGGATGGTCGCGTCCGGGCAGCGGCGGAGCTTTTCGGCCTCGGCGGCGCGATCCTGCAGCACTGGCGCCAGCGCCTCGGCACGGCGCAGCAACTCCTCGCGAGATGGGACGGCGGCGGGTTTCTTTACGGATGTCGTTTGCAGCATCTATTTCCCCGGATTGTTCAGCTTACGCAAGCGCTCCACCACCCGCGACGGTGTCTTGTAGGCGTCGACGATCACCTTCTGAAGCTGCTCGCCCGTCTGCGGAGCGTTGACGATCAGGCCGATCTTCTTGGCATCCGCCTGGAAGGCGCCGTCCTTGAACGTGTCGGCCAGCGCCTTCCGCATGGCGGCGACGCGTTCCGCCGGCACGCTCGGCGGCAGCAGCAACGGGCGGCCGAGCGCCTGCGGCGCCGACGAGGCCTGCATAAGCAGCTTGTCATCCTCATTGGTGATCAGGTCGGTCGCGAACGGCACGTTGGGTAATTCCTTCAGCCGATGTGGACCGTACTGCACGATCGGCTTGGCCTTCTTCTCTTTCAGCCAGGTCGGCCGCGTCGAAGTGAGCGCGGAGTAGAACACGCTCGGATAGCCGTCGAGCTCGCCGCGCTCCATGGCGAGTAAGGCGTCGTTTTGCCCTGGGTAGCCGTAGATCAGCCGCATCTTGGTACCGAGGGTGGCATTGAGCACGCGCGTGTAAAACGACGGCGTCGAGTGGGCTCCCGACGACCCCATGGTGGTTTCGCGCGTCTGCAGGTCCTTGACCGTGTTGATCGGCACGGTGTTCCAGACCAGCACCATCGAAACCTCGTAGCTCGGGGTACCGAGCCAGTTGAATTTCATTGCGTCGTAGCGCGCCGTCTTGGTCCCGAACAACGGTTCGAGGGGCATCCCGTTGCCCACGAGCCCGACGATGGTCCCGTCCTTATCGGCGGTATTGTAGAGCCAGTTCATGGCGATAATGCCGCCGGCGCCCGGCATGTTGCGCACCACCACACTAGGATTGCCCGGAATATGCCTGCCGAGATGACGGGCGACGCCGCGCGCTAGCGCGTCGTATCCACCGCCGGTGGCGGTGCTCACCACGATGGTGACAGTCTTGCCCTTGTAGAAGTCGGCCGGCGATTGAGCCATCGCCTCGCTCTCGCAGGCCACACCAGCGGCAAGCGCAATGACAACGTAACGTGTCACGGGCATGGATACCTCAGTGTTGGTCATCATCTTGTGACGACAGGAAACCCTTGAAGGCAAGATAACCGCCGTCGAGCAAAAGGTCTGCCCCGGTCATGAACGAGGATTCTTCGGACGCCAGGAACAGCGCGCCGGCAGCGATCTCATCGGCGCGGCCGGGGCGGCCGAGCAGATAGGCCGGGCCGCGGGCGCGGTTCGCCTCCTCGCGGTTCTTGAAGCGACGCAGGATACGGGCGGTGTCGACGCCGCCCGGCGACAGCGTGTTGGCGCGGATGTTGTCCTGCGCGTGGTCGACCGCGAGGCAGCGCGTGAACTGGATCAGCGCCGCCTTGGTGGTGGTGTAGGGCGCGCGCTGCGCGATGCCGATCTGGCCGAGCTGCGAGGCGATGTTGATGATGGCGCCGCCGCCGGCCTTGCGGATCTCCGGCACCGCGTATTTGCACATCAGGAACGCGCCGGTGAGATTGACCACGAGCGCCTCGTTCCACTGTTCGAGCGTGAGCGTCTCGACGGTACCGTCCGGCGTCACCGTGGCGGCGACGTTGACCAGTGTGGTGAGCTTGCCGAAAGCCGCCACCGCCTCCCGCGCCGAGCGTTCGGCATCGTTCGCCTTTGATACGTCGGCCTGGATGGCGATGGCCTTGCCGTTCGCCTTGGCGATGTCGGCCGCCACCGCTTGCGCGCTCTCGCGCCGCAGGTCGGCAACTGCGACAGCCGCCCCGGCCTGCGCGAAGCGCAGCGCAATCGCGCCGCCGATCTCGCCACCGCCGCCGGCGACGAGCGCGACCCGGCCGGTGAGGTCGTTGCTCAATCGTTACTCCAGCCGCACGTTCTTGGTGAAGTCGTAATCCTTGCTGCTGTCGCTCTCGAAGCGCCAGCGCGCGCCGGCGTCCCACACGCCGGCGAAGACCTCGGCGAGGAAGTGCTGCTGCGCCGCCCAGCCGGCTTCGGCCTGCGCCTTGCGATAGCGGCCTGGCATGGTGTCGTTGAGCCAGCCGTGCGGCGCGCCCTTGTAGAGGCGGATATCGTAGCTCTTCTGGTGCTGTTCGAGACAATTGCGGAAGCGCAGCACGTCGTCGATCGAGATGATGTGGTCGGTCTCGCCGAAGGCCGCGAATACCGGGCAGGGGACCGCGGCGATCACCGCGTCGAGCGCTCTGGGTTGCAGCGTGTTGACCTCCCATTCGCGCTTCGACGCGGCGCCGTACCACACGACCGCAGCGGTGACCGGGACTTCGGCGGCGAACACCAGCGGGTGCCGCCCAGTCTGGCAGTAGCCCATGACGACGGTGCGGCGAAGGTCCGCCGCCGGGTGGCCCTTCACGGCGGCGAACGCCGCCTTCATCAAATCGACCGACTCCGGATCGGTGAGGTCGTAGCGGCTGTCGCCGGCGTTGAGCACGCGCTGGTCCGGATGACAGAAGAAGAAGTTCGGCGCCAGCACCGTGTAGCCGTCGCGCGCGCAGCGCATCGCCTGATCCTTGGTGTGCTGCACCAGCCCGTAGCGTTCGTGCATGAGGACAACGGTCGGATGTTTCCCGCCGCTCGAGGGATAGGCGAGGAACGCCGGCATGCCGTTGCCGCAGACGATGTCTTCGGTCGTGACGATTTCCGCGAGACTCGTTGCCAGGTTCATGGTTTCACCATCAGCTTGACCGCCTCGTCCACCGTCATCACGCGGCCCATGCGCGGGAAGACGCGGTCCATGAAGAATGCGTTGTTGTCGCCGCGCATCGAATAGCAGCAATCGCGGACGACCACGATGCCGAGGTCGAGGTCGCGCGCCGCGAACACGGTCGAGGCGATGCCGACGTCGGTCGAGCCGCCGGCGATCACGATGGTATCGATGCCGCGCACGCGCAACTGCAGCTCGAAATTGGTCTGGAAGAACGAGCTCCAGCGATTCTTCGGCACCACCACGTCGCCCGGCGCGGGCGCGAGCTCGGCCGCGATCTCGGAATCCTTGGCGCCCTTGTGAAAGCGCGGGCGGATCGGCTGGTCGGCGGCGATCGGGTTGAGGTCCATGTCGGTGTCGGTGAGCCGCGCGACCGTATCCGAGCCGTCGGCGGCATGCGCGCCGGAGGGATAGAAGACGGTCAGCCCGGCCTGCCGCGCGCCCGCAAGCAGGCGTTGCAAATTCTTGAGAATGTTACGCTCCTCGAGGAAGGCACGCTTTCCCGGATCGCTCGGGTGCAGGTAGCCATGGAGTGCGTCAAATAGAACCAGCGCCGTATTGTCAGGATGCAGCGCCCGTCCGAGCCGAGATATCTTCGCCATAACCTCCCTTTCAGCCGCCCAAAATTGCAATTCGGCGAAGGGTCGGCGAGTATGATGGCCACGTCAAGTGACGAGGGAGAACGCCCTATGACCTCCGTGCTCAGGGAATGCGTCCGGCTTGGATTTCTCGCATTCGCGGTTTGCGCGGCGGCCGCGCAGGCGTCCGCGCAGGCGCCGTTCTACAAGGGCAAGAAGGTCACGCTGCTGGTGAATTTCGACGCCGGTTCGGCGACCGACATCGACGCGCGGATATTCGCCCGGCATTTCGTCAAGCATATCGAAGGCCAGCCGAACCTGGTGGTCCAGAACATGGCGGGCGCCGGCGGCGTCAACGGCACGCTCTATCTCGGCGAGGTCGCGCCCAAGGATGGCACCACCATCGGCTTCCTCACCGCCACCGCCTGGAACTACGCCAGCCAGCCGGACAAGTTCCGAACCGATTTCAGGACGTATACCTTCGTCGGCTATACCGGCGGCACCGCCGTCTATTACGTCCGCAAGGACGTTCCGCCGGGGATCAACAAGCCGGAAGACCTCATCAAGGTGCCGGCCCTGATCTCGGGCGGCGTCGCCGCTCACACCGGGCGCGACATCTCGATTCGCCTGACGCTCGACATCCTCGGCATCCCCTCGCGCCACGTGACCGGCTATCGCAGCGGCGAGCGCGCACGACTCGCGTTGCTGCGAAACGAGATTCAGCTCTATGCCGACACCACGCCGGGCTATCGCGGCGCAGTGGTGCCGACCCTCGTGAAGGATGGCATCGTGATCCCGCTCTGGTTCGATCCGCGCTGGGACGGCAAGAAGTTCGGCGTGTCGAAGCAGGTCGAGGGCCTGAATCTGATGCCGTTCCAGGAATACTACCAGAAGGTCCGGGGTAAGAAGCCGTCCGGATTCTTGTGGGACACCTACCTGGCCCTCATCACCCTGAACGGAGCGATGCAGCGGATCATCGCGCTGCCGCCCGGCGCTCCGCCGGCCGCCGTCACGGCCCTGCGCGCGGCGCTCAACAAGCTCAACCACGACAAGGAGTTCGCCGCCGACGCGATGAAGACGCTCGGCTTCGTGCCGGAGTACGACGCCGACGCCGGCACCCCCAACGAGATCCGCAGCGCGCTGGTCGTGAGCCCCGAGATCAGGAAGTTCATCCCCGGCTACATCAAGAAGGGCAGCGCGACCAAGAAGAAGTAGCCTCGCGATCGCCAATAGCAGGAGCAGGACTTCGAGGCGCGGAAACCGCCTTCGGAAAGGTCATCCTCGAAGGACGACATCGACTCGAAGAACGACATAGACGTGATTGCAATTCAAGCTTGAGCAATCGTGCTCCAGGGGAGGGCTCCCATGGTGACCACCTGCCTGCGTGCGCTGGCCGCAATCTGCGTAACCATGCTTGCGGCCACCGATGCCGGTGCCGCCGATCCTTTCTACAAGGGCAAGCGGCTCACGATGGTGATCAACTTCGCGGCCGGCGGTCCGAGCGACATCGAGGGCCGCCTGCTCGCACGGCATCTGGCCAAGCATATCGACGGCCATCCGACCATTGTCGTGCAGAACAAGGACGGCGCCGGCGGCATTGTCGGCACGAACTTCGTCGGCGAACTCGGCCCGCGCGACGGCAGCATGGTCGGCTTCTTCACCGGCGCAGCCTGGAAATACGTGATGGAGCCGGAGAAGCACAAGGCCGATTTCCGCGCGTTCGAATTCATCGGCTTTCAGCCCGGCAACGCCGTCTACTACGTGCGCGCCGACACCAAGCCCGGCATGAAGCAGGGGCCCGACATCCTGAAGGCGCAAGGGCTGGTGGCCGGCGGGCTCGCGGTCGAATCGTCCAAGGACTTGCTGATCCGGGTGACGCTCGACATGCTGGGTGTGCCGTACAGATACGTGACCGGCTTCCGCAGCAGCTCCAATGCGCGGCTCGCCGTGCAGCGCGGCGAGATCAACCTGCATTCGGAATCGACGCCGGCCTATTTCAGCGTGGTGGCGCCGACCCTGGTCAAGGACGGCACGGTGCTCCCGATCTACTATGACGCCAACTACAACGGCGAAACGTTCACCGTGCCGGCGGTAATGCGCAACACGTCGATCCCGTCGTTTCCCGACTTCTACCGCAAGGTCAAAGGCGGCGTGCCGTCCGGCATGCTGTGGGACGTCTACCGCACCAACCTCGCGGTCGACTCGACCATGCTGCGCACGATCGCGATGCCGCCGGGCTCGCCGAAGGCGGCGGCCGATGCGCTGCGCACCGCGCTCGCGCGCCTCAACGATGACCCGGACTATGCGACGGACTCGATGAAGACCATGAAGTTCGTGCCGCACTATGAGACCGGCGCCGACATCAATACGCGCGTGCGTCGCGCGCTCACGGTGTCGCCGGAGATCCGCAAGTTCGTGAAGAGCTATATGAAGAAGGGGAAGTAAGTTCCGTTTGGGCTGTCATCCGGCGGGCCAAGAAAGTCATTTCATCTTCACGCCGGCGTCGCGGATGATTTTCGACCACTTCTTCTCTTCCGTGTCGATATCGGCCGCGTACTGCTCCGGCGTCGAGGGCATCGGCACCGCGCCTTCGCGCGCCAGCCGCTCGCGCAGGCCCGCGTCGTTTAGCGCGTCGCGGAGCGCGGCGTTGAGCTTGTCGATTGCCGCGCGCGGCGTGCCTGCCGGCGCCACCAACCCGTAATGCAGCTCGGCCTCGTAGCCGGGCAGCCCCGCTTCCGCGATGGTCGGCAACTCCGGGAACACGGCGGAGCGCTTGGCGCCGGTGACGGCAAGCGCACGCACCTTGCCGCCGCGCACGATGCCAATCGCGGACGGCAGCGTGGAGAACATCATCGTCACATGACCGCCGAGGAGGTCGTTGAGCGCCGGTCCCGAGCCGCGATACGGCACATGGTTGATCTTCACGCCCGCCATGGCGGCGAACAGCTCGGCGGCCAGATGCACGCTTGAGCCTGAGCCGGTGGAGGCGAAGTTGAGCTTGCCTGGCTGCTTTTTCGCGAGTTCGATCAGCTCGCGGATCGATCTCGCCGGCACCGATGGATGCACCAGCACCACGTTGGCGCTCGACGCGATCAGGCCGATCGGCGCGAAGTCCTTGCGCGGGTCGTAGCCCACATTCGGATAGAGCGACGGGTTGATGGCGAGCGATGAGGTCGCGATCAGCATGGTGTAACCGTCGGGCGCGCTCTTGGCGACCTGCCGGGTGCCGATGGTGCCGCCGGCGCCGCCGCGGTTCTCGATCACGATGGTCTGCTTGAGCGATTTGCTCATCTTCTCGCCGACCAGGCGGCCGAGCACGTCGTTGCCGCCGCCGGCGGGGTAGGGAACCACGAGCGTGACAGGACGGGTGGGATAGTCCTGCGCGGCGGCGGGCGCGATGGCGAACGCCAAAATCGCGGCCAGCGCGAGAAAGCGAAGTTGCATCATGCAAACCTTCCATGACTCCGAATTTGATTGCAGTCTTTGAACGGGAATGGGACGCGAGGGTCAATCCCCCGGCGCTTTGGGCGTTGGCCAGTTGCGCTCGATCTTCACGGCCTTGATGACCTCCTTCACCACGCCGCACAGCGGCAGCGTCAGCCGCGCCAAGTCGGCCTCCTTCAGCACGATGCTCATGTCCTTCTCTGCCCACGGCATCGGTTTCTCCTCCGGCCGCGTCGCCAGCGACCAGTTGCCGGCGCTGGAATCGAGCAGCGCCGCGCGCAGCGCCTCGCGGTCGACGCCGAGCGAGCCTGCGAGCTTGAAGCCTTCCTCGTTGGCCGAGATGCACGCCCACAGGATCAGGTTGTTGACCATCTTGCCGACCTGGCCTGCGCCCGACGGGCCAAGGTGATAGACCGAGGTGGCAAAGGCCGCGAACGCTTGGCGGCAGGCGTCGAACGCGGCGTTGTCGCCGCCGCCCATGATCAGGAGCTCGCCCTTCTCCGCCGGGCCTTCGCCACGGCACAGCGGGATGTCGAGTAGCGTCACCTTGGGCGACGCCGGCAGGCGTTTCGCAATTCGCTGCATGGTCTGCGGCGCGATGGTGGAGGCGATGGCGACGATGGCGCCGTCGCTCGCGCCCGCGAGCACGCCATTGTCGCCGAACATCACCGACTCGACTTCGGAGTCGAAGCCGACCACGATGATGACGAGCTCGCTCGCTGCTGCCACCGCCTTCGGCGAGTTGACCGGATTGATGCCGGCCGAGGCCGCGGCTTTCAGTGCCGCCAGCGCGACGTCGTAGCCGGTCACGGTAAATCCCCGTCGCGCCAGGTGGCGGCCGATCGGCAGCCCCATCTTGCCGAGCCCGATCAAACCCACGCGGCGGATGTCTTGATTGCTCACGGCAATACCTCGTTTACAGCGCGTGAAAATGTCGTAGCATTGTACAACAAGAAAATTGCAAGCAGGGAGGTCACCGTGAAGCGTCTGTCTGCCGCGCTGCTCGCCGTTGCGAGCCTTCATGTCTTTGCCGCAGCGCCCGCCTCGGCGCAGGACTGGCCGAACCGGCCGGTTCGCATCGTCAACACCTTCGCCGCCGGCGGCGCCGCCG
>JBOHIG010000403.1:0-37094 GCA_050725815.1 Xanthobacteraceae bacterium
CTAACTCGGTGTCTTCGGAACCGGGTGCAGGCCAATGCGCTCAATTAAAGACATCAAGATTCTCCTATTGACCGGCTATGCGATTGGATACCCTCTTGCTGTCCTTCCACCGATATTTCTAGACCCCATTATTAAATCGCACGTAATTTTCCCGCCGCGGCACTATGTGTACGCGTTACTGTGTCTTCCGCTCTATGTATCACTTCTTGTTGTTGCGTTCGTACTTTTGCACAAAAAACCGACCTTGAGGTCGCTGTATATTTCAGTCTGTGTATTTTTGATCGCTATAATTCTTAGTTTTCCAATTTTCTTGCCAGAATTTCCGCACGGAAACGTTTTTGCCGTCGGAGTGATGACGACATTTCTGTCTGCCTTTTCGATATTCGTCTGGTCAATAGGTGAGCGCATAGCTATAGAGCCAAGAACGCTCAAGTCAGCAGGTCTTGTGACCTTAGAATACATGAAAACGCTTTTTTCGTTTGTTCGACAAGGAGCGTTTGCATGCGTTGCGTTATTCGGTGCTTTATTTTTTGCAGCGTATGCGACCGGGTTTAAATTTGTCGAAGCTGTAGTTACGGACAAATCAGATGTCTTCTTGCTAAATATGAATCTTATGCTGCAAATTTCCTTTTACGTAATATATTTGATAGCCGGCGTTATTCGGTATTTTTTTGTTATGAATTTACAACTTTTATCTCAGTTCAAGAACATAGCCGCTCGAATAGACCGTAAGGATAGCAAGTCGCCTGTCAAGAAGCCGGCGCGAAAGGGCTCTGAGATTCAGTCCGGAGAGTAGGAGTTCGGGCCGTCCCACAGGTGTATGAGTTCGACTGCTTGCGCACGTTGAAGCCACAACCCTCGCCCCTCTGGCCTCGCCGCCGGACCAGCGTGCGGGAGCCCAGACTATTGATACTTGCGCCTCTTGAACGCGACGACGTCCGCGCTGGTCAGCTTGAACCACTCACCGTTGGCACGGCGCTCGGCGAAGCGCCGGTGCCAATATGCCTCGATGCCCGGTGGGTCGTCCGTGCGGATTGCGTGCACGAGAGACGCTGCCTCGGGTAGGGCGACTCGTATCTGCTTCACGCGACGCTCAAGTTGGTCCCCTCTGCCAATCTTGTAGTGAGGGCCTGAGCGGATGAGGTACACGTAGCCTTCGAGCACATTCGCCCGCGGCTCCGCATGGCCCGCCTCCTGCGGAAGCATCGCGGCGACGTCGTCGTATCCAGGATTGCTGCGCATCCACTCGCCGAGCCGTCGAACCAACATTGCCTTGCCACCGAACGTCGATATCGCCCCGTGGCTCGGGAAGTCAGGGTCCACCTTCTTGTACATCCGCAACTCACCGTAGGCGGGAATTCTTCCATAGTACCGGCACGCAGCGGCGATCTTCGCCATGATGTGGTTTTCGTCGAGTCGTTGATTGTAGGCGTTCGGCGCGAAGCCAGCCTCCGCTAGCGCATCCCCCCAACGAGGCCAGTAAACGCAGTACCATGCGGACTCGCGTATCCCAGTCTCTGACTTAAACTTATTCTTCCCCGGCGGCTTCCCGCCATTGGCCGCCGCGAGCCGGCGTATCTCGCTGAGAATCTGTTCGCGCATAGCGCGAGTATATTAAGGATTGGGACGAATCGTGATTCGTGGGAACAGCTGGGTCAGCAAAATCCGGCGCAGCATCGTTCCCGGATTTCGCAGCGCTCATCCGGGCCGCATGCTCTGCCGCCGAGCGACCGGGGAACGATGGAGCGGATGGAGAGGAGTCGAACCTCCGCCTCCAGCCTTGGAAGGTGGCGCTCTGCCGCTGAGCTACATCCGCGCCGTAAGGTTATCGGAAGGGCGCGCGCCGCGACATGACGGCAGCGCGTTAAGGTTGACGGCGCAGCCCGCCAAAAATGCGCGTCCGCGCGTGTCGCCGCGCGACTACACGAGGAATTGATGGCCGCCCGGACCGGCCTTGCATTCGCCCCAAAGAACGGCAAGCTTCCGCCGGTCGACCCCCGGACACGCGCCATGCCATCGAACCATCGCATGACACGCAAAGCAAGCGTAGCCCGCATGAGCGAAGCGATATGCGGGGCTTGCGGTACAAACCTGCAAGTCAGCCCCGGATGTCGCTTCGCTCATCCGGGCTACAGGCGATCGTCATTGCCCGGACCGGCCTTGCATTCGCAAGATTCACTGTTCTTCGAACCTGGGTTCGTTCCATGACACGCAAAGCATTGCTGGCCCTCAGTTTCGCCGTCGCACTTGCGGCCACCGCGCAAACGCAAACGCAAACCCAGGCGCAAGAGCCGCCCACGCCCGGCGTGGTGGTGCAGGGCAGCTCCGACGTTGCGGTCGGCGGGCTGCCGGCTGCGCGCAGCGGCGACGCGACCTCGGGCGGCGTCGTGGTGGAAGGGTCGAGTGACGTCTTCATCAACGGCAAGCCCGCCACGCGGCTCGGCGACCGCACCAATTGCGGCGTGGTCGTGCGCGGCTCCGGCAACGTGTTCATCAACGGCCGGCCGATGGCGCGCACCGGCGACAACACGTCGGGCTGCTGATCTTAAGGACGCCGCCGCTTCCGTCTCGCGGCACGTCCGTGGTCGCTCGCGTCAGGCCAATGGCTCGGCGGCGGGCTGCAGCGGCACGGCGCCGGCATGGATCGCGGCCGCAGGCGCCGGCATCGCGATCTCGCGGAACGAGCTGTCGCTGCCGGCAAGCTCGCGATCGAGCTCCCGGATCAGGAACTGCGCGAAATAGCCGAGGTGCAGGTAGAAGACGATCAGCGTGATCGTGGCCTCCAGGTTGCGCGGCTTGCTTCGCGCGCAGTCGAGCACGGTGCGCCAGAAATGGCGCCGCAGCGTGGGCTGCCGCACTGTCATGATCCAGGCGAGACGACCGAAGGCGCGGAGCATCTTTCCGAGCTCCCGCAACGAGGGCTTGACCACGTGGTCCGGCCGGTCGAGCGCGCGGGAGACCTGGCGCACCCGGTTGAAATAGGCGTCGGGCTCGTAGATCGACCGCAGCACCGAGCGGAAGTCCCTCAGAACATCGTGCCGCGGCCGCAGCGTGAGGAAGTTCAGGCCGCCGGTGCATTGATCGCCCCTGATCTCGGGGTTGGGCCGCATCCGGCCTTCGCGCTCCAGGCGGCGGGTGAGCTGGGTGTTCGGGAGCGCCGACAGCAGGCCGACCATGCAGACCGGAATGCACATCGCCTCGATTGCGTCCGACATCGCGCGCGAGACGCTGCCCTTCTCGGTGTCGAAGCCGAGAATGAAGCCGGCCAGCACGTACATGCCGGCCGCGTATATTTTGTGCACGCTCTCGGCCAGGCTGCGCCGCGTGTTCTGCTTCTTCTGCATCGAGATCAGCGTGTCGGTGTCCGGGCTCTCGATGCCCATGAACACCGCGAAGAAATTCGCGTCGCGCAGCATCTGCAGGAGCTGGGCGTCGTCGGCCAGATTCATCGACGCTTCGGTCGAGAATTTGAACGGATAGCCGTGCCGGCGCTGCCAGTCGCGCAGCGCGGGCAAGAAGCGCTTGAGCGCCTTCTTGTTGCCGATCAGGTTGTCGTCGACGAAATCGACATGGCCGCGGTGGCCCATGCGGTAGAGCGTGTCGAGCTCGCGCAGCATCTGCTCGTTGGTCTTCGCGCGCGGCACGCGTCCGTAGAGCTCGATGATGTCGCAGAACTCGCAGTTGAACGGGCAGCCGCGCGAGAACTGCACGCCGACATAGAGATAGTTGTGGAATTTGAGCAGGTCGAAGCGCGGCACCGGACTCCTGGTCATGTCGGCCTGGAATTTCTCGGCCTCGAACACGCCGCCCGCGACGCCGGAAGTCCACGCATCGACGAAGCGGTCGATCACCCCTTCGGCCTCGCCGAGCACCAGG
This sequence comes from Xanthobacteraceae bacterium, assembly GCA_050725815.1. Taxonomy (GTDB): domain Bacteria; phylum Pseudomonadota; class Alphaproteobacteria; order Rhizobiales; family Xanthobacteraceae; genus VAZQ01. The sequence goes on from JBOHIG010000403.1 coordinate 3,877, forward strand.
TAGTCCGCGCCGCGGTAGACGTCCGGGCTCGACGTCGGCGCCGGTCCTCCCACCGCCACCGGCTTGCGGTGCGCGCGGCAGAGGTCGATGACCGCGAGCGTGTCCGGCTGCTGCGGCAGCATTCCGCCGGTCATCACCAGGTCGGCCCATGCCAGGTCGCGCTCGGTCAGGATCTCGGCGTTGCGATCGATCAGCCGGATGGTCCACGTCTGCGGCAGCAGCGCGGCGAGCGTGATGAGGCCGAGCGGCGGGGCAGGGCAGCGCGCGCCCATGAGGTCGCAGGCAGCCTGGAGATTCCAGAACGAGTACGGCTCGAACTTGGGAAACACCATCAGGACGTTGGGAGGCGTTGATGCCGCCACAGCATGTTCCTGGTGCGCTTGCAGCCGAGATCGATGTCGATCAGGGACCTGCTGCCGCACAAGAGCGAGGCTAACCGACCCGTCCCGCAAATGATACATGACATTGCGGCATCGTTGCGTCGCTCGCGCCGATGATCGCCGAATGCGCGTCGTCTTCTACAACGCCATCGGATACCACAAGGCGCGCGCGACCCGCCTTCTTGTGTGACAGGGAGTCCCGTGGTGTAGTATCGCCGTGGGCGCAAGGGGGTCCGACGGTGGCCGTGGAGCTCGAGGATAACCGCTTACCTCTCAAGGCGTTAACGCGGCTGGTGCGGGACCTCCAGCAGCCTCGGGCAGGCATCTACTGGACTGACCTGATCGGCTGCGTAATCGCCGCCGGCTTTGGCGTATACCTGTCAATGCCGTTCCCGGACGCGATCGTGCACGGATCGCCGGTGGCGATCGGCGGCTTCGTGCTTGCGGTGCTCGCGCTCTATCGCGCGTCCTATTTCAACCACGAGCTGTCGCACCATGCGCGGCAGTTGCCCGGATTCGAGGTCGGCTGGAACGTGCTGATCGGCGTCCCGCTGCTCATTCCATCGTTCCTGTACTCGGACCATCGCAATCATCACTCGGTGCGCGGCTTCGGCACCGGGGACGACGTGGAATATTTCACGCCCGGGATGCGCGGCTTCAAGGGCGCGGCGGCGCTGCTGGCCGCCTGCTTCGTCCTGCCCTTCATCTATGTCGCGCGCTTCAGCGTGCTCCTGACCGTGGCCTGGGTGAGCCCTGCCGTGCGGCGGTGGGTCGACGTGCGCGCATCGAGCCTCGGCATCCTCGGCCTGTCGCGGCGTGCAACGCCGACGCTGGCGGAGCGGCGCGTTTGGCGCATCCAGGAATTCGCCTGCTTCGCCTATCTCCTGGTCAGCGGCATCCTGCTGCTGACCGGCGTCGTGCCGCCGATGAACGTCGTGCATATCTATGCGGTGATCGTCGCGCTGCTGGTTCTGCACGGCATCCGCATCATGGTCGGGCACCGTTATGAGTCCGACGGCAAGCCGCGCGACCGCGTCGACCAGGTGCTCGATTCTTTCAACTTCACCGCACGCGTGCCGACCACGATCCTGGCGCCGCTCGGCTTCAACCTGCACGCGCTGCATCATTTGTTCCCGCATATCCCGTATCACAACATGCCGGAGGCCCACCGACGCGTCAGCGCGGCGCTGCCGAAGGATTCGCTCTATCATTCGGTGGCGGCGCCGAGCTATTTCGGCGAGGTCGTGCGCTTCCTGCTGCGCCGCGATGCCGACGCGGTGCGCGCGAGCGCGCATGGCGCGCAAGGCGGCCAGGTGTCCGCGCCGTAAGTTCGGATCGCTGCGGCGCTAGTCTGTCTTCTTTGAGGCGAGCTCCAGGAAATGCGCGAGCACCGCATGCGCGGTCGCATGGCGCGGCGACCACCCGAGCTCGCGCTTCGCGCGCTCGCTTGACATCACCAGCATCACGCCTTGCGTCTTCGTCAGCCAGGATGCGTCATAGGCGAGGTTGAGACCGACGCGCTTCAGGCACCAGTCGAGCCCGCGATAGCCATGCACGAAAATGCGTGGGATCGCGAGCACCCACATGCCGAATCGCTTGGCGATGTCCTCAGCCGTAAGGAGTTCGTCGGCGGAGGCGTTGAATGCGCCGCGCGCGCGCTTGTCCAGCGCGAGTACGGCAAGGTCGGCCACGTCCTCGTCCGCCACGATCGGCAGCGGCGCGCCGCCGTGGGCGGGAACGATCTTCCAGCGCAGCAGCCAGCCGAGGATGTGCGGCATGTCGCGGCCGAGCAGCACGGCGGGGCGGAGCCGGCACACCGCGATCTGCGGATGCGCGACCTCGAATTCGTCGAGCAGCGCCTCGACCCGGTGTTTGCACGCCGCATAAGGGAAGTCGCCCTGGTAGATGCGCGGCGCGCCCTCCACGATCGGCACCGGATGGCCGGCCACCGAGCCGTAGGCCATCATCGAGGAGAGATGCACGAGATGCTCCACGCCGGCGGCGGCGACTGCGCGGAAGACATTGCGGCTGCCCTCGACATTGACCGAACGCAACAGCGCGGGCGGAGCGTTCTGGGTGACCAGAAAGGCGCAATGCACGACCGCCGCGCATTGCGCAAAATGCTTGTGCAGATCCTCGTCCCGGACGTCGGCCTCGACATATTCGAGCTTGCGCACGGGGGAGGGCGGCGGACTGCGATCGATCGAGACGACGGTGTCGATGTCGGGCCGGTCGAGCAGCCGCCGCACGATCAGCGAACCGAGCTGACCCGAACCGCCGGTTACTGCGATCTTCGTCACGTCACGATTTGCACTTGGGCGAGTTGGGACGTGCGCGGGTCCAGATCACGGTCTGGCCCAGCGTCTTCACGCCGTAGTAGCCGCGCACCGACAGCACGTCGTGCTTGGCGAGTGTAAGCTCCACGTCCCAGGTCTTTCCTGTCTTCGGATCATAGATCCAGCCGTTGCCCCAGGTGTTGGCGGCGAGCTTCTGCAGCTTGCCCAGGATTGGCAGGCCGCACAACGGCCGCAAGCGCAGCGCCGGCTTCTCGTTTCTATTGTCGAGCAGTTTCCTGCCCGGCTCCGGTACGGCCAGGATCGCCTGCACGTAGCCGCAGATCTGGCTGCCGCACGGCCTGATCTGCACGATGCCGTCGCGCTGGTCGGTGAGCCATGACCCGACCATGGGATCGTTGGCGGACGCCATCGACGCAGCCATCGTCAGCGCAGCGATGGCGGCGGGAATCCGGACAAGGCGCCGCACAAATTCACCTGCACGCATTGAATATTTCTCCGTCTATGCGAACTTGTGCATTGCTCGCGACGCTTCGGGGTTCCCGCATTTTCAACCACATCGATTTCCCATGCATTGGGTCAGGTTCGTCTTGCGAGGGCCGCCGCTGGAGGCAGCCGCCAGCCTTGCGAGGCTGTTGCTTTCGACGCTTGCGGTGTGTGGGCGGCGCGTCGTATTCGGACCCCGTCTTCCCGCGTGGACGTTCAATTTCGAGATTGCTACCGATTTCTTTCGGGCGCAAGGGAAGCGTGCGTTCCGGATCGCCGGCGATGGCAGCGGCATTCCCGCCGCGCGGCGCATGATCGATACGCTGGTCTTCCGGCTTCCGCATCTCGACCGCATGAGCATCATTCCGGACACGACGGCGCCGGTCGGCGGCCGCTGGTTCGTCCAAGATATCAACGGGCCGATTGGGCTGCATTTCCATGGCGGCGGCTACGTATTCTCGCCGGCCATGACCGACAATCTGATTGCGGCCGTGGCGCGCGCTGTCGGCGGACGGACCTTTGTGCCGGACTACCGGCTGGGGCCGGAGCATCCGTTTCCGTGCCAGCTCGAGGACGCACTGCGCAGCTACGAGTGGCTGCTCGCGCAGGCCGGCCCGCAGCCCCGAGTCGTCCTCTCCGGCGACTCCTCCGGGGGCCATCTGGTCTTCGCGCTGCTGTCGACACTCGCGGTGCGCAATTTGCCCCTGCCGCGCGCCAGCATCACGATCTCGCCCTGGACCGATCCTGGCGGCGACAGCGCGAGCCTACACACCAACGCGCCGACCGACTGGATGACGGCCGAGATGCTTGAGCGGATGGCGTCCTGGGCGGGCGGCGTCGGACGCCCGATGTTCCGGCTGATCGAGGTGGACCTGTCGTCGTTGCGCGATGTCCTCGTCCATGCCGGCGAAGCGGAGATTTGCCACGACATGGTGCAGGATTTCTGCGCGCGGGCGCGCGCCGCCGGTGCGGACGTCGCCTGCGAAAGCTTTCCCGGCATGAACCACAATTTTCATGGCTTCGGCGATATGCTCCCGCAAAGCCGAGAGGCGCTGGAGCGCATCGGATCGTTCGTGGCCGAACGGACTCGCGCCGCGTGATGTTCGCTCCGCGCTACAGGCGCTCGACGGCGGAGGCGGCACCGCGATGGGGCAGGCGCGCGGCGTGCGGGTCCGTGGCCTGATCCTGCGAGCGGAAGCGGTGCAGGTCCATTGTCGTCAGCGTCCACGGACCGCAATGCAGCGGGCCTGCCTTGATGCCGAGACTCGCAAAGCCGTCCCAATAGTGGCGGCAGTCGTCGAGCGACACCGCGCCGAGCGTCGGCCGCAAGCCGCTCGCCGGCATCAGCGACGATAGGATGCAGCCGGTGATGGCCGCCGATGGCGGCCGCAGCGCCGCGCCGTCGCGCACCATGGTGGCGATGCCGGGCGGCAGCGCCAGGTCCCAGTCGATAGCCGAATTGGGCGCGACCGAGCCGCCCGCGACGCACAGGATGTCGGCCTTGCTTTCAAACCGGCGCCGCGCCTTCTGCAAATCGAAGCAGAGCGGGAATGAATCGTCGACCACGATCGAGCCGCGATTGAGGCGGTCGACGTCGATGACGTCGGGCGCATTGGTGGCGCCGACGAAGAAGGTCGACTGATAGACCTTGTCCGGCAGCCGGCCCGACGACGTCGCGATATCGATCTCGCCGCGGAAGCCGTGGGTCACCCGGATTTCATGCGCGAGCGATTCCAGATAGCCGCGCTTGGCGAGCACGTCGCAAAGAGTCAGTGCGCGCGGATGGGCGACGCAGCCGAGCAAGGTTTGCAGCGTCGCGGTGCCGATGCCGCCGAGGCCGACGAAGCACACGTCCTCGTCGTGCAGGTCGCGTTCGGCCGCAGCCGCCACAGCCGCGATCGTCAATCCCATCGACGTTGCGGTTGCGGCGTGTCCGGTGGTCAGGCAGGCGCCGTCCGGCGCGATCAGCGACAGGCCGAGATCGGTCGCCGCGGGGATGAGGCCGGTGAGCGCGATGCAGCGGGCGCCGAGCTGCGCCGCATAGGCGGCGGAGCGGTCGATGACCGCGCGGGTCTTCTTCGCATCGGTGAACAGATCGCGTCCGCCGATCGGGGCGACGATGAGCGCGATGGTGCCGAGCTTGAGCCGGCAGACGCCGGTCCAGAACAGGCCCGAGCCGACCTTCTCCATCTTCGCCAACTGTGCCTGCACGCCGGGCAGGTGCACGACCTCGTCCGGCAGATAGGCGATCGCAGCGGCTTCGATCGGCCCGAAGGCGCCTTCCGCGCGTGCCAGCGCGAGCGGCCGCCATACCGGCTGGTTGACGATCTCGATCGGATTGGCGGGCCATTTGCCGGCGTCCGCGACGCTGGCCAGCCCGCCGCTGGCGACCAGTTCGGCGAGGCTCGCGACCGTCGGTGCGCGCAGCAGGTCGGTGGGCCCGATGGAAACCTGGAAGACGTCGCTCGCGCGCGCGAGATAACGCATGGCGAGCAGCGAGGTGCCGCCGACCGAGAAGAAGTCGTCGTCGATGCTGATCCGCTCGACTTCGAGGATTTCCTTCAGGATGGTGACGAGCCGCTCCTCGGTGCCGTTGCGCGGATGCACCAGCACCTGGCTGGTGGTCGCGGGGACGACCGCCATGGAGGACAGCCGCGTCCGGTCCACCTTGCCGTTCGGCAGCCTCGGCAACGCCTCGACCACGGCGATACGCCCCGGAACCATGTAGGCCGGCAACGTGCGCCGGATGTCGGCGATCAGGTCGGTCTCGCCGGCCTGCGCGTCGGAATGCAGGGCGGCAAAGGCCGCGATGCGGGCATGGGAAAGATCGCTGCCCTGCACAGTTGCCGCAGCCTCGCGCACCGCGGGATGGGCCGTGAGCGCGGCCTCGATCTCGGCCAGCTCGACGCGGAACCCGCGAATCTTGATTTGCTGGTCCCGGCGGCCGATGTATTCGAGCGCACCTTCCTGGCTCACGCGCACGAAGTCGCCGGTGCGGAAGCAGCGCGTCTCCCCGCTGGTGTCGAACGGATTGCGGATGAAGCGGGCCTCGGTCTGATCGGGCTTGTTGCGGTAGCCGCGGGCAAGCCCACTGCCCGCAATCAGCAACTCGCCCGGAACGCCGACCGGGACCGCCTTGAGATGTTCGTCGACCACGTAACATGTCGTGTTTGCGATCGGGCGCCCGATCGAGGCCGTGGCCGGCTCGGAGAAGATCTGCGCGCAGGTCGACCACACGGTCGTCTCGGTCGGTCCGTAGAGGTTCCACAGCTCGCCGACACGCGCCAGGATGTCGTCGGCAAGGCTGCGCTGGAGCCGCTCCCCGCCGACCAGCGCCTTGAACGTCGGCCGCCCCTTCCAGCCGGCGTCAATCAGCATCTGCCAGCTTGCCGGCGTCGCCTGCATGACGGTGATATCGCTTTCGGATAGCCGGGCGGCGAGCCGCCTGCTGTCGCGCAACATCTCGTCGTCGGCGATGACGACGCTGGCGCCCAGCGTGAGCGGGAGCAAAAGCTCCAGCACCGCGATGTCGAACGACACCGTAGTGACTGCCAGCAGCGTGTCGTCGGACGATATCGGCAATTCGAGCGCCATCGCCGCCAGGAAGTTCGACACGGCGTCGCGGCGGACCTCGACGCCGATCGGCCCGCCGGTGGAGCCCGAGGTATGAATGACGTAGGCGAGCTCTGACGACTCGTAGCCGCCTTTGTCGAAGCGCACATAGCTTGCCGCGTTTGCCCCGATCGCCGAGTCGACGAGAAGGACCGGGCTTTCAGTCAGAGGCCGCACGATTTCTGCGCTCGCGACGTCGGCCAGTACAATGCTCGGAGCGGCGTCGGCGAGAACACGCGCCAGCCGGGCAGGGGGATGCGAGGGGTCGAGAGGCACATAGGCCGCGCCCACCTGCATGACGCCCAGGACCGCCGCCAGCAGGTCGTTCGAGCGGCCCATCGACAGTCCGACCAGGGAATTGTCGCCGATGCCGTTCGCCGCCAGCGCTCCCGCGATCGCGGCCATGCGCTCCATGAGCTGACGATAGGTTAGGCGTCCGTCCGTCGATTCCACCGCGACTTTGTTGGGGGTCTTTGCCGCAGCGGCATGGATCGCTTCGATGACATCTGGATAGTTTTCTAGCGCGCGCCCCATCAGCGCACGGCCGGAATCCTGGCCGATCGGGGAATCCGCGATCGTTGCTTCGGAGGATTCCACGATCGCTTCGAGGATCGCGCGATATTGCGCGACGATCCGCTCGATGGTTTCCGGCTTCCACAGGTCGGTCCGGTAGTCGACGACACTGAAGATGGAATCGCCGAATTCCTCCATCACGAAGGTCAGGTCGAACTGCGCCCGGTCGCGCTTCACCGCGATGGATTCGATCTTGTAGCCTTGGATCGCGATCGACGCGCCTTCGGTGTTCAGCAGGGTAGCGGCAAAGCCGTGCGAATCGATCTCTGCCGATCGTTCCATCGCGAACATGACCTGGAAGATCGGCGACCGGCTCGGGTCGCGCGGCACGTCGAGATCGCGCACGATTCGCGCGAACGGCATCTCCTGATGCTCAAGCGCTTCGCGCACGGTGGTGGACACCCGCTCGATCAAGCTCTTGAACGTGTCGGTGCTGTCGATGCAGGTGCGGACCGGCACCGGATTGACGAAATAACCGACCGCATCCGCGAACTCCGGGCGCAGCCGGCCGAGCGTCGGCGTGCCCACGACGATGTCGTTGTCGCCGCCGATCCGATAAAGCAGCACGTTGAAGGCGGAGAGCAACACGCTGAACAGCGTCTGCCCCTCGCTGCGCGCCAGCGCCTTGAGCTTCTGGCCGAGCTCCTTCGGAATGGTGAAGTTCCGCGCCGCGCCGGGCCCGCGTTGCGAGGGCGGGCGCGGGAAGTCGAGCGGCATCGCGAGTGACGCCGGCGCGTCGGCGAGCTGCCTGCGCCAGTAGTCCACGCCCGCCTTGCCAGCCGTGCCGCTGACGTGGCCCTGCTGCCAGGAAACGTAGGTCGCGACCGGCAGCGCCGGCCGCGACCACCGCACCGGCGCCCCCGCCTCCATGGAGAAATAGGCTTCCAGCATTTGCTCGACGCTGATCGCGATCGAGGCGGCGTCGGCGATGATGTGATGGACCTGCAACAGCAGCACGTCGTGGTCCGGCCGCCGATAGAGATGCAGCCGGATCAGCGGTCCTTCGCCGAGGTCGAATGGCCGGTTCGCCTCGCGGTCGAGCTCCTGCCGGAAAGCCTGCTCGTCGCGCGTGACGACATCGTGCACCGAAAGCTTGAACGCGGTCCGGTCGAGGAAGGTTGGCACCGGGCCCGTAGAGTCGGCCGGAAACGACAAGCGCAGGCTGTCATGGCGCGCGACGACGCGCTGGAAGGCGGCGTCGAGCCGCTCGGGATCGAGCTTCGGCCGCAACGCGATGCACATCGTCAGCGAATAGGCCGGGCTGCCCGGTGCGAAGCGGTCGACGAACCAGAGCGCTTCCTGGCCGATGGAAATCGCGGGCTCGGAGCCTGCTTCGTCGCCGGCGCCGGCCTCGGGCGTCTCGAGCGCGGAGGATTCAAGTCGTTCCAGGATCACCGCCGCCAGGTCCCGTGCCGTCGGACGCTGGAGGAACTTGCCGATCGGGAGCGACGCGCCGATCTCGGCCTCGACGCGGTTCTTCAGCTCGAACGAGGTCAGCGAGTCGAGCCCGAGCTCGTTGAGCGCCCGATCGAGCTCGACGGTCTGCGGCGAGACCTTGAGCACGGAGCCGACCTGGTCGCGTACATAGGTCTCGATGAACGGCGTGCGTGCGTTCTCCGGCAGCGACAGCAGCCGGCTGCGCAGATAATGGCCGGACTTGCCGTCGTCGGATGCCTGCGCCGCGGCGAAGGCCGACAGGCGCATGGTCGCGGCCAGCGCAGGACTCGCGCGCGCCAGCGTCGCCCATTGCACGTCGGCGAAGACGACGCTGCTGCAGGCGCGGCCGATAAGATCGCTTAAGCCTTGCAATGCGCTTTTGAGCGGGATCGGCCGGATGCCGGTCTGCTCCAGATAGCGTGCGACGTCCTGGCGCCGGTCGAGGAAGCCGGCTTCCGCGATCGCGCCCCATGCAATGGACAGCGCGGGCAGGCCCTGCGCCTGCCGGTGAGCCGCGATCGCGTCGAGGGTGCGGTTGGCGCCGGCATAGTGCGCCTGGCCGACCGCCCCGATGATGCCGGCGACCGAGGATAGCAGCACGAAGAAGTCGAGCGGCAGCTCGCGGGTCAGCTCATGCAGATTCCACGCGCCGGCGACCTTCGGCTCGAACACCCGGCGGATGCGATCGACGTCGAGGTCCGTGACCATTGCGTCGTCGATCACGCCGGCGGCATGGATGACGCCGCGCAGCGGTTTCCCGCGTGCTGCGATCTGCGACATCACGTCGGCAAGCTGCGCGCGGTCGGCCACGTCCGCTGCGACCGCAAGCACATCGACGCCGGTGGCGCGCATGCGCTCCAGCGCGGCGATGGCCTCCTCGCGTGTCGCGCCCGAGCGACCGACCAGCACCAGCGAGCGGGCGCCCTGCTCGCCGAGCCATTCCGCGATGGCAAGCCCGAAGCCGCCGAGGCCGCCGGTCACGAGATAGGTCGCGTCGGGCCGGACGATATCCCTGGCGGTGCGGCTGGTCTCGACCTGGGTCGGGCTGTCGTACGAGACGACGATCTTGCCGATCTGCCTGGCCTTCGCCATGTGGCGGAAGGCGTCGGGCGCTTCCGACATCGGGAATTCGGTGATCGGCAGGATCGTTACGCTGCCCTGATCGATATCGCTCAGGATGGTCTCGATCTCGCTGCGCATCGAGTCGGGCCGTTCGAGCGCCAGGCGGGCGAGGTCGACGGCGAAGAACGAGATGTTCTTGCGAAAGGATTTTAGGCCGATCGGCGTGTCGGCATAAATGTCGCGCTTGCCGATCTCCAGGAAGCGGCCGCCCGGCGCCAGCAGCGATAGGCTCTTTTCCAGGAACGCTCCAGGCAGCGAGTTGAGCACCAGATCGACGCCGTAGCCGTCGGTCGCGGCCATGATGTCGTCGGCAAAGCTGAGCGAGCGCGAATCGAAGATGTGCTTGACGCCCATCCGGCGCAGGAAATCGTGCTTCTCCGGACTGCCGGCGGTCGCGAAGATCTCGGCACCGTGCTTCTGGGCGATCGAAACCGCAGCGAGGCCGACGCCGCCCGCCGCGGCGTGGACGAGCACGCGCTCGCCGCGCCGCATCCGCCCGAGCGTGACCAGCGAATATTGCGCCGTCACATAGGCGGTGGGCAGCGCCGCCGCTTCGACGAATGAAAATTTGTCTGGGATCGGGAACACCAGCGCCGTGTTGACGGCGATGTGCGAGGCGAAGCACCCGCTCGACACTGCGACCACGCGCTTGCCAATGAGGGCCGGATCGCCGCCCTCTCCGACGGCGCGCACCACGCCGGCGCATTCGAACCCGAGGCGCCGCCACGCCGGCTGCTCTTCGGCTTCGGGCGGCAGCAAACCGGTGGCGGCCATCACGTCGCGGAAGTTCAAGCCGGCGGCGTGGACTTCGATCAGCGCCTCTCCGGGTTGCGGCTCGATCGGCGGGATCTCCCGCAGGATCAGGTTGTCGAGCACGCCCGGGGCGGTCATCGTGACGTGGAACGGCGGTGTCCGATCCTCGGGCGTCCAGTTGACCTTCGTGAATGGCAACTGGTCGTTGCTTGCGCGCTCGACCCGGCAGACATACCGGATGCGGCCGCGGTAGGCGACCTCCGTCTCGGCGTCGGGTTGCGCGAGCTCTGCGAACAGCGCGTCCAGGTCATGACTGCCCGGCTCAATGTCGAGCACCCGCAGCGACAGGTCGGGAAGCTCGTTGGCGATGGTGCGCGCCGCGCCCAGGATCGAGGCGTGCAGCACTGCCAGTGGCGCCAATGCCGGCGCGGCGTCGAGCGCCACTGCGCCTGACACCATTACATGAACCTTCGGCTTCTCCGGACGCTCGGCCGCCGCTTGCACCAGCGCGATCAGCGCTTCCGTATCGGCGACCTGCGTGTTGAGGATACCGGCGGACGCCGTGACGCTGTCGGACGCGTCCAGTGCCCATAGATGGACGACGTGACCGGCCGCCGGCGCAAGCTCGGCGAGTACGCGCCTCAAGCCTTCGGCGTCGGGCGTGGTTTCGCATGCCTGCGGCCCGGTGATCCGGAATTCCTGGCCTACAAAGGCAAACACCGGCTCGCCGCCGTATGCCGCGATCTGCTTCGCCAGCCTTTCGGCGACGCCGCCACGGTCGGCCAGCAGCAGCCAGCTTTGGCCCGACAGGTCTGGCGCGGCCGCGCTCCCTTCGGCGTCGAGCTTGGGCTGCGCGATCCAGCGTTCCTGGTACAGCGAGGCGCCGGCGGCGGCCGCACGCTTCTTCGAGGTGCTGACCCGCTGGCAGCAGAATCCTTCGATCGCGGCGACGATCTCGCCGGTCTGGGAGATGATCGAGATGTCCGCGGTGATGTGGGTGGGCGTCTCCTTCACGGCGGTCGCGCGGCTGAAGGCGGATTCGCCCGGGCTGCGGAAGAAACGGAGCCTGTCGATGGACACCGGCAAGGCGAGCACGCGGTCGCCATCAGTCTTGTCCTGGAAGTCGCGGAAACCGCGGATGATCTGGAAGCATCCGTCGAGGATGGAGGGATGCAACAGGTAGCCACTGTTCGTTCCGGCTTCGGGGGGCAACGTCACCAGCCCGAGCGATTGCGCATGCTCGCGCCACAGCAGCCGCACGCCCTGGAAGGCGGGGCCGAATTCATGGCCTTCCTGCCGAAGCTGGCGGTAGAAGCGCGGCTGCTCGAAATGCGCCGGCGGCTCGAGCTTCGGATGCCAGGCTTTCAGGACCGGCTCGCGTCCGCTCCATGCCCGGATACGCGCGGTTGCGCGGCACGTCCAGTCTCCGTCCTCGCCGCGCGTGCGGCTGAGGACTGCGACCTTTCCGCGCTCTGGATCGACCGAGGTCTCGACTACGACGAAGACATTCGGCGTCAGGATCAACGCGTCGTGGAAGGCGATCGATTCGATTTCCCATGGACCCGGGCCCAGTGTCTCGCGCGCCGCCGCAAGGCACAGTTCGACGTAACCGGCGGCCGGGAACACGGTGGTGCCGTCGACCCGGTGGTCGCCGAGGAAGCGCGGCATGTCGGCGTTGAAATGAGCCTGCCAGCGCGGGACGCCGGTCTTTAGGCGGAAACCGAGCAGCGGATGTACCGGATGATCGAAGCGGGCGCTCCGCGCCTCTTCCGACTCCGCCCAGAATGAGGTCTTCTCGAACGGATGGCGTGGGAGCTGGATGAAATTCCAGCCCTTGGGCGCGATCTCGGTCCAGTCGAGCTCGACGCCATTGACGTAAAGCTCGGCCAGCGAACCGGCCAGGAAGTCTTCATCGGTCTTCTCGCGATCGAGCGAGGCGACGACCACGCCCTTCTTGCCGCGCGCCGCAAGGATGCTGCGCACCGGACCGGCGAGCACCGGATGCGCGCCGACCTCGACGAAGGTGTTGAAGCCGTCGTCGACCGCGGCGTCGATCGCGGCGTGGAACATCACCGGCTCGCGCATGTTGCGCCACCAGTATTCCGCATTCAGCTCGCCCGCCTGGACCGGCTTTCCGGTCACCGTCGAAATGATCTTCACCTCGGAGGTGTGCGAGGCGATGGCCTCGAGGCTGCGGCGCAGCTCGTCCTCGAACGGGTCCATCTGGCGGGTATGGAAGGCGTAATCCACGCGCAGGCGGCGCGCGAAGACCTCCGCCCGCGCCGAGGCGAGATGCGCCAGCATGCGGTCGAGCTCGCCCTTGTCGCCGGCGATCGTCACCACGTCGGGTGAATTGATCGCTGCGATCTCGAGCCCGAACTGCTCTTCGTGCAGGAAACGCCCGGCATCCGCCGCCGACATGCCGACGGCCGCCATGCCGCCCTGGAAGCGCGCAAGCTCCTGCAAGCGGCTGCGGTGATAGACGACGTGGACCGCGTCTTCGAGCGACAGCGCGCCCGCCGTATAGGCCGCGGCCATCTCGCCGATGCTGTGCCCGACGACGGCGGCGGGCTCCACGCCCCATGTCTTCCAGAGCGCCGCCAGACCGACCTGCAAGGCGAACGTGGTGGGCTGCGCCACGATCGTCTGGTCCATGCGGGAGTCTTCCTGCGGCCGCATGAGCTGCTCGACCAGCGACCATCCCGACAGCTTCTGGAAGACGGCGTCGCACGACTCGACGGTAGTGCGGAACAGGGGATCGCGCTCCAAGAGGCCGCGACCCATGCCCCACCACTGCGCGCCCTGGCCGGTGAACACGAACACGACGCGCGGATCGACGCCGCGGCGTCCATAGATCAGGCCGTCGCCTGTTTCCGACTTGGCCGTCCCGCGCAGGCGCCCAGTCGCTTCGTCGGTCGAGCGCGCGATGACCGCGGCGCGGTGATCGAGATGCGACCGCCGCAACGACAGCGTGCCCGCGGTATCCGCAAGCGCGGTCTCCGTGTCGATCGTCTCGGCAAGCTGGCCGGCCTTGGCCTCCAACGCCGTCTTGCTGGCGGCCGACAGCGGCAACAGGACCGGATAGTTGCCGCTGGGGGCGCCGTTCGTCTTGCGGCGGGCGGGTTGCTGCTGCTGGACGATCGCGCAGGCATTGGTGCCGCCAAAGCCGAACGAATTGACCGCGGCGACGAGCGGGCCTCGCCCGTTGGGAAAATCGACGAGACCCTGGCAGACCTCGATGCCGAGCTCGCTCATCCGGATGTTCGGATTGACCGTCTTGAAGTGCAGGTTGCCCGGGATCTGCCCGTGCTCGACGCACAGGGCCGCCTTCATGAGGCCGGCCACGCCGGCGGCCGGTTCGAGATGCCCGATATTGGTTTTGATCGAGCCGATCAGGCACGGCCGGCCGGCCCGGCGCGCGCCGAATACGGTACCGATCGCTTCCGCCTCGATCGGATCGCCGACCGGCGTGCCCGTTCCATGTGCCTCGACATAGCCGACCTGGCTCGGATCGATCATGCCGCGCCGGCAGACCTCCCGCAGCATCGCGACCTGCGCATGCAGGCTCGGCACCGTGATGGTGGTGGTGCGGCCATCTTGGTTGACCGCCGTGCCGCGGATCACCGCATGGATGCGGTCGCCGTCGGCGATCGCGCGCGTCACCGGCTTGAGCACGACCATGCCGGCTCCTTCGCCGCGGACATAGCCGTTCGCTCGCGAGTCGAACGCTTTGCAGCGTCCGTCCGGCGACAGCATCGACGCGCGGCTGAAGGTGATCGTCACGTCCGGCGTCAGGATGGCGTTGACGCCGCCGACGAGCGCCATCTCGCATTCGCCTGAGCGCAGCGCGTTGCAGGCGATGTCGAGAGCGACCAGCGAAGACGAGCAGGCGGTGTCGATCGACAGGCTGGGGCCGCGCAGGTCGAAACGGTGCGACAGCCGGTTCGCTGCGATGCTCAACGCGCCGCCCGTGCTGGTATGCACGTCGATCTCGAAGCGGCCGAATTTCTGGATGCCGTGATAGTCGCTATGCGAGATGCCGACATACACGCCCGTGCGCGAGCCGGCGAGCTTGCCCACCTGCAAGCCGGCATCCTCCAGCGCCCGCCACGTCGTCTCGAGTAGCATGCGCTGCTGCGGGTCCATGACCGCCGCCTCGCGCGGCGAAATTCCGAAGAACGAGGCGTCAAAACCGTCGACGTTGTCGACGAAGCCGCCCCAGCGGGTCGCGGTCTTGCCGGGCGTGCCGGGATCGGGATCGAAAAACGTATCGACCGTCCAGCGGCTCGCTGGAACTTCGGTGATGGCGTCGCGCGCGTTGCACAGCAGTTGCCAGAGCGCCTCCGGCGAGTCGACGCCGCCCGGAAGGATGCAGCCCATCCCGATGATGGCAATGCCGGCGCCAAAATCCGAGTTTACGCTTGCTGACTGCATGCTGATGGACTCAGGAAACGCAGGTGGTCAAGTGTGCGATGTCGACGTGTTCTGGAACGCAATGTGCGTGGCGCGCGTGCGCGGAATTCTCGATGGCGACGTTGCCCACATAGCCGGGCGGCAGGTCGAGCGACAGCAAGGCCCAGCCGCTATGGCTGGCGCCGGGGGAATTGGGGTCGATCTTGATCTGCGGTGCGCCGTCGGATGACAGCTCGACGGGTGCGCGACCGCCATTTCCGGCGAAGCCGAGACCCTCGGCTTTGAGGCACGCTTCGCCTGCAGTCCATAGACGCAGGAAAATGTCGTCGCGGCGGTCGGCCGGCACGCGGCCAAGATTCAAGGCGGTCTCACCCCCGAAAACTTCGGCGGCGATCTTTCCGTGCTCTGGAACCGGCCGGCTGCGCTCGATGTCGATGCCGGTGCGGCCGCGGCGGGAAATCGCGATGACGGAGTGGTCGCCGGAATGCGCGACGCTGAAATCGAGATGCGGACGGCGATGGGCTTCCGCCAGCAGCGGCTTTCCCCACGGGCCGCTGACAAGTTTCACTTCGGCGGGCGGAACGCCGAGCTCGAGACTCAGGAGGCATCGCAGCGCCGCGCGGGTGACGGCGAAGACATCGCGGTCGCGCGCGTTCGCAAACCGTGCGCGATGAGACTGCTCCTCGTCATGGAGCAAACTCAGGACTCTTGCTGTGGCATCCTGATTTGGCGCCAGAAGCCAAGCCTGTAAGGGTACACTTTGCACGGTACTCCCCCCGCCAATAATCCTATAATCCGGGGCTGCTTTCATACAAGGGCGAACTGCGAATTAGCGGCGTGTGGACAAATGCGTTGATGCTTGGGAAGTCGACAGAATCTGCCCGTTGGAGGTATTGCGAGGCACACTTGAAGACGTGTGTGACAGTGACATGAACGACACACAGACCAACGGTTCCGCACAACCCCGGATTTGCATCGTCGGCGCGGGCCCGTGCGGCCTCACGGCGCTCAAGAACGTGCTGGCCGCCGGACTGCGCCAGGTGGTCTGCTACGACGACAGCGACGCGATCGGCGGCAACTGGGTATTCCGCGAAGATCCCGACCATATGAGCGTCTACGAATCGACGCACATCATCTCGTCGAACAAGCTCTCCGCATTCGATGACTTCCCGATGCCGCCGGGCTATCCCGACTTTCCGTCGCATCGGCAGATTCTCGCCTACTTCGAAAGTTACGCGGATGCGTTCGGCTTGCGCCCTTATGTCAGGCTCAACACGCGGGTCGCCGATGCGCGGCCGGCGGCTGGCGGCGGCTGGCAGGTTCGCGTCGAAGGGCAGGGTGGTACGACCGAGGAGTTCTTCGATTATCTGATGATCTGCTCCGGCCACCACCGCGAGCCGTCGATCCCGACCTATCCGGGTCGCTATTCAGGCGTCATGCTGCATTCGCGTGCCTATCGGCGGGCCGATCCGTTTCGCGGCAAGGACGTTCTGGTGGTCGGCGCAGGCAATTCCGCCTGCGATATCGCGGTCGACATCTCTCGCGTTGCCCGCACGACCTGCATCAGCATGCGGCGCGGGACCTATTTCATCCCGAAATTGATCCTGGGCCATCCGATCGACGCGTTCTACGCGTTCATGCGGCATCTGCCGAAGCCGATCATCCCCCGGCTCCTGCGTTTCCTGCTGTGGCTTTATATCGGCCCGTGGAAACAATACGGGCTGGCGACACCGAGCGGCACACCGATGGAAACCCATCCGACGCTCAATTCCGCCATCCTGGAGGCGTTTCGGCACGGCAGCGTGCTGCCGCGTCCGGGCATCGATCGCTTCGAGGGCGAGACCGTGCGCTTCGCCGACGGACGCATGCAGCGCTTCGACGCCATCGTGTGGGGCACGGGCTATCGGATGTCGTTCCCGTTTCTCCCAGCCGCGGTGGTCGACTGGGAGCACGGACAGCGTCCGCCGCTCTATCTGAAGATGATCCATCACAGCATTCCGACAATCTTCTTCATAGGCCTGTTCCAGCCGATAGGCTGCATCTGGAACCTGGCGGACTATCAGGCGCGGATCGTGGCCGAGCAGATCGCAGGGCGTCGGCAGCGGCCGGCCGATCTCAAGGAGCGCATTAGCCAAGAGATTTCGGCGCCGCACTGGAACTTCGACCAGTCGCCCCGGCACGCGATCGAGGTCGATGCGCATGATTTCCGTCGCGAGCTGCTGCGCGAGCTGGCTGCCGGACGGACCTGATCGCCGGCGAAGCGGCTTCAAAATATGCCCGGCACGAGACGCGCTGTGCGCGCCATGTAGGCACGGTACTGGTCGCCGAATTCCTGCAGCATCATGCCTTCCTCGCGTCCGACCCGCGCGACGAACAGCACGATCCAGCCGACCAGCGCCGCCGGGCCGGCGATCCAGTTCGGCAGCAGCATGACCTGCGCGATCGCCCAGAGCAGGAAGCCGAGATACATCGGGTGGCGGATCTGCCGGTAGATGCCGGCGGTCACGAGCTGGTGCTGGTGCCGGATCTCCAGGCTCGGCGAAAAGCCGCGGCCCAGGTCCTGGAGTGATCGATGGATGCACCACAGGCTTGCCAGGAACGTTGCGGCGCCGATCGCGGCGAACGGCGGAAAGAACGGATAGGTGGCAAATTCGGGAAAATCGGTGACGATATAGGTGAAGGGCAGGACGGCGAAGGTGAGCACGCCGAACCCGCGCACGAAGGCGTCCCGGAAATCCCGCTGGCTGGTGCGGACCGGCTCGCTTCGCGCCCGCCGCAGGTGAGGGAAGCGGATCGCAAGGTAGACGACTACGCACATCCACCAGACGGTTTCGGCAATGATCGCTGACCAAGGCATCTGAACGTCACCGATATCCTCGGTTGGTACCTAACGCATTCGTGTTGGTGCCTCAACTGCGGTGGGCGCGTGCGTCGGACGCCGGAAGCTGGACATGGCGGGCCCGCGCACTATCCTTGCAGTCGCGCCAATGCAGGCGTGCCGTCTATCACGCGCGGAGAAATGATGCTGTCCCCTGACCGACGGAAGCTCAAGATCGCGATGGTCTGCGATGCCGTCACCGACTATCTTGGCGGCGCCCTGGTATCGACCGCGCGGTTTGCCGAGGGGCTGATCGGGCGCGGGCATAGCGTCATTTATATTACCGGCAAGTCGCCGCGGAACCGGAGCAGCGGCTTTCACGGTCCGATCGAGGTGTTCCGCTTCCGGAGTTTTCCCGCTCCTTATTTCGACGGGCAATTCTATCTAGGTCTTCCCACCGGAAAGGAAATCAGGGAGATCCTGCGCAGCCAGAACGTCGACCTGGTCCATATCCTGCTGCCGATGCCGTCGGGCGTGGTGGCCGCGCGCGCGGCGCGCGCACTGCAAATCCCCGTGGTCGTCCACTCGCATATGCTGCCGGAGGTGCTCACCGTCAACATGCCGCGATTTGTGCCGAAGGCATGGTTCCACAATCTGTTCTATCGCTATGCGCACTGGTTCTACGGCAGCAGCGACGCGATCGTGTTTTCGACGGAGTATTCCCGGCAGCTTTTCGCCGCGCTTGCCAAACGCTGCAACACCAGCGTCATCAGCAACGGTGTGAATGCGGACGTCTTCCGGTGCGGGGAGACGGGAGACTTCTTCGACAAGTTTAGGGCGGCGAGAAACAAAAAGAATCTGCTCTTCGTCGGTCGGTTGCATCCAGAGAAGGGCGTCGAGACGCTCATCGAAGCCATGCCACACATCGTCAGGGAGCATGCGGACGCGCATGCTATCGTCGTGGGAAGCGGCTCCAGGCGGGCGCGCCTGGAGCAACTGGCCGCCGGGCTGGGTGTCGCATCGCAGGTCACGTTCCTTGGCTATGTGAACGATGATGACTTGCTGCACGCCTTCAACGCTAGCGATGTTTTCGTCTTGCCGTCGGTGGCAGAGATCGAGCCCCTGGTGGTGCTGGAGGCGATGGCCTGCGGCAAGCCATTGCTGGTCTCCGACGCATTGAAAGGCATTTCGACGAGCGAATGCGGGAACGGCCTGACCTTCGAAACCGGGAACCATGTCGACCTCGCCGCTAAGGCGTGCAAGCTTCTCGCCGATCCTGCCATGCTGAGCGCAATGGGACAGCGCAGCCACGACGTCAGCCGTCGTTACGACATTCGCGAGAGCGTCGCGGCGCTCGAGACGTTGTACTATTCGCTTCTGCCTCCGATGAATGCTGATGCGCGGCCATGAAGGTGTATGAAGGAACGCGATCGATCGACGGACTGATTGTCACCGTCGATGGCCGCAAGCTCGATCAGCATTGGGATGTGAAGTGCTTCACCAGGAGCGGCTTCGACTGGACCTACGAAGGGCCGCACCCGCAGCAGCTTGCGCTCGCCATCCTTTGCGATCACCTGGACGACGGGGAGCGCGCCATCCGCCTGTCGAAGGATTTCATGCAGCGGGTCGTCGCCAACTTCGACAACAACTGGAGGCTCACGAGCGACGACGTCGAGCAGACGATCCGCAGCATCGAGGCTGGCGACCCCTGAGAGACGCCGGAGTCGCCTCGCCACCGATATTCCTGTATGATGGCGCCATGACGATTCAACACCAGCGGAATTTCCAGAAGGCGTATCGCGAGCGCGTCACGCGCTGGTACAACGGCTATTTCCATATCGTCATCGTCTACGCTACCGGCGCCGCCGCGTTCTACGTCTACATCTCGCATATCCACGACGTGAAGCCGTTCGAGTGGCTGATGATCCCGTTTGCGTTCGTGGTCGCCAATGCATTCGAGTGGTATTTGCACAAATACATCATGCACCGGCCGCCGGCCTTCAAGCCGCTGCGGACGGTGTATCTCTACCACATGATCGACCACCATCAGTTCTTCACCGACGAGGACATGCGCTTCCGCGACCATATGGATTGGCGGATCACGATCTTCCCGCCTTACGCGCTGACGATCTTCATTCTGACCGCCACGCCGCTGGCGTTCGTGTTCGGCTACCTGATATCGGCCAATGTCGGCTGGCTGTTCATGTGCGTCGTGACGGCCATGTATCTGCTCTACGAGTTCATCCACTTCTGCTGCCATATTGAAGAAAACTGGTTTGTCCGGAATTGCCCGCTGATCAACAGCGCGCGCCGTCATCACACGGCGCATCACAATCAGCGGCTGATGATGGAGGTCAACATGAACCTGACCTTCCCGATCATAGACTGGCTGTTCGGCACGTCCGATCTCGATCGCGGCCTGCTGGGACATCTTTTCAACGGGTACGACACCACCCACCTCAAGAAGAGTCTGCGCGCCATGCCCAAGCGCCCCGACCAGCACGCTGAGTCGGAGGGCGGCTCATCCGGCTCGCGCGGGCCGGCCGACGAACGGATTCAGCCGGCGCATCGATAGGACGACCAGACGATGCCCGCTCGGAACAAATTCGCAGTTTCCGTGGCAGTCGCCCTGCTCACCGCGGTCCTGGTGCTGTGGCAGGGCTCGCCGTTGCGTCCCGACCTGGCGAATTTCCTGATCGGATTTGCGGTCGTATCGCTTCTGGTGCTGTGGCTTTTCCCCGAAACCGGCGTGCGCGAATAGGCACTGCGCCGCCCGCTACGACCTGACCGCCCAACGCCCGCTTCTGCGACTCCTTGCCCGGTTCAGCTTGCCGGGCCGTTTTTGCCCGATGCCGGTGGGGCCGGTGGCTTGGCCGCCGGCACAGCAGCCGGCTTGGCGCCGGGTTGCGCCGCGCCCGCCGGACGCGGCGTCGATGCGCTGCGCGAACCGCCGATGGCCCCGTTCACATAGCCCATCAGCATCTTGTGGATCGCGGCCTGCTTGTCGATGTTAAGATGCCCGATGTTCGCCAGCCGCGACACGTCGACGTTGGACAGCGATCCGCGAAACTTCGGTCCTTTGGTCAGCCGGCCGCCCACGCCGGTCGAGATATAGAGATTGACGAAACGGTGCACGCGCCCGGAAGGCACGACGGCCGGGCTGCCGTCGAGCGTGACGGCGACCGCGACCGGGACGTTCAATTGGCCGAGTCGTTCGACCATGCTGATCACCGCCGAAACCCCCATGGAATGTCCCATGACGACGATGGTGCGGGCGCGGCCGTTCTTGTAGTTCCGCGCGGCGTCTTCGGCCGCGCTGCCCCACAGCATGTGGTTGTAGACGCTTGCTCCGATGCGGCGCTTCGCAAGCTCATTCGCGAAATCGTCCATCCCGAGCGAGAAGACGTTCAGGAGGCCCCTGAATAGGTACACGTGAACGCCAGGCCGCATATTCGATGTCTGCGCACCGCTGGGCGTGGCCGGCAGCGACACGACCAGAAACAGCGCACAGCCGAGGATCGCCAGCGGTCTCGCCGTCCGGCGAATGAAAGCGGCCACGCGACGGCGGTGATCAGTTGTCTCTGGGCGCCTCATCGGTATCCCCCGCACCATCGGTCCCCGGCGAAGAATTTAGCCTGTGGGGCGGCGGCCATCAATCGAGCCGCGTCCGCGCGTGCGGCGGATCGCTGTGAGCAAGGAGGATTTCGCGTTGGATGTGGCCGCCGCGCAACAACTGCGACACGGTGAATCAGGCGCGATCGAGCCATCCTCGCTGCCGGACGAGCTCACGTTCGGCCTCGCTTGCGAAGTTGCGATCCCAGTCCGCAAGCAGCGGCGCCATGGTCCGCCGCCAGAGCGGGCCGATCAGCGCCAGCATCGCCATCGTCTGGTATCCGTGCGGCAGCTTCGGCGCCTTGTCGCTGGTTGGCAGATTCCAGAACGGCTGCGAGGCGAACATGTGGTGCTGCGAGTGCCGCGGCAGATTGTACTGCAATGCATTCGAGATGAGCCGGTAGCAGTCCCAGGTGTGGCGGGACTCGACCGGCGCTCCTTCGACCCGCACCAGGCCGTAGTGCTGGACGTAGTTCATCAGCTCGTGGATGAACCGGCCGACGAGAGCAGCGCCGAGGAACGCCAGCACGCCGAGCAGCCCGGCTATCGTCCAGGCGACGAGCAGCATTGCGATCGAATAGAGCTGTCCGTTGATGGCGCGATTGTGCAACGACCACGGGCTGCGGTTGGCCCGCCGCATGCGCTCGGCTTCATAGGTGAAGGCCTCGCGAAACTGCCAGATGGTCGTGCGCAGCAGGAAGGCAAACACATGCTCGCCCCGGCGCGCGGTTGCCGCGTCGTCGTACTGCGCAACGGTCCGGTGATGGCCGTGAACGTGATAGATCGTGAACGTGGTGTTGAAGGTGAAGGCCAGCAGGATGCGCGCCGATTGCTGGGCGACCCGGTATTGCGTCCAATGGGTCAGCTCATGCGCGACCGTCACGCCGACCAGCGCGTAGAGATATCCCATCAGGAAAGCGCCGCCGAAAAATTGCAGGGCGAATCCGGCTGCGCCGCTCTCGGGCGGCAGCCGCCGAACGGTGACCAGGAACGCGATCGTTAGCAGCGCGATCAGCGGCGCGGTCGCGTAGAGATTGGCGGCGTAGAACGAGCGCCCCGCGCTGCCGACCGGCGCTTCATCGTCGCCGGCCGCCTCGTCGACGGGGCCGCCGGCGAGGATCGCGATCAATGCGACGACGACGATCGCCCAGCCGCCGATGAGAATGGCGGCAATGCCCGCTGCCAGCAGCAGGTTGGCAAGGCCGAACCGGAGCGCGATGCCTTCACTACGCATACTCCGCGTGCCCCTCCGCGCGAAGCCCACGAACGCCCATCTTAGCAAGTTTGCCGCTGCCCGCGAAATCCGATCTGAACGCAGGTTCTTCCGCGAGGCCATTCAGCTTATGCCGGCGATGCGCTCGGACTCGGCCCACAATCGCCGGCCGGTCTCGTCATCGAGCGCTTCCGCTGTCGGCTTGTGTGGTTGGCAATCGTGGAAATAGGCCCCGGTGACATTTGCGATCTCCGGCGAATTCGCGAGATGCACCATGGTCCTCGCGCCGTCTTCCGGGTTGCCGGCGAAGCGCATGGCGAGCCAGATACCGAGCTTCATCAGCCCGGCTTCGTGCTGGCCAAGGTTGGTGGTGACGAAGCCCGGGTGCAGGCAATTCGCCGTGACGCCCGAGGGCGCTAACCGGCGCGCCAGTTCGCGCGTGAACAGGATGTTGCAGAGTTTGGAGCGGCCATACGCCTTGCGGCCGGAGAACCAATTGCTCATTTGCAGATCGGAAAGATCGAGTCGTTCGCCACGATGCGCGTCCGACGCGGTATTGACGATCCGCGCGGGCGCCGACGCGATCAGCCGCTCGCGCAGGCACCGGGTGAGGACGAAATATGCCATGTGGTTGACGGCGAAGGTGCGCTCCAGTCCGTCCTCGGTGAGCTTGCGGCTGCCGAACAGGCTGCCGGCATTGTTGATCAGCACGTCGATGTGGGGCTCGGCGGCGGCGATCTCGGCGCCCACGCGTTTCATGTCGGCGAGCCGTGTCAGGTTGGCGTAGTGGGCGCGATGCTCGGCGCTGCCTCCGCATCTGCGAAGCTCGGCCAGCGAATCCTCGGCGCGAGTTTTGTCGCGCGCGACGAAGACAATTCGCGCCCCCAGGGCCGCCAGCCGTGCGGCGGCGAGCCGCCCGATCCCCGACGTTGCGCCGGTCATTACCACGACCTTGCCGCGCATGGTGGAGATGCTGTCCGTCATAGTCGGCGATCTTATTTGCGTCATGCCCGCGGAAGCGGGCATCCAAATGTAGCACGGATGAGCGTAAGCGAAATCCGGGTCGACGGCCCCGCATTCCGCCATAGCACGTCGAGACGCGCGTAAACGCGCTTATGGCTCCATGCGGGCTATAAGGCTGGAGATCTATCGCTTCGCCACGGCTTCCACCGCCAGCACCCGGTCCACCATCTCGCCGGCAAGACCGAGGTAGTTCGCGGGATCGCACATCGTTTCGAGCTCGGCGCGCGAGACGTGCTTGGAGATTTCCTTGTCTGCCGTCAGAAGATCGATCAGCGGCTTGTTCTCGGTCGCAGCCGCCCGGCAGATGTCGTAGACGAGATCGTGTGCGCGCTGGCGGCCGAGATGGGGGCCGAGCCCCATCATCACTGCTTCCGACACCACTGCGCCGTTGGTCATGTCGAGATTGGCGCGCATGCGGGCGGCGTCGACCTGCAAGCCCGCGACCATGTCGCGGGTCTGTCGCAGGCAACCGGCAGCGAGCAGGAAGATCTCAGGCAGCGCAATCCATTCGATCTCCCACGGGCCGGTCGAGCGCTCGTGGTCGGCGACCGCAGCTTCCAGCAGCGCCGCCGCGTTCTGGCGCACCACCGCGGCGGTCGCGTGGATATAGAGCGAGGAGATCGGGTTGCGCTTCTGCGGCATCGTCGAGGACGAGCCGCGGCCCTCGTGGAACGGCTCGTAGACTTCCGCCACCTCGGTCTGCATCAGGAGCTTAACATCCATCGAGAGCTTGCCGCAGGTGCCGGTGACAAGGCCGAGGAAGCAGCCGACCTCGCCGATGCGGTCGCGCACCGTGTGCCATGCGATCTCCGGCTGGCCGAGCTTGAGCTCCTGCATCAGGCCTTCCTGCACCCTGAGGCCGTCCTTGCCGATGGAGGCGAGGGTGCCGACGGCGCCCGCGAATTCGCCGGCCAGTACGCGCGGGCGCAACTGCGCAAGCCGCTCGCGATGGCGCTGGAAGGCGGCGAGCAGGCACGCGCATTTGAAGCCGAAAGTGAGGGGGACCGCTTGCTGGAGGTTCGATCGCCCCGCCATCGCGGTGTCGCGGTAGCGTAGCGCATGGCCGGCAAGCGCGGCAGCGATCGCCTCCATGTCCGCCTCGATCAGGTCGAGCGCGGCGCGGATCTGCATGACGGTGGCTGTGTCGGTGATGTCCTGCGTGGTCGCGCCCCAGTGGCACCATTCGCCCAGCCCCTTGTCGCAGAGCGCCACGATCTGCTGCACGACGCCGAGGATCGGATAGCCGATGCGCTCGGTGGTCGCCTTGAGCTTGGCGAAGTCGATGTTCTCGACCTTGCACTTGCCGACGATCTCGTCGGCTGCCTCCTGCGGGATGATGCCGAGGCGGCCCTGCACGCGCGCCAGCGCCGCTTCGATCTCGAGATAGCAGGCGGTACGGTACTGGTCGGAGAAGACGTGGCGCATCTCCGGCGTGGTGAAGATATCCCGGAAGACGTCCGAGTCGAGCAGGGTCGCGGGCATTCGATACTCCGTGGCGTTGTCGGGGCATTCGCGGCAAGTGATGCGTTATGCCCGGACTTGGTCCGGGCATCCACGCTTTGCTGGAAGGCAACGATCAAAGACGTGGATGGCCGGGACATAGGCGAGCGAAGCGACGCCGTCCCTTCGAACGGCTATGCCTGGCCATGACGTGTGGATAGCTCGCCGCTAACTGTCAATCCGTAAACTCGTCCCGCCGCTTGCGCACCGCCGGCGCGACCATCACGACCAGAATCAGCAGCGTCGCGATGATGAAGGCAAGACTGATCGGCCGGCGCACGAATACCGTCGGGTCGCCCCCCGACATCAGCATGGCGCGGCGCAGATATTCTTCCATCATCGGGCCGAGCACGAAGCCGAGCAGCATCGGCGCGAGCGGAAAGCCGAGCCGCATCCAAATAAAACCGAGCACCCCAAACAGTGCGGTCAGATGGATTTCGAAGGGCGAGTTCTGCACGCTGAAGATGCCGATGGCGGAAAACGCCATGATGGCGGGGAACAGCAGCCGGTAGGGCACCTGCAGGAGCTTCACCCACAGGCCGATCAGCGGCAGGTTGAGCACGACCAGCATGAGATTGCCGATCCACATCGAGGCGATCAGGCCCCAGAACAGGTCGGGCTTCTGCGTCATCACCTGCGGTCCGGGCTGGATGCCCTGGATGGTGAGCGCGCCGAGCATCAGCGCCATTGTCGCGCTTGCCGGCAACCCGAGCGTCAGCATGGGGATGAACTTGCACTGGGCATCCGCGTTATTGGCGGATTCCGGTCCGGCCACGCCCTCGATCGCCCCTTTGCCGAAGCGGCTCGGGTCCTTCGCAAGCTTCTTTTCAAGCATGTAGGAGGAGAACGAGGCGATCGATGGTCCGGTGCCGGGCAAAACGCCGAAGAAGCAGCCAAGGCCGGTCCCGCGCAGGATCGCCGGCCAGGCCTGTTTCAAGTCGGCTTTCGACGGCAGCAGGCTCGACACCTTGGAGGACAGCACGCGACGTTCCTGCTTCTCGCCGAGATTGCTCACAATCTCGCCGATTGCGAACACGCCGACCGCGATCACGATGAAGCCGATCCCGTCGGAAAGCTCGAAGAAGCCGAAGGTGAAGCGCTGCGTTCCGGAATTGACGTCGGTGCCGATGATACCGAGCAGGAGGCCAACGACCACCATGGCGATCGACTTGACCATATCGCCCTGCGTCAGCACGGCGGCCGCGATCAGTCCCATCAGCATCAGTGAAAAATATTCCGGCGCGCCGAACTTGAGCGCGATTTCGGCAAGCGGCGGCCCAAATAGCGCGATCAGCAGCGTGCCTACCGTCCCGGCGAAGAACGAGCCCAGCGCCGCGATCGCGAGCGCGGGGCCGGCGCGGCCCTGCTGCGCCATCTGATGGCCGTCGATGCAGGTGACCACCGCCGAGGTCTCTCCCGGCAGGTTGACCAGGATAGCGGTGGTCGAGCCGCCGTATTGCGCACCGTAGTAGATGCCGGCCAGCATGATCAGCGCCGCGGTCGGCGATACGCTGTAGGTGATCGGCAGCAGGATCGCGATGGTCCCGAGCGGCCCGATGCCCGGCAGCACGCCGATCAGCGTCCCCACCAGCACGCCGATGAAGCAATAGAGCAGGTGCTGCAGCGAGAGCGCGACACTGAACCCGAAGATCAGGTTGTCGAAGAGATGCATGTCGGCGTCAGAATTCTGCGATCAGTGGATAGGGCATACCGAGCGCCCAGATGAAGATGGCGACGCACATCACCGTGAGGAAGATCGAGAACAGCAACACCTCGACCACCCGGAATTGCGTGCTTGCCGTGGCCGATCCGAAGATCAGAACCATCAGCGCCGGCACGAAGCCGGCGCGGTCGATCAGCAGCCCGAACAGTACGAGCGACAGCGGCAGGATAATCAGCGCGCGCAGCGACCACGAGCCGACGAGCTTCTCGCCGCTGCGCAGCGCGGTGCCCCCGATATAGAGGCCGAATAGGATCAGCAGGCCGCCCAGCACCGAGGGAAAGTAGCCGGGACCCATGCGCAACGAGTCGCCGAATGCATAGTCGCGCGCGACGACGACCGCGGCTGCGCCGGTCGCGATCAGGAGGATCCCCGACCAGAAGTCCTTGCGTTCGAGGAATTCGAGGTTCATCGCCGTGTCCGGGTGCCGACTCTCCGCTCCCTCTTCCTTGCGGGAGAGGGCCGGGGAGGGGGGTCAGGTGAATCCGGGACGTCGAGGAACAAGCGACCGCGACCCCCCACCCCCAACCCCTCCCACAAGGGAGAGGGAGCCGCGCTCAGTGTTCAGGTTACTTCGATTTCGGTTTCATGCCGCTTTCTTTGACGACCTTGCCCCACTTGGCCATTTCGGCGGTCATGTACTTGGCGAACTCCGCCTGCGACATCTTCATGATGTCCGCGCCCTGCTTGACCATTTCGGCCTGCACCTGCTTGGAATCCTGCACCGCCGCGATGTCCTTGCGAAGCCTGTCGACCACCGCCTGCGGCGTGCCGGCGGGCGCGACGATGCCCCACCAGTTGACGGCTTCGTAGCCCGGCACGCCGGCCTCGGCGATCGTCGGCACGTTGGGCAGGATCGGGTTGCGTTTCGTGCCGCCGACGCCCAGCGCCCTGAGCTTGCCGGAGTTGATCTGCGGCGTCGTCTGCACGAGCGATGAGAACATCACCTTGTTGTGGCCTGCGATGACGTCGATCATCGCCGGGCCGCCGCCCTTGAACGGCACGTGCAGGAATTTGACGCCGGCCTGCAGCTGGAACAGCGAGCCGCCGAGGAACTGGAAGCTGCCGACTCCGGCCGACGCCCAGCCGACCTTGCCGGGGTCCTTCTTCGCAAGCGCGATGAGCTCCTTCACCGACTTGGCCGGCAGGCCCGGATTCACGACCAGCACGTTCGGACCGGACGCGAGCACCGCGACCGGCGTGAAAGATTTGATCGGATCGTAGCGGCCCTTCAGGTCGTAGAGGTGCGGGTTGACCGCGTGCGCGATCGAGATCATCAGCAGCGTGTAGCCGTCCTTGGGCGCGTGTGACGCAGCCTCGGTGCCGATCACGCCGCCGGCGCCGCTGCGGTTGTCCACGATGATCTGCTTGCCGAGCCTCTTGCTCAATTCATTGGCGAACAGTCGCCCGACCACGTCGTTGCTGCCGCCCGGCGGGAACGGGATGATGAGCCGCACCGGCTTGGTCGGATACTGCGCGGCAGCGACGGTGGTCAGCGCCAGCAGGATGCCGGCGGTCTTCAGCAGCAGCGAGTGGATCGTCATGTCCTGCGTCCTCGGAATTGCGGCCTTGGCAGCCGTTCGAATGCCCGGTCCAGGCGGGCTCCTGGGATGGTATATCACGCCCCGGTGCGCGATTGGTGGCCCGGCGCGGTGGTGGTCCAAATTGTCGCGACCCGAACGGGAATGGTGGAAATGCCGGCGATTATTGCGGCTTGATGCCGGCGTCCTTCACCACGCGTCCCCATTTGGCCAATTCCGAAGAGATGTGCTTGGCGAATTCCGCCGACGTCATCTTCATGATGTCCGCGCCGATGGTGGCGAGTTGCTTCTGCATTTCGGGACTGTCCTGGATCGCGGCCAGCTCCTTGTGCAGCCTGGCGATGATGGGTGCCGGCGTGCCGGCCGGCGCGGCGACACCGAACCAGTTGGCGGCGGCGTAGCCGGGCAATCCGGATTCTGAGACGGTCGGAACGTCCGGCATCAAGCGGTTGCGCTGCGTTGCGCCAACGCCGATCGCCTTGAGCTTGCCGGAGCGAACATGGGTGATGGTCGAAGCGACCGAGGCAAATACCAGATCGGTGCGGCCGCCCATCACGTCGATCATCGCCGGGCCGGCGCCTTTGAACGGAATGTGGAGGATGTCGACTCCGGCCGACAGCTTGAACAGCTCGCCGCCCAGGTGCAGGAATGTGCCGACGCCCGATGACGCATATTTCAGCTTCTGTTTCTTCGCGAGCGCGATCAACTCCTTTGTCGACTTGGCCGGCAGGTCGGTGCGGGCCCCGATCACGTTCGGGGCGCCGGCGATAATCGCGACCGGTGCAAACGACTTCACGGTGTCGTAGGGCAGCTTGCGCAGCCAGGGGCTTATCGTCATCGCGCTCGAGACGATGAGCAGCGTATGGCCGTCCTTGGGCGCATGCGCCACCGCCTCATAGGCGATGATCCCGCCGGCGCCGGGCCTGTTGTCGACAATGAATTGCTTGCCCAGGCGCGTGCTGAGCTGGGTCGCGATCAGACGGCCGACAGTGTCGTTGATTGCGCCGGGAGGGAACGGGACGACGATCCGCACGGTCTTGGTCGGATAGGTCTGCGCGGCGGCGGCTGTCGTCAGCGCCAGGAGAAATCCCGCAGACTTGAGCAGCAGCGATCCGATTTTCGACATGGGCGGTCCTTTCGTCTTCTTGCTTGCCATAAGGAATTGCGCCTAGAACGATGTCATTGTTTCCAGATTGTTGCCAGCCTCAACCGAGCGGATCATCCGCGACCGCAAGTCGCTGCACACCCGTCCTTCGCGGCCTCCGCATGGAGTGACGCAAGATCGTGCGGGCTGTAGGGGGATGCCGGTTCTGCGATGCTGTGCCTCGAGCCGTGCCTCCGGCTCGCCCGGGACAGGACAGGATCGGCGGTTTCACTCGCTGGGGCCATTGGCGTATGATCCTTCGAACGGCAATAGAGCATACCCGCCTGAGCGGAGTCTGCTTTCTCCGCTCGTCCCCGCGAAAGCGGGACCCAGAGTCAAGAATTCTGGATTCCCGCTTACGCGGGAATGAGCGGAGGGCGGGGCGTGCTCTGACGGCGGATGAAGCTGGAAACTCTCATGAACTACTCCACCGATTTTCCGTCGATCCGCGAAGAGATTTCGCCCGAGGAATGGCAGGCGCGCGTCGATCTCGCCGCCTGTTACCGGCTTGTCGACGCCTACGAGATGACCGACCTGATCTACAACCACATCACCGCGCGTATTCCGGGCACCGAGCATCTGCTGATCAATCTCTACGGGCTGCTCTACAAGGAGATCACCGCGTCGAGCCTGGTGAAGATCGACGTCGAGGGCGAGGTCATCGCCAAGCCCGACACCGACTACGGCATCAACAAGTCCGGCTACGTGATCCACGGCGCCATCCACAAGGCGCGGCCGGAGGTGCAATGCGTGCTGCACACCCATACCCGCGCCGGCATGGCGGTCGCGGCGATGCAATGCGGGCTGCTGCCGTTGTCGCAGACCTCCATCCGCTTCGTCGGCCACATCGGCTATCACGACTATGAGGGGCCGGCGGTCGATCTCGACGAGCGCGAGCGTATCGTCTCTGACCTTGGCCCGCACGACGCGCTGATCATGCGCAACCACGGGCTGTTGACCTGCGGCGCTACGGTGCAGCAGGCGTTCAACACCATGTATCAGCTCGAAATGTCCTGCCGTTCGCAGGTCGATGCCATGGCGGCGCGCACCGAATTGACCATGCCGGGGGAGAACGTGCTCGCCCACACCGCGCATCTCTACCAGCCCGGCACGCGAAGGCCATATGGAGTGCTGGAATGGCCGGCGATGCTGCGCCTCCTCGACGCGCAGCAGACGACGAGCGGCTATCCGCCGTATTGGCATTAGTTCATGTCGTCCGCCAACGATCTGAAAAATCCCGCCAAGGAGCGCATGAAGGCCGGCGACGTGGCGCTCGGGATGATCGTGCGCCTCGCGCATTCCGGCGAGATCGCGCGCGTCGCCAAGTCCACCGGCCACGATTTCATTTTCATCGACGGTCAGCATGCGCTGTTCTCAGTCGAGACCATCGGTCACATCGCGCAGACCGCCCTCGGCATCGGCATCGCGCCGCTCGTGCGGGTGCGAAGCTGCGACGATCCGGCGACGCCGGTCATTCTCGATAACGGTGCAACCGGAATCATCTTTCCCGACGTGAGTACCGTCGAACAGGCACAGCGCGCGGTCGACGCCTGCAAGTTTCCGCCTGTCGGCAAGCGCTCGGTGTCGGCCGGCTATCCGCAGTACGACTACCGCGCGGTGCCGCTGACGCAGGCGGTGCCGGCGCTCAACGATTCCACGCTGGTTATTTGCATGATCGAAACCGAGGAAGGGCTCGCCAACGTCGACGCGATCGCCGCGGTCGATGGCGTCGATGTCGTTCACGTGGGCTGCAACGACCTGCTCACCGCCATGGGCCTGCCCGGCAAGTTCGGCTGCCCGGAGATCATGGCGGCAATGGATCGCGTGATCGCCGCCGCCAAGAAGCACAACAAGTTCGCCGGCCTTGGCGGCGACCGGGATCTGGATCGGCAACGCGAGCTGGTGAAGAAGGGCGTCCGCTTCGTGACGACCCAGACCGACATGGGCTTCCTGATGGCGGCGGCTGGCGCACGTACCGCGGAAATCAGGAAGAGCCTTGGTGGTTAGCAAATGCAAAGCGATGCGGCGCGTGCGGCCTGCTCCCTCTCCCGCAAGCGGGGGAGGGGACGTTGGGGCGCGGCCCGTCGTCTCATTGACGTGCTGACGTTCTGAAGGAGCCAATATGACTCACCTTGTGGTCATGGAGGGCGACGGCATCGGCCCGGAGATCACCGCCGCAACGCTCGGCGTGCTGCGCGCCGCGGACAAGGCGTTCGAGTTGGGGCTGACATTCACGCCGGTGACCATCGGACACGCCGCGCTGCGCGCGGAAGGCACGACGCTGCCGGACGCCGCCTTCAAGGCCGCGCAGGAAGCCGACGGCGTCGTGCTCGGGCCGGTCGATCACAATGCCTATCCGCCGGTGGAGCAGGGCGGCGTCAATCCATCCGGCGCGCTGCGCAAGCGGCTCGACCTCTACGCGAATATCCGGCCGGCGCGGACGCGCCCCGGCGTGCCGCCGAAATGCGGCGTGCCGGTCGATCTCGTGATCGTGCGCGAGAACACTGAAGGCTTTTATGCGGACCGCAACATGTTCGTCGGCTCCGGCGAATTCATGCCAACGCCCGATGTGGCGCTGTCGGTGCGCAAGGTCACGCGGGAAGGTTGCACGCGCATCGCGGAAGCCGCCTTCGCGCTGGCAATGCGGCGGCGCAAGAAGGTCACCGCGGTGCACAAGGCCAACGTGTTCCGCGTGTCGGAGGCGTTCTTCCTCGATTGCGTGCGCACGGTCGCGGCACGCTACCCTGCGGTGACGCTGGAGGAAGTGATCGTGGATGCCATGGCGGCGCTGCTGGTGCGCGACGCTTCCCGCTATGACGTGATCGTCACGACCAACATGTTCGGCGACATTTTGTCCGACCAGGCGTCCGAGATCGCCGGCAGTCTCGGGCTTGCCGCCTCGATCAACCACGGCGCAGTGCACGGCGTGGCGCAGGCGCAGCACGGCTCGGCGCCCGACATTGCCGGGCAGGACCGCGCCAATCCGGCCTCGCTCATCGGTTCCGCGGCGATGCTGCTCGCTTGGCTCGGCGACCGCCGCAAGGACAACAAGCTGCATGCCGCCGCCGCCGCCATCGAATCCGCGCTCGATCGCGCCATTGCGGAGCCGAACAGTCGCACCCGCGATCTCGGCGGGCCGCTCGGCACCAAGGCGTTTGGCGAGCGCGTAGCCGCCATGCTAGTGGTCCGATTCTAACATTCGCATCCCATTTGGGCAGGCGACTTTGCGAATGTTAGAATCAAAGGACCACTAGCATGTATAGATTGCTGGTGGAGTTTTGGATTTGACATTCGCTTCCAGAACTCGCGGCTAGTGGTCCGATTCTAACATTCGCATCCCGTTTCGGCAGGCACGTTTGCGAATGTTAGAATCAACGGACCACTAGCAACTATAGATTGCTAGTGGAGTTTGGATTTGACATTCGCTTTGCGAGCCCGCGGCCAGACGGTAGCGAGTGTCAAATCCACTCCACTAGGGACATGGCATTTCGTCATCGCGCTCATTAGGTGTAAGGAGGCAGAGACGACCATCCGACGCTGGAGATTTCGATGGCAAATCCCACGACCAGTCCGCGTC